>NZ_JBICSQ010000004.1:0-444103 GCF_043197175.1 Amycolatopsis sp. NPDC049252
CGACCAGCTGGACCAGGCCGCGGCCGCCGACGACAAGGCGGCCGGCCGGTTCGCCGAGGCCCGCGTCGACTCGACGCCGTTCGGCATCTCGGCGCAGGCCCGCGAGCTCGCGGGCCGCTGGTCGGCCGCGCTCGCGGCCCGGGAAGCGGACGCGCGCGTCCTCGGCGACGCGACGTCGGACCTGGCCGGCCGGCTCCGGATGGCGGCCGACACCACGAGGAGTACGGGCTTCCGGGGGCGGATCGCGGTGGCGCCGTGACGCTCGAACTGTTCGAGCACCCGGCGCTGACCTCGGCCGCGGCGCGGTTGTCGACGCTCCGGGCGGCCGCGGGCCGGATCGGCGCCCCGGACCCGGTCGCGGCCCTGCGCCACCTCGACTGCGCCCCCTCCGAGATCCGCACCTCGGCCGCGGCGGTCGACTCGGGTTCCACCGTGGTGACGACGGCTGCTTCCGAGTTCCGCACCGGAGTCGATCTCGCGGAAACCGGGGGCAGCGCGGAGACGTTCGGCACGTGGGCGGACACAGTGGACGGTCAGTACGCCGAGGCGGCCCGCGCGGCGGCGGCGACGGCGGCGCTGGGTGAACGCATCGCCGACTACCTCGACGCCCTGGCCGTTTCGACGTCGGCCGAGGTCGCCGCGATCGCCGAGGCCGCGGAACCGGCGGCGTCCGCGGTCCTGTCGGACGACCGGTCGGCCGAGGTGGTGAGCACGGTCAGCGGCGCGTGCGCGTCGGTGGTCCGCACGGTCCAGCGGAAGGTCTCCTCGCTGTCTTCCCTTGCCGCGGAACTGGAACCGCTGACGACCCCGGCGGTCGACCTCAGCTGAAGTGCTCCCGGGCCCAGTCCTCGAAGGGCCGCGCGGGATGCCCGGTGACGTTGACGACGTCCAGCGACACGGGCTCCGGTTCCTCGACCAGCGACGCCCAGTAGTCCAGTGCACCGGCCGCGAATTCCGCACCCATTTGCCGAATCAGCTCCGATTTGGCTTCTGCGATCGGCTGTTCTTCCCACACAGCCGGCGTTCCCAGGGCGTCCCCGATGAGTCTCACCTGTTCGGCCTGGGTGATCGCCTCCGGCCCGGTGACGAGGTAAGTCTGCTCGGCGTGGTCCGAAGTGAGCGCTTTCACCGCCATATCGGCGACATCGCGCTCGTGCACGAGTGACCTTTTGGCTTGGCCGAAAGGTCCACGCACGACGCCGTTATTGGCTTGCTCCGCCCAGCCGAGGGTGTTAGTGGCGAGGCCGGTGACCCTGAGGAACGTCCAGTCGTCCGTGACCTTTTGGACGGCTTTTTCGACGTCGCCCCAAACACCACCTTGCTCCGCGCTCATCGCGGAGAGATAGACGATCTTCTTGCCTTTCAAGGGTTCCACGGCTCCTTCGATTCCCGTCGCATCGAAGAAGGGCCAGAGCAGGTAAACGGCGTCAACACCCTGGGCGGCTTCGGCAAGATCGGTGATGTCACCTCGCACGACGTCCACGCCTTCGGGCGCTTTCCCCGGGTCCCGGACAAGAACACGAACTCGCACTCCGGCGTCCGCCAGGCCGCTGACGACGTGGCGTCCGGTGTGGCCGGTGGCCCCGGTGACGAGAACGGTCATGGAGTACTCCCTCGTGATCGGCTACCCGACCACGGTCACACTTCAAGCCCTCTTCAAGTCAAGCGGGCGATTCGGTATCGGCGGACCCGGCAGTGCACCAAAATGCCTCGGTCATCGACGGCGCCACAGCAAAACACCCGGCGTCCCTCTGCGGGGAGCCGGGTGTCTCGCTTGCTGAAGAGCGGTGGCGGTGGGATTTGAACCCACGGACGGGGATTAGCCGTCACACGATTTCGAGTCGTGCTCCTTCGGCCGCTCGGACACGCCACCGCCGAGAAATATACCGGAGCGTCTCCCGCAGCCTCACCTGGGGTCGGTGGGCCGCTCTGGCCGGCGGCGGGACTGGACGTCCCGGATCACGCCGCTCGCCTTGTCTCGCAGGTCGTGGGCCACTTCGCGGACCTGAGCGGTCCTTCGCTGGGCTCGGCCGGATGCCCTCAGACGCCGATTGCCGGTCACGTCTCCGAGCTTCTCGCGAGCGCCGCCGACTGCCTGCTGGACCTTGTCCTTCATCGTCACGACGGTTCCTCCTTCGACGGGGACCTCACCGAGGGGGTACCCACCGACGGACTCAGCGACGCGTCGCGAAGTACGTCTCCAGCAGGGACGCGCACTCCGCTTCGAGGACCCCGCCGTGAACCTCCGGGCGGTGGTTCAGCCGCCGGTCGCGCACGACGTCCCACAGGGACCCGACCGCGCCCGTCTTGGGCTCCCACGCGCCGAACACCAGCCGTGAGATGCGCGCCAGCACCAGTGCGCCCGCGCACATCGTGCACGGCTCCAGCGTCACCGCCAGCGTGCAGCCCTCGAGCCGCCAGCCGTCGCCCACCACCTGGGCGGCCGCGCGCAGGGCCAGGACCTCCGCGTGCGCCGTCGGGTCGCCCAGCTCGGTCCGCGCGTTGCGCGCCGCGGCCAGGGGCAGCCCGTCGGGGCCGAACACGACCGCGCCGATCGGGACGTCCGCGCCGGGGGCGTGTGCGGCCTCCAGCGCCGCCTCCACGGCTTCGGTGTCGGACGGCCGTCTCAGAGCTCGTCCAGGAGCTTGGCGAACTCGGTGCCGAACCCGACGCGCTGCGCGATCATCTGCAGCTGTTCGTCCGGGTACAGGTCGACCTCGCCGACGATGACCTCCAGCTCCGGCGCCGGCAGCCCGAGGTCCGCGAGGATCTCGAGGTCGCCTTCGGGCCAGACGGAGTCGTCCTCCTCGTCCGGCGGTTCGACGCGCAGGACGTCGAGGACGTCCGCCGCGATGTCGTAGTCGAGTGCCGCCGCCGCGTCCGAAAGCAGCAACGCCGGTCCCCGCGGGCTCGGCCGGACGAGGACGAAGAACTCGTCGTCGACCGCCAGTAGCCCGAAGGCCGCGCCGGTGGAACGTAGTTTGCCCAGTTCAGTGATCGCCGCGTCCAGCTCTGTCAACGCCCCCGGGTCGAGCGCACTGCACCGCCACCGACCGTCCTCCCGGACCACGGCTACCGCGAAGCCCGTGACCGGCTCATCCACCGCCATGCGCACACCGTATTCCGCTGCCCGACCGAGCGCACGCACGGTGCGCCCGAAGCGCCGCATGGGCCACTATCGGGAGCATGACCGGACCCACTGACCTGCCCACCCTGCCCGGCACGCCGTTCGCCGGCCTCCTCGACGACGCGCGGGCGCTGCAGGACCGCACCGTCGCCCTGCGGCGGGCGGTGCACCGCCGGCCGGAACAGGGCCTCCAGCTCCCGATCACCCAGGCGGCCATTCGCGAAGCCCTCGCTGACCTGCCGTTGGAGATCACGGAGGGCAAGTCCACGACGTCGCTGACGGCCGTCCTGCGCGGCTCCCGGCCCGGCCCGGCGGTGCTGCTGCGCGGCGACATGGACGCCCTGCCGCTGTTGGAGGAGACCGGCCTGGAGTTCGCCTCCGAGGACGAGGAGTCGATGCACGCGTGCGGGCACGACACGCACGTCGCGATGCTCGCCTCGGCCGCGCGGCTGCTCGCCGAGCGGAAGGGCCAGCTGGCCGGGTCGGTCGTGTTCATGTTCCAGCCGGGCGAAGAAGGTCACCACGGCGCCCGGTTCATGATCCACGAGGGCGTGCTCGACGCGGCCGGGACGCGGGTCGAGCGCGCGTTCGGCATCCACATCCTCGCCAACCTGCGCAGCGGCCTGCTGTCGGTCCGCCCGGGCCCGCAGATGGCGTCGGCGGACTCGTTCCACGTGCGCGTCGTCGGCAAGGGCGGGCACGGTTCGGCGCCGCAGCACACGATCGACCCGGTGCCCGCGGCCGCGGCGATGGTCGGCGCGCTGCACACGATGATCACGCGCCGGGTCAGCGTGTTCGACCCGGCCGTGCTGTCGGTCACGCGGATCCAGGCCGGCACGACGACGAACATCATCCCGGAGAGCGCCGTGCTCGAGGGCACGATCCGCGCCTTGTCCGAGCACACGCGCGCCCTGGTCCGGACCGAGCTGCCCAAGGTGTGCGAGCAGGTCGGCGCGGCCTACGGCTGCCGCGTCGTCGCCGACGTCGAGCCGGGCTACCCGGTGACCGTCAACGACGACCGCGTCGCCGCCGAAGTCCTGACGATCGGTGAAGCCGTCCTGGGCCCGGAGAACGTCGAGCTGATGGCCGACCCGCTGATGGGCGCCGAGGACTTTTCCTACGTCCTGCAACGCGTTCAGGGCGCGTACGCGTTCCTCGGCGCGTGCCCGCCCGGCGTCGACCCGGCGGAGGCGGCGGCGAACCACTCGAACCGCGTGCTCTTCGACGAAGACGCCATGCCGAACGGCGTCGCGATGCTGGCCGCCTTCGCCCTGGACGCCCTCCGCTAAGGCCCGGTGCGCGACGGGCGGCCGTCCTCCAGGTGACCGGCGAAGCGGCGACGCCAGCCGGGCACCTCGAACGTGACGTCGTACCAGCCGTTCGCCGTCGTCACCGGGAAGTCGTGCGCGCCGCCCGGCGGGATCGTGACGCCGTTCAGCACGACCGGCGCCTGGCCGCTGTTGGTCACGGTCACCCGCAGCGACGGCGTCGGCGCGAACGTGACCACGGCGTCGAGCTCCGGACCGCCGGAAGCCTCCACCAGGAAGCCGTTCGGACCGTGGATCGCGACGTCGTAGGCGCCGCTGTGCGCGACTTCGTCCGTGACGACCCCGTTCGGCGGGACGTCGAAGCGTTGTGACGTCCCACCGGCGTGGTAGGCGTACGCGGCCAGCTGCAGCGCCTGCGTGCCGTGGTTGGCCAGGTGCAGCTTGAGGGCACCGGGCTCCACGGCGGCCCACGCGACCGGCTGGTACGGCAGCGGACGCGCCTTCGCCGTGCCCGGCTCCTGCGTCAGCGCACCGGGCCGCACGCCCGGCTTCGGCAGCCGCGTCTGCGTCCGGTCGGCTTCGGCGCGCAACGCGTCGACGTCCGGGAGCAGCGGGATCGTGGTGTCGTGCGTCCGGAAGTCGAAACAGCTGGTCAGGTCGCCGCAGATCGCCCGGCGCCACGCCGAGATGTTCGGCTCCCGCACGCCCGTCCACGTCTCGAGGAACCGCAGCACCGACGTGTGGTCGAAGACCTGCGAGTTCACCCAGCCACCACGGCTCCACGGCGAGATCACCGTCATCGGCACCCGCGGCCCCAGCCCGATCGGAACCGGCGGCCCGGACGGCACGCCGTTCCAGGGCTGCCTCGCCGGCAGGAACTCACCGGGCGTCCCGGGTGCCGGGGTCGGCGGGACGACGTGGTCGAAGAACCCGTCGTTTTCGTCGTAGTTGACGAACACGACCGTGGATTCCCACAGCTCCGGCTTGTCCCACAACGCTTTCAGCATCCGTTGGACGTACGCGGCACCGTCGACCGGCCGGGCCGCGGGGTGCTCGCAGTAGCCGTAGGGCGCCACCACCCACGACACCGCGGGCAGCGTCCCGGCGTCGCAGTCCGCGAGGAACTCGGCCAGCACGTGGTCGAGGTCCCTGCCCCGCCCAGAGTCCGGTTTGAGCTTCGTGCGCAGGTTCGCGCGCTCGGCGAGCCGCCGCTTCACGGGGTCCATCGAGTACAACGCGTCGTGGTAGTTCTGGAACAGCCACAACGGGTTGTCGCCGTAGTCGCCCACGAAGTGCTCGGGTACGCCACGCTCCTCGTCGTTCGCGTAGATGCGCCACGAGACCCCGGCGGCTTCCAGCCGCTCCGGGTACGTCGTCCAGCGGAACGACGGCTCGTAGTCCGGCGAGTTGTGCGTGGCCGGACCGCCCGCGACCCCGTCGGGGTCGATCGTGCCGGTCCAGTGGAACAGCCGGTTCGGCTGTGTCGGCCCTTGAATCGAGCAGAAGTAGTGATCGCACAGGGTGAACGCGCTCGCCAGCGCACGCTGGAACGGGATGTCGTCGCGCGCGAAGTGGCCCATCGTCATCGGGCTCTTCGCGGCGATCCAGCTGTCGTACGCACCGCCGTTCCACGCGCGGTGCGTGCTGTTCCAGTCGTGCGGCAGCTCGCCGAGGTCCTGACCGTCCACGACGGACGTGTCGATCCGGAACGGCAGTACCGGGTCGCCGCCACCGCCGCCGCGCTGGCGGAAGACGTCCCGCAGGGCAGCGCGGTCACCGAAACCGCGCACCCCGGCCATCGTCCCGTAGTAGTGGTCGAACGACCGGTTCTCCTGCATCAGCACCACGACGTGGCGAACGTCTTCGATGGTGCCCGTGCGCGGCGCCGGCACCGCGCACGCCGCGGGGAGGGCACCGGCCACGGTCACCGCCGCCGCGCCACCGAGCACCGTTCGCCGCCGGATCCGGCCCATGCCCACCTCCTCGGGCGCGAGCTGTCCGCACGCCGAGGACGCGGCCAAGGAGTACGTTCACCGCCGAGAGAAAGGTGCAGCCATGCTCGGCTCAGCGGATCTGGTCGCCTTCGCACCGTCGACCGACCTGGAGCGCTCACGTACCTTCTACACGGATGTCGCCGGGCTCGAGTTCATCGAGCAGTCTCCTTTCGCCTGTGTTTTCCGCAGCGGGGGCACCATGCTGCGGGTCACCGCCGTGCCGGAGTTCACGCCGCACCCGTTCACCGTGCTCGGCTGGGCGGTGGCCGACATCCACACGTCCGTCGCCGAACTGCGCGCCCGGGGCGTCGAGTTCCTGACCTTCGACAACCTGCCACAGGACACCGACAAAATCTGGACCACGCCGGGCGGCCGGATCGCCTGGTTCCGCGATCCTGACGGCAACGTGCTCTCGTTGACCGAGTTCACTGGCCATTAAACAACAGTGTTGATTTAATAGGTGCATGACTGACGCCGAACGCCTCGCCCAGCTCGCTGACCAGGAGGAACGCCTCCAGTTCACGCAGTTCGACAACGAGACCGCGCTCGCCCTCGGCGCCCAGCTGCTGGCCGCCGCACGGGACCGCGGCCTGCCGGTGACGATCTCCGTCCGCCGCAATGGCCAGCGCCTCTTCCACGCCGCGCTGCCCGGGACGTCGGCCGACAACGACGCCTGGATCGAGCGCAAGAGCCGCGTCGTCGACCGCTACGGCCACAGCTCCTTCCTGGTCGGCAGCCAGTTCCGCGCGAAGGGCGGGACCTTCGAAAAGGACTCCCGCCTCGACCCGGACCGGTACGCGGCGCACGGCGGGGTGTTCCCGGTGCTGGTCCGCGGCGTCGGACCGGTCGGCACGGTCGGCGTCTCCGGCCTCCCGCAGGCCGACGACCACGCGTTCGTCGTCGAACAGCTGGAGCTGTTCCTCGCCTCCTGAAATTCTTCGGACGGGGTTTGTCGATCCGGCGCCCACCTCGGACGACGGTCTTCCGAGAACCCCGATTCGAGGAGGCACGATGGCCGAACTGATCGTCACGACGTTCCTGTCCCTGGACGGCGTCTACCAGGGCCCCGGCGGCGTCGAGGAGGACACGTCGGGCGGCTTCGACCTGGGCGGCTGGGTGACGCCGTTCTACGAGGACGACATGGCCGCTTACGCCACGGAGTGGCTGTCCAAGGCCGGCGCCCTGCTGATCGGGCGCCGGACCTACGACATCTTCGTCCAGTACTGGCCGAAGGCCACCGACCCGGACAACGCGATCGCGGTCGCCATGAACGACCTGCCGAAGTACGTCGCGTCCCGGACCTTGTCGAGTTCGGACTGGTCCGGCGTGTCCTTCGTGAACGGCGACGTCGTCGAGTTCGTCCGCGAGCTGAAGGGCCGCCCGGGCGGCGAGATCCAGGTCCACGGCAGCGGCGACCTGCTGCAGACCCTCATCGCCCACGACCTCGTCGACGAATACCGGCTCTGGTTCTACCCGGTGGTGCTGGGCAAGGGACGCAAGCTGTTCCCGGAGGGCGTGACGCCGAAGTCGTTCACGCACGTCGAGACCCGCCAGACGTCGACGGGCGCCAACGTGCTGGTCCTGCGCCCGGCCGGCAAGCCCCGGCACGACACGTTCCAGCTGGTGACGGAGTAATTCCGTCGCGGCGCCGGACGCCGCTGGTTACCGTGGGCGCATGCAGCGCGCCATGACGACGACGCCGGAGAGTGTCCCGGCGCGCTGAACGACGTTTCCAGCCCGGGGCGGTTGCCCCGGGCTTCGTCTTGTGGTCACCCGCCTCGCCGTCCCCGAGGAGTCCACAATGCACGACCACCGCAAGCTCGGCCGCGAGCTGGAGCTGTTCGGCTCCGACCCGCTGATCGGCGCCGGCCTGCCCTACTGGCTACCCGACGGCGCGATCGTCCGCCACAGCCTGGAGGAGTACGTCCGCGACGTGGAACGCCGCGCGGGCTACCGGCACGTCCATTCGCCCGTGCTCGGCAAGCGCGAGCTGTACGAGCTCTCCGGGCACTGGTCGCACTACCGCGACGACATGTTCCCACCCATGGACCTCGGCGGTGAGCAGGTCATGCTGCGGCCGAGCCTGTGCCCGCACCACGCGCTGATCTACCGCTCGCGCGGGCGCAGTTACCGCGAGCTGCCGCTGCGGCTGGCGGAACTCGGCGGGATGTACCGCGCCGAGCTGTCCGGCGTGCTCGGCGGCCTGAGCCGCGTGCGCGCGATCCAGCTGAACGACGCACACGTCTTCTGCACCCTCGACCAGGTCGAAGACGAGGCCGCCGCCGCGTTGGCCCTGATCAGGCGGGCTTACGACGCTCTCGGCATCCAGCCGGCACGCTACCGGCTCTCGCTCGCCGGGGACTCCGGGAAGTACGTCGGCGACGCCGGAAAATGGCTGCGAGCGGCGAATATCCTGCGTTCGGTGCTCGATCGCGCCGGACTCGCGTACGACGCCGTCGAGGGCGAAGCGGCCTTCTACGGACCGAAGATCGACGTCCAGGTCGTCGACAGCGCCGGCCGCGAATCGACCCTGTCCACCGTCCAGGTCGACTTCCACCAGCCGGAGCAGTTCGCGCTCGAGTACGTCGGCACGGACGGCGCGAAACACCGGCCAGTGATGGTCCACCGCAGCATCATCGGCAGCATCGAGCGGGCGATGGCGCAGCTGATCGAGGTCCACGGCGGCGCGTTCCCGGCCTGGTTGGCGCCGGTGCAGCTCCGCCTGCTCCCCGTGTCCGACGCCGAACTGCCCTACGCCGACCGAATTCAGCGCGACGACCTGCGCATCGAGGTCGTCGACGCGTCCCGGGGCAGCCTGGGCGCGCGGATCAGGGAGGGGCGGCTGGCGCCGTACCAGGCCGTGATCGGCCCGCGGGAGGTTTCGTCGGGCGGGCTTTCGATCCGGCTGCGCGACGAGAGCCGGCTGGACACCCGGCCCGTCGACGAAGTTCTCGCGTGGCTCGCCGACGAGATCAGGAAACCGCTTCGGCCAGCCAATCCAGCGTCGGCGCCAGGCTTTCCGGAGCCGCCCAGCCGTTGACGACCGCGAGCAGTTCCAGGTAGCGCGCGCGACGCGGATCCCGGGCGGCGGCCAGCCACGCGCGCAGCCGCCCGGGATCCCGCCCGAGGCCGTCGACGATCTCGGCGGCCTCCGGCGAGTCCGGCGCGACACCGGCCTCGACGGCGGTCCGGAGCTCCGCGGTGAGGTCGCGGCGAAGGCCGCCCGGGTGGTCGTCCGCGAGGCGTCGCAAGACGCCGCGGAACTCCGCGTCCTGAGTCAGCTCCGCCAGCTCGATCCAGGCCTCGACCTGCGCGGCTTCCGGGTTGTCCGGCAGTTCGGGAGTCAGGCTGCGCGCGATGCCCGCGAGCTCGGGACGGTCGCCGAGGGCGTCCCGGAGGAAGTCGTCGACGAGCCGGCGACGCTCGGTGTCCGACAGCTGGGCCAACTGGTTCATCAGGCTTGTCTCCTCGGGTGTCGAACCACGCTCCGCAACCGCGGTCAGGACGGCGCGACGCAGCCGCAGCACCCGGATCTGCACCGCGAGGGCTTCCGCATGCCTCGCCGCGACGTCGGCGACGGTGACTTCGCCGTCGACCACACGCCGGATCGTGGCGAGGTCCAGCCCCAGTTCGCGGAGGGTGCGGATCAGGTCGAGCCGCGCGAGTGCGGTCCCGTCGTACAGCCGGTGACCTGCGGGATTGCGCTCGGCCGGCGGCACGAGACCGCGGTCGGAGTAGAACCGGACGGCCTTGACGGTCAGCCCCGTCCGCCGGGCCAGCTCGCCGATCGAGTAGCGCATGCGGTTCAGCCTGGCACCTCCTCCCAGGGGAGGCGCAAGACTGGTTTCACCTCATCGTGTCGATCACATGTTCGAATAACGGCGGTAGAGTCGATCACGTGGAAGCAACAGTCAGTGAGCGCGCGAACCCAAGAGCCGATGGCGAACGCTGCGGAGTTCGTCGCGGGAGACACCGGCCTCGAGCAGATAGTGCTCGACGTCGAAACCGTCGAGGGCAGCCAAGACGGCTTCTTCGGCCGTCGCGCCTCGCTTCGCGAGGATGGCCTTGACGACCGGACCTTGATCGTCGGTGCCCATCGCAGCGAACAGCGCCTTGACGGCCTCGGCCGACAAGGCGTAGTCCGCGGCGATGGCCTTGGGTTCGACATCGGTCAGCGCGAGCAGCAGGAGCGTGATCAGCCCGGTCCGGTCTCGTCCGGCGCCGCAGTGGAACAGGACACCGCCGGGATCGGCGTGCGCGATCGCCTTGATGACGGCGGCGCAGCGGCCGGCTTTCCGCTGGAGGAAGAGGGGGTAATAGAGCGGGGTGCCGTTGAGCTGGTCGCGGTTGACCTGCTGCCAGAACTCGACGTCGTCGATGTCGTCGAGCGGCACTTCGAGGCGGGTGATGCCAGTCGGCGTGGCCGGTCCCGCGGAGTGTGCGGTGAACTGCGCCGAACCTGCCTGCGCTGTTCGCGATTCGAACCTGGGCCGGATCTCGTCGTCGTTGCGCAGGTCGACGACGGTGCGGACGCCGGCTTCGCGAGCCTGGGCCCAACCCGCGTCAGTGACAAACCGGAGGTCCGCCGACCTGAAGAAGGCGCCGTAGCCGGTCGTCTTCCCGGACTTGGTCGGCAAGCCGCCGAGGTCCCTCGTGTTGAAGAAGCCGTCCCAGGCCATCACCCTGCTCATCGTTTCGCAACACCTCACGTTTCTTCGCGGATCCGGGTCACCAGCTGCGTCGGATTCACGAACCGCAACGCCACGACGAGGAGGATCAGCATGGAACCCGTGTAGATGGTGGCCATCGCGTCGACCGACTGGTTGGCGCGGATACCCGCGGCGAACACGGAGTTGTAGAGGGCCACGACGAGGGTCGTCGAGTCCGGGCCTGCCGTCAGGAACGTCAGCTCGAACATGCCGACCGTGCGCACCAGCACCAGGATCGACGCGGCCAGGATGCCCGGCAGCAGCAACGGGCCGAGGATTCTGGTGAAGACCGACAGCGTGCGCGCGCCCGACATGCGCGCGGCCGCTTCGATCTTCGGGTCGATCTGCTCGATGAACGGCGTCATCGTCAGCACGACGAACGGCACCGACGGCACCAGGTTCGCCAGGATGACCCCGGTCATCGAGCCGGCCAGGTGGAACTTGTAGAGCACCGTGGCCAGCGGGATGCCGTAGGTGATCGGCGGGATCAGGATCGGCAGCACGAACAGGAGCATCACCAGGCGCTTGCCGGGGAACGTCCGGCGGGCCAGTGCGTACGCGGCCGGGACGCCGACCGCCACCGACACCGCGATCACCACCAGGGCGACGATCGCCGTCGTGAGGAGGACGTCCGAGAGGCCGAACTCGCGCCAGGCGTCGGCGTACCAGTGGGTGGTGAAGCCCTCCGGGAGCCAGGTGCCGAACCACTGCACCCCGAACGAATCGACGACGACGGAAAGGACCACGCCTGCGAGGTTGACGAAGAAGAACGCGACGACGGCCCAGACGACCCAACGTCCGGGACGCGTGACCCAACCGGTCATCCCTTGCCTCCGGTCGCTCCGCGGTACAGCGTGCCGCGCCACGCCATGACCAGGCCGATCACGATCAGCATGAGCACCGCCATGATCATCGCAACGGCCGAGCCCATCGAGTAGTCGTACTCCTCGAAGGCGGCGTGGTAGGCCGCGATCGAGATGACGCGGGTCTCGTTCGCCGGGTCGCCGACGAGCTGAGCCGACGGGAACACCGAGAACGCCATAACGAACGAAAGGCAGAAGGTGATCGCCAGGCCGGGCGCGAGCAGGGGCAGCGTGATCCGCCGGAAGCGCTGGACCCAGTTGGCGCCGAGCGTCGCGGCCGCCTTTTCCAAGGAGGGGTCGATGCCCGAGAGATAGGACAGCGTCAGCAGGAACGAGAAGGGGAAGCCGGTGATGACCAACGACAGCAGGACACCCGTGTAGTTGTGGACCAGCGGGAGCGGCTGGTCGGTGATCCCGACGGCGGTGAGCACCTTGTTCAACCAGCCCGCCTCGCCGCCGTACATGAGCAGGCCCTGCGCGGTGAGCACCGTGCCGAGCGTGATCGGGACGACCAGGATCGTCGTCAGGAGGCGCTTGCCGCGCACCCGGCCACGCATGACGTACGCGATCGGGATGCTGGCGAGCACGTTGACGAACGTCGCGGGCAGCGCGATGCCCAGCGTCGTCCAGATCGTGTCGCGCAGGTACGGGTCGCTGAAGAACCTGGCGTAGTTCGCGAAGACACCGCCCTGGCGAGGGGCGAACGACAACTGGAGGCCGTAGAGGAACGGATACAGGAACAGGCACGCGGTGACCAGCAGCCCGGGCACCAGGAGCAGCAACGCGCGGTCGATGCCCCGTTCGGCCAGGCGGTGGCGCAGCGCCGGGCGGGTGGTCGTCACGGCGGTCACGGCGCGAACACCAGGACCCGCTCGGCCGGGACACCGATCTTCGCCGGGTCGCCGGGGGCGAGACGCTTGTCCGTGCGGAAGTAGACCGGCACCCCGTTGGGCAAGCGGGCCGAGACCGACAGCTCGCGGCCGTGGTACTCGACGATCTCGACCGTGACGTCGAGGGCGTTCTCGGTACCTTCGCCCACGACGAAGTCCTCGGGACGGATGGCGACCTTCGCCGGGCCGTCCGTGAGGTCGTCGCGGTTGGTGCCGGTCAGGCGGATGCCGTCGCCTTCCACGGTGACCGGACCGGCGGCCGGGCCGGTGACCGTCAGGTCCAGGAGGTTGCGGTAGCCCATGAAGGACGCGACGTAGCTGTTCACGGGCTGGGCGTAGACCTCCTCGGGTGTGCCTATCTGCTGCACCGCGCCCTCGCGCAGCACCACCAGGCGGTCGGCGAGTGAGAGCGCCTCCTCCTGGTCGTGGGTGACGTAGACCGTGGTGAGGCCGAGCGTCTGGTGGAGGCGGCGGATCTCCATCCGCATCTCGAGCCGGAGCTTGGCGTCCAGGTTGGACAGCGGCTCGTCCATCAGGACGACCGCCGGCTCCAGCACCACGGCCCGGGCGATGGCGACGCGCTGCTGCTGGCCGCCGGACAGCTGGGCGGGGAACTTGGCCGCGTGCTCCGTGAGCTGCACCAGGCGGAGGGCTTCGTCGACCCGTCGGCGGGCGTCGGCGCGGGCGACCTTGCGCATCTTGAGGCCGAAGCCGACGTTCGCGCGGACGGACAGGTGTGGGAACAGCGCGTAGTTCTGGAACACCATCCCGAACCCGCGCTGCTCCGGTGGCCGGCCGTCGATGCGGGCGTCGTCGAGCCAGATGCTGCCGCCGGTCAGCGGCAGGAGGCCGGCCAGGCAGTTCAAGGCCGTCGACTTGCCGCAGCCCGACGGGCCCAGCAGGGCCACGAACTCGCCGCGGGTGATGGCGAGGTCGAGGCCGCGCAGGGCGTTCGCGGTGCCGAAGCTGCGCGAGACACCGTCGAGCCTGAGCTGCTCGAACGTCACTTCTTGCCGACCTTCGAGCCGCCGACCAGCTGGTTCCACTTGTCGAACGCCTTTACCTGCTGCGCGGCCGGCAGCGAAGTCTCCTTGGGGTACTGGGCGATCCACTGCTCGTACTCCGGGCGGCCGAACTGCTTGATCGTGTCCTGGCTCTTCTGCGGCGCCATCTGGAGGGTGACGTCCTTGACCGCCGGGCCGGGGTAGAAGTAACCGTCGTCGTAGGCGATGGCCTGCTGGTCCGGCTTGAGCATCCACGCGACGAGCTGCAGGATCGCCGACTCCTGGTCACCCGAGAGCCCCTTCGGGATCAGGGCGTACTGGGCGTCGGTGACCCAGTGCATCGGCTGCATGATCGCGGTCTTGACCGTGTTCGGCACCGTACCGAGCTTGCGCGGGTTGATGTCCCAGCCCGTGGTCGACATGACCATGTCGACCGAGCCGGAGGCGAGGTTCTTCATCGCCTCCGTGGTGCCGGACGGGTAGTACTTCACGTACTTGCCCAGCTCCTGCAGGAACGCCCAGGTCTTGTCCCAGCCCTTGTCCGGATCCTTCGGATCCTTGTCCCCGAGGAGGTACGGCAGCCCCATCAGGAAGGTCCGGCCCGGGCCGGAGTTCGACGGCTGGGCGTACTGGAACTTGTCCGGGTGCGCCTTCGCCCAGTCGAGCAGCTCCTGCGGTGACGCCGGTGGCGTGGCGGCCGCGGCCGGGTTGAACTCCAGCAGCGGGCCGGACGGGTAGTAGACGACCTCGACGCCGTAGCCGTTGGCGAGGTCCTGCATCTTGGCCGCGGGCTCCAGGTAGTTCTGCATCAGGTTCGGGAACCGGCCGGCGAAGTCCGGGAGGATCTTCGCGAGGGTGCCGTTCGCGATGCCCGCGGAGAGGCCGTCGGTGCCGCTCAGGACCAGGTGGGTCTGGGCGACGCCGCCGTCCTGCTCGGCCTTGAGCTTGCCCGCCATGCTCGGGGCGGGGGCCGTCGAATAGGTGACCTTGGAGAGCACTTCGGGGTGCGCGGCCTTGAAGTTCTCGATCATCTGCTTGGTGAGCTGCAGGTTGCCGGCGATGTCGAGGATGTTGAGCTCGACCGGCTTGCTCGGCTTGTCCGGCACGGCCTGCGGGGCCGCCGCCTGGCCGCCGTCGCCGCCGGGGGCACCGCACGCCGTGAGGCCGGCGGCGAGGCTCACCACCAGCAGCGCTCGTCGGAATCGGAAGCCGCTGCGACCCTGCATGGCTGCTCCTTGCCCGTGATAATGTTGTATGTCGCATCATATATCAGATCGGACACGTCCTTGGCGAGCACTTTCGCTCCCGATCGGGCCGTCCGGGGAGACCGTGATCCGGAAGGGGCCCGATGACGTTCGAGCAGCAGAGGCGGCGGCTTTCCGGGGTGGTGGCCATCCCCGTCACGCCGTTCGACGCCGAGGGCGCCGTCGACGGCCAGACCTACGCGAAGCTGGTCGACCGCCTGGTGACCAGCGGCATCGAGGTCGTGACGCCGAACGGCAACACCGGCGAGTTCTACGCGCTCGACACGGACGAAGCCCGGCAGTGCCTCGAGGTCACCGTCGAGGCCGTGGCCGGCCGGGCGAGCGTGCTCGCCGGGATCGGGCACGACGTCTCGTCGGCGACGCGGGCGGCGGCGCACGCGCGGGACGCCGGCGCGGACATGGTCATGATCCACCAGCCGGTGCACCCGTACGTCTCCGGCGACGGCTGGGTCGACTACCACGCTTCGATCGCCGCCGCGGTGCCGGAACTCGGCGTGGTGCTCTACGTGCGCAACCCCGCCATCGGCGGTGAGCAGCTGCACGCGCTGGGTGTCGCGGCGCCGAACGTAATCGGGGTCAAGTACGCGGTGCCGGACCCGGTGCGGTTCGGTTCGGTCGCGCGGGACACCGGCTTCGAGCGGTTCGTGTGGATCGCCGGGCTGGCCGAGCTCTCCGCCCCCGGCTACTTCGCGGTGGGCGCCACGGGGTTCACGTCCGGGCTGGTGAACGTCGACCCGACGATCTCGCTGGACATGTTCCGCTCACTGTCCACAGGGGACTATCCGGCGGCGATGGCCGTCTGGGAACGGATCCGGCCCTTCGAAGAACTCCGTGCCGCCAACGGGAACGCGAACAACGTCAGCGTCGTCAAGGACGCGCTCGCGCAACTGGGTCTCTGCCGCCCGGATGTCCGGCCGCCCAGCCGGCTGCTGACGGCGGCCGAGCGGGAACGGCTCTTCGGCCTGCTCTCGTCCTGGGGGCTCTCGTGAAGATGGCGGCCCGTCGACGGGTCGGAAGTGCGGTGACGCCGAACCACAACTCGCCGACGAACCACCCTGTGACAGAGGCCTGTTCGGCTCGATCCTCGCTGTAGCAACCCAACTGGGCGCCCCGGGCGTCGCTCTGCGCGACTGCGGGCGGCTGCTCGCCGGCCGAACGGCTGGCACGGTTGCGGTACGAGACGGGTTCGGGCCTGACAGGCTCCTGTCTCCAGCCGGAGTGATCCGACCGGAAGGTCACGGGTGTGCGGTAAGTCACCGTAATCCCGATGTGGCTGACTGTACACCTGCTCGGCAACCTGCGGGGAATTGCCATTCCGGCGGTGGGGTGAGAGGCTTGCCTAAGGACGCGGTACCACCGCGACCAGGCCCCAGTGCCCTTTTCCCGGACCGGACCCGGACCCTGTCGGGGCCGGAAACCGTTGCTGGACAAGCCTTTACGACTTACCCAGAGCGGTTGTGCCGATGAGTGCCACCCAAGTTCCGGATACCCCTGTGTCCACCGGCAGTGACTTCGCCGAGCTGTCCCGGCTCGTCAAGGCCGCCGGGCTCCTCCAGCGCCGACGCCGGTACTACATCGTGCGGATCGGGTTGAACCTCGCCGCCTTCGGTGGCGGCTGGGTCGCGTTCGCCTACCTCGGCGACTCCTGGTGGCAGCTGTTCCTCGCCGCGTTCTTCGCGATGATGTTCGCGCAGCTTTCGTTCATCGGCCACGACGCCGGGCACAAGCAGATCTTCAGCAGCCGCAAGGCGAACGACGCGACCGGGTTCGTCCACGGTGGACTCACCGGCCTGAGCTACGGCTGGTGGGTCGGCACGCATTCGCGCCACCACGCCAACCCGAACCACGAGGACGAGGACCCGGACGTCGACATCGCCGCGCTCGCGTTCAGCAAGGCGCAGAGCTCGCGCAAGCGCGGCTTCCTCCGCTGGATGGCGAAGTACCAGGCGTTCCTGTTCTTCCCGCTGCTGCTGCTCGAAGGCCTCAACCTGCACGTCTCGAGCGTGAAGGCGGTGCTGAACAAGGACATCCGCCGGCG
Organism: Amycolatopsis sp. NPDC049252; assembly: GCF_043197175.1. Lineage (NCBI taxonomy): Bacteria > Bacillati > Actinomycetota > Actinomycetes > Pseudonocardiales > Pseudonocardiaceae > Amycolatopsis > Amycolatopsis sp. NPDC049252. The sequence goes on from NZ_JBICSQ010000004.1 coordinate 17,159, forward strand.
CAAGCTGGAGTCCGCGCTCCTGATCGCGCACCTGGTGGCCTACCTCGCCGCCGTGTTCATCGTGCTCTCGCCGCTGACCGGGATCATCTTCATCCTCGTGCACCAGTTCCTGTGGGGGCTGTACATGGGCTGCTCGTTCGCGCCCAACCACAAGGGCATGGAGATGCTCGAGAGCGGGCACAAGCTGGACTTCCTGCGCAAGCAGGTGCTCACCTCGCGCAACGTCCGCGGCGGGCCGGTCGTCGACTTCGCCCTCGGCGGGCTGAACTACCAGATCGAGCACCACCTGTTCCCCAGCATGCCGCGGCCGAACCTGAAGCACGCGCAGGCGATCGTCCAGGAGTTCTGCGCCCGGTACGGGATTTCCTACGCCGAGTGCGGCTGGGCCCGCTCCTACGGTTACGTGTTGCAGCACCTGCATGAGGCAGGCGAGCCGCTCCGGACGAAGAAGGTGATGGCATGACAGCCCCCGCGCCGAACGAAACCGAAGTGCCCCGCTCAGGCGAACAGTGCCCGAGCTGCCCGCACCCCCTCGGCACCCACGACACGATCGCCCGCCGCTACTGCGCGGCCACGGCGGCCGGCCAGGGCACCGACCGCGGCTGCGTCTGCGGCAGCGCACAGGACCACAAGGCCCGCTGAGCCCGACCTGACCGCGCGAGCCGAGACATCTTCACCCGCGCAGAGGCGTACGAACCAGGGACCTCGCCGGTCGCGAACGGCTACCGGCTGGGACGCGGCACCCGGCCCCACCGAGCCGGATCGCGACCGCGGCCGGATCGACCTTCACCGGTCGACGGCCGAACTCGGCCCCGTGCCACCGGAATCCGCCACCCCGACCTCATCGAACCAACCCGCTGAACCGACCCACCGGACAGGATTCACCATGACCGCCCAGATCGAACCCACCAGCCGCTACCACCTGCGCGTCGAGCGCGTGAAGAAGATCGTCATGGAAGACACGAAGCTGAGCGACACCAAGGCGCTCGCGCTCGCCGTGCGGATGGTGCACGAGCTCGACACCGTCCCCGAGCCCGTGCGCTGAGTGTCGGCGCCGTCAGTCCGGCAGCACGTCCGGCAGGCCGAACGCCTTGAACACGCTCGGGACGAACGTCGTCACTTCGGCGACCGAACCGTCCGCGATGAGCAACGTGTTCAGGCCGAACGCGCGGAACGCTCCGCCGTGGCGAAGGTACGTCGCCACGGCGGGGCCGCCGTTGGCCCGCACCTCGCGCATCCGCAACTCCATCGCGTCCGGCCCGTGCAGCACCGGCGCCCAGCCCGCCAGCACCGTCGCGCGGCCGCCGTACCAAGCCGGTTCCGGCCCGTCGTGGCCGCCCGCGCCCGGCTGGTGGCTGCAGCGGACGTCGTCGCACAGGACCGCCGCGATGGCCTGGTCGTCGCCCGCCGTGATCGCCGCCATGTAGCGGGAGACGACCGCGCGCTCGTCGCCGCTCGACTCGACGCGCCACTCCGTGCGCCGCGACGGCAGCTGCTCCTTCAACTCCGCCCGCGCCCGCTGCAGCGAGCTGTTCACCGAGGCCGGGGTCGTCTCCAACGTCGTCGCGGTCTCCTTCGCCGTCCAGCCGACGACGTCGCGAAGGATCAGCACCGCGCGTTGTCGCGGCGAGAGGTACTGGACGGCCGCGAGGAACGCCAGCTCGACCGTCTCGCGCGCGACCGCCGCGTCGAGCAGGTCGTCCGGGCAGGGCTGGAGCCACGGGACAGCCGCCGCGGGCCGGGGCGCCAGGTGCGAACCGGAAGCCACGGGCAGGTCGACGGACGGCACCACCCGCGGCGTGCGGTCGAGGAAGTCGAGGCACGTGTTGGTCGCGATCTTGTAGAGCCAGGCCCGCAGGCTCGCCCGCCCGGCGTACTGCTCGCGGGCGCGCCACGCACGCAGGAACGTCTCCTGGACCAGGTCCTCGGCCTCGTCGACCGAACCCAGCAGCCGGTAGCAGTGCACCCGCAGCTCACGCCGGTGCGTTTCGGCCAGGTCCGCGAACTCTGTCTCGTCCATCTCGGTGGTCACCATGCCCTATGTGACGGCGACCGTCGCCCGAAGTCAGCTCTTCGCAGGTCAGCCGGGGTGTGGCCGAGGTTACTCGCGCGTTAAAAACACGTCAGCGGGAGCGGGGAACCCGTCAGGACGGCATCGGCGGCCGACCCGAGGGGCCTGCCGAAGGGTTGTCCTGAGTGAGTCCGATCCGCCGCGATGCCCGGAGGCACCCGTGACGCTCAGCGAGCTTCTTCCCAGCCTCGGCTGTGAAGCCGCCGACCACCTCGAGCCAGGAGTCTGGCCGCGCAGCACCCGACTCGGCGAAGACGGCGAGCTGCTCCTCGCCGGCGCGAAGGTCAGCCACCTCGCCGCCCGCTTCGGGACGCCGGCGTACCTCATCGACGAGCAGCAGGTCCGCGACACCGCACGCGAGTACCGGCGGGCGCTGCCGGACGTCGAAGTCGCGTACGCCAGCAAGGCGCTGTGCACGCGGTCCGTGCTGCGCTGGGTGGCCGAAGAGGGCTTGTCGCTCGACACGTGCTCCGCGGGCGAGATCGCGGTCGCCCGCGCGATCGGCTTTCCGGCGGAACGGATGCTGCTGCACGGCAACGCGAAAACGCCCGAAGACCTGAAGGCCGCGCTCGAGTACGGCGTCCGGCGGATCGTCGTCGACTCGCTCGACGAGATCGAGCAGCTCGGCGCGCTCGCCCACGGCGCGCAGCAGGTGATGATCCGCGTGACGCCGGGGGTCGCGGCCGGCGCGCACGCGGCGATCAGCACCGGCACCGAGGGCCAGAAGTTCGGTTTCTCCCTGCTCGACGGCGTCCCGGACAACGTCGACGCCGCCGTGAAAGCCGTCCTCGCCCAGCCCGGGCTGCGGCTCGCCGGCCTGCACTGCCACATCGGCTCGCAAGTCACCCGCGTCGACCGGTACGAGGCGGCCGCGCGGCGGATGGCCGAGCTGCTCGTCCGGATCCGCGACATCCACGGCGTGACGCTGCGGGAGCTCGACCTCGGCGGCGGGCACGCGGTGCCGTACGTCGGCGGTGAGCCCGCGTTCGACCTGGGCGGCTACTCGCGACGCCTGCGCGTGGCGCTCGGGTACGAGTGCGCGGCGCACGGCTTTCCGTTGCCGCGCTTGACGATCGAGCCGGGCCGGGCGATCGTCGGGCCGGCCGGGATCACGGTCTACCGCGTGTGCGCGGTCAAGCGCGGCAGCCGCACGTTCGTCGCGGTCGACGGCGGGATGAGCGACAACGCACGCCCGTCCCTCTACGGCGCGCGCTACACGACCCGCCTGGTCGGACGGCACTCGAAGGAGAAGCGCACCCCGATGACCGTCGTCGGCCGGCACTGCGAATCCGGTGACGTCCTCGCCGACGGCATCCTCCTGCCCGGTGACCTGCACGCCGGTGACCTGCTGGCCGTGCCGTGCACCGGCGCGTACCACCACTCGCTGGCCTCGAACTACAACCAGGTCGGCCGCCCGCCGCTGGTCGGCGTCCGGGACGGCGTCGCGACGCTCTTGGTGCGCCGCGAGACCGAGGAGGACCTCAGCCGGCGGGATCTCGGGTAACGATCACGTCGCCGCCGCGCGGCACCAGACCGCGCGGCAGGCGGCGGCCGGCGAAGAACTCGCGGCACGCCCGGTGCACCGCGAACATCAGCGGCACCCCCAGCACGATCGACACCACGCCGATCACCGCGACCCCGCCGACGCCGAACACCGTCGTCTCGCCCGCGTCCGGCTGTGCGTACTCGATCAGCGCGAGCACCAGCACGGCCAGGAAGAACACCCCGCCGACGAACGGCAACAGCCCGCGCAGCACGAAGTTCCGCACGCTCGCGAAGAGCGTCCGGCGGAACACCCAGACACACGCGAGGGCGGTCATCGTGTACTCGATGGCGATGGTCAGCCCGACGGCGTCGACGCTGTCCGAGAGCACGTTGTCGCTCACCAGCGCGAGCAGCACGTACACCGCCAGCGACACGAGCCCGAACGCCCAGGTGGCCACCGACGGCGTCCGGAACCGGGGGTGCACGCGGCCGAAGACCCGCGGCAGCGCGCCGTGGCTGGCCATCGACAACGTCGTGCGCGCGGCGGGCATGATCGTCGCCTGGCTGGTCGCCGCGCCGCTGGTCAGCACCGAGACGATCAGCAGCACGCCCAGCACCTTCCCGGTGGTCCCGTCCCCGAACACGGCGCCACCCAGCCCGGCCAGGACGTCGTCGGAGTTCGCTTCGTTGCCCAGCCCGACGCCGTCCGGGCCGACGCCCGCGAAGGCGAGCGCCGCGACCGTGACGAGCAGGTAGTTCAGCACCAGCAACACCGTCGAGAGCACCGCCGCGCGGCCCGGCGCGTGGCGCGGATCGGCCGACTCCTCGTTGACCGAGAGCGAGCTTTCCCAGCCCCAGTAGATGAAGACGGCCAGCAGCACCGCCGAGACCGCGGTGCCGACACCGACCCCGCCGGGCCACAGCCAGTCGAGCCGCGGCACCGAAGCCTGCGGTCCCGCCGTGCCGTCGAAAACGCGGACCAGCGCAACGACCGAGAACAGCACCAGCACCGCCAGCTCGACACCGAGCAGGATCCACTGCGCCCGCGCGGACACCTCGATGCCGCGATGGCACAGCCAGCACAACGCGAGCAGCCAGGCCGCGCCGATCGCCGTGGTCACCCACCGGTTCTCCGCGACGTCGGACGCGCCGAACAGCAGCAGCGTGTACCGGCCGGTGAGCGCGGACTGGCTGCTCATCACCAGCAGCTGGGCGACCGTGACGACCCAGCCGGTGAACCACCCCGCGTGGGCGCCGAACGCGCGGGTCGCCCACGTGAAGTTGGTGCCACAGTCGGGTTCCGCGCTGTTCAGCTCCCGGAACGCGAACGCGACGAACAGCACCGGGACGAACGAGAGCAGGACGAACGCGGCCGCCTTGAAACCGGTACCGGCGAGCACGATCAGCCCGAGCGTCGCCGCGATCGAGTACGCCGGGGCCGTCGACGACATCCCGATGACCATCGACGAAACCATGCCCAGCGCGCCGCTGCGCAGTCCTTTCTCCGTGACGGCGGGCGCGGGGCGGCCGCCGAGGGCCACGGCCTCCGACATGTGTTGGTCCTCCTGGCGTTCCGGTTCGGTGACGACGAGCCGCCAGACGGTACCCGGCGGCGGCCCGCGAGCGCCCCCGGCTGTGCGCGGGCGCACAAACGAGCCTCGGATTGGCTTGTGATTTTCCTCCGGGGCCACCGATTCCTCGGCCGATCGCGACGTGCACGCCGGATCACGTGAAGCTGCTCCGGGACTCTCGCTTTCTGGTCAGGTCTCGATACGCTGCGCACTTGACAAATCACATGCCGAAACACAGGGAGGGACGGCATGGGTGACGAATCACGTGCGCGAGGACTGGACAATACGGACAGATCGTTGATCGCTCTGCTCCAGCAGGACGGCCGGGCCTCGTTCACCGCTCTCGCCAAAGCGGTCGGCCTTTCGGAGGGTGCCGTCCGCCAGCGGGTGCAGCGGCTGCTGCGCGACGACCTGATGCAGATCGTCGCGGTGACCGATCCAGCCAACGTCGATCTGACGCGGCAGGCGATGGTCGGGATCAGCGTCGACGGCGCGGATCCCCGTGCGGTGGCGGAGAAGTTGTCCGAACTGCCGAACGTGCACTACGTCGTGCTCTGCGCCGGACGCTACGACCTGCTGGCCGAACTCGTCTGCCGGGACGACGACCACATGCTCGAAGTGCTGGGTGAGGAGATCCGGAAGATCCCGGGTGTCTCCGGCACCGAGTTGTTCGTGTACCTGAAGCTGGCCAAGCAGAACTACGCCTGGGGCCGGCTGACCGCGTAGCGGGCCGGGGTGACGGGCCGGGACCCCGCCCGCCACCCTGACCGGCTACAGGAAGCGGCGGTGGCCCGCGGAGACCGGCACCCCGGCTTCGGCGAGCCCGCTCAGCGCCGGCGGCAGCGTCTCCCGGTGGAGCACCCCGAGGCGCTGCGTGGCGCGCGTGAGCGCGACGTACAGCTCCGCGGCGCCGCGCGGGCCCTCGGCCAGGATCCGCTCGGGTTCCACGACGAGAACGGCGTCGAACTCCAGGCCCTTGGTCGCCGACGGCGGGATCGCGCCCGGCACGCCCGCCGGGCCGATCACGACGCTGGTGCCTGCACGGCCGGCTTCGTCGCGCTCGAATTCGTCGATGGCGGCCTGCAAGTCGCCGTCCGCAACCTGTCTGGACCACGGCCGGATCCCGCACGCCCGCACGGATTCCGGCACCCGCGCGTCCGGGGCGAACTCGGCGAGCAGCGCGCCGGCGACGGTCATGATCTCCGCCGGGGTCCGGTAGTTCACGGTCAGCTCGCGGTACTGCCAGCGGTCACGGACGTACGGCGCGAGCGCGGGCGCCCACGCCGTGGCCCCGGCCGCCGACCGCCGCTGCGCGAGGTCGCCGACGATCGTGAACGACCGGCTCGGGCACCGTCGCATCAGCACCCGCCAGTCCATTTCGGACAGTTCCTGGGCTTCGTCGACGACGACGTGCCCGTACGTCCAGTCGCGGTCCTCGACCGCGCGCTCGGCGAGGTCGCGGGTGTCGCGCTCGGCGAACCGGTCGGCCAGGTCCTCGGCGTAGAGCAGGTCGGTGGCGACCAGCTGGACGTCTTCGTCCAGTTCCTCGCGGTCCAGCTTCAGGAGGTCCATGACGCCGCCGGCGTACTCGGCGTCCTCCTCCGCCCGCTGTCTCGCGGCGGCGCGTTCGGCGGCGTCGTCCCGGCCGAGCAGGTCGGCCAGCTCGTCGAGCAGCGGCACGTCCGACACCGTCCAGGCCGCGCCGTCCACGCGGAACAACGACGGGTCGGCCCCGGCCGCCTCGAGCCGTCGCGGCGACATGTACAGCGGCGCCAGCAGCGTCTCGGGCGTCAGCGGCGGCCACAACGCGTCGAGCGCGGCCGTGAGCTCTTCGTGCTCCGACAGCTCTTCGCGGACGTCGGCGCGGAGGTTGGCCCACGCGCCCTGGTCCTCCCGGCTCAGCCAGCCCTCGCCGATCACCGCCACGGCCCGCTCGGCGAGGAGCCGGACGACGACCTCGCGGAACACCTGGCGGGCCTCGTTGTGCGGCAGCTCCGTCCGCCGCGCCTCGACCCTGGCCTCGTCGGCGACGTCTTCGTCGAGCGCCACCGTGACGTCGGCCGGCTCGATCGGCACCGGCTCGTCGGGCACCTTCTGCCGGTCGGCGACCGCCGCCGCGAGGACGGCGAGGATCTTCAGCGAGCCCTTGAGCTTCGCGACCTCCGGCCGGTCCTCGGCCGTGACGCGCAGGCCCGGCACGAGCCCGCCGGTCGTCGTGAAGACGACGTCCGACTCGCCGAGCGACGGCAGCAGGCGGCCGATGTGGTCCAGGAACACCGGGCTCGGCCCGACCACCAGCACACCGCTGCGCGACATCCGCTCACGCTGGGTGTAGAGCAGGTAGGCCACCCGGTGCAGCGCGACGGCGGTCTTGCCGGTGCCCGGCCCGCCCTCGACGACCAGCACCCCCGCGTGGCCGAGCCGGATGATCTCGTCCTGCTCGGCCTGGATGGTCGCGACGATGTCGCGCATGCCTTCGCCGCGCGGCGCGTTGACGGCCGCCAGCAGGGCCGCGTCACCGCGCTCGTGGTCGCCGGGCCGGCCGAACACCTCGTCGGTGAAGTCGACGACCCGGCGGCCCATCGTGTGGAACTGACGTCGCCGCCGCATGTTTTCCGGGGTCGCCGCGGTGGCGACGTAGAACGCGCGCGACGCGGGCGCCCGCCAATCCAGCAGAAGCGGTTCGTAGTCGTTTTCGTCGTCGAATATCCCGATCCGGCCGATGTAACTCCGTTCGCCGGAAAGGGCGTCCAGCCTGCCGAAGCAGAGCCCATTGTCGACGACGCCCAGCCGGGCCGTCTCGCGCGCCCGGACACGCACGTCGGCGTCCCGATCCACCAGAGCCATGCCGGTTTCCCCCAGTGCGGCGCGAAAGCGGCCCGCCGCCTGCTTGCGTTCACGGTCGAGACGCGCGTACAGCTCGGCCGTGTACGCGCGCTCGGACCGCAATTCCTCGTCGTACCCCTGATTTGACAAGTTCCCCTCACAGCGGTTAGACTGACGACACATTCGGCGAGTTCTCCCATTGTTTTCGGAGAGCACGTCGATTTTTTATTGTCCACCCGCTGTCAAGTGCGCCATCCGGTACTGTCTCCACGCATGAGCGGTCCACGGGTGTTCCGGTTGATCCAGCCCGTCGAGGACATCGAGACGGCGGTGGCGTTCTACGGCCGCGTCCTCGGCGACGCCGGTGAGCGGATCGCCCTCAACCGGCACTACTTCACCTGCGGCAGCGTGGTCCTCGCCTGCGTCGAGGCACCGCTCGAACGCCGGGAACCGCGGCCCGCCAAGGATCCGCGGATCGTCTACCTCGCGGTCGACGACGTCGAAGCGACGTTCGAGCAGGTACGGGCGGCCGGGCCGCGGTGGATCGACGACGGCATCGCCACACAGTTCTGGGGCGAACGCTCCTTCTACGCCGACGACCCGTTCGGCAACCCGCTCTGCTTCGTCCAGGAGGACACGCTCTACTTGGGCGGTCCCGTCGGCTGAGCGTCTTCCAGCGGGTCGCCGTCCAGCGGGTCGCCGTCCAACGGGTGCAGCCGGAACGGCATGACGAACCAGAGCACGCCGAAGATCAGCAACGTGAGCACCGCGACGACGATCATCGCGGGCTCGCCGTAGACGACCTTCGCGATGAGCGCGACGGTCGACGTGATCGCCAAGGCCAGGCAGACGAGCCCGACCAGCACGAACCGGTTGCCGACGGTCAGGATCCGTTCACGGCTGCCGGTGCGGAACAACAGCCGGTGCCACGCCGCGGGCGCGGTCAGCAAGGCCGTCGCCGCGACCGAGAGCATCACCGCGGTCAGGTGCAACGACTTCTCGAAACCGCTGGCGTTGTGGAACCGGTCGGTGAACACGACCGACAGCAGGAAGCCGAAGAGGATTTGCACGCCGGCCTGCGCCACCCGCAGCTCCTGCAGCAGTTCGCCGACGTTGCGCGTCAGCTGCTGGTTGCGGGTTTCACCGGTGTGTTCGGGCACGGGAAGACGATACGCGGCGCCGAGGGCATCCACCCTCCGAGAAACGCCACCCTCGTTCGTCCCGCCCGGTCCACAGTGGATCTCTGCCGCGCCGGCGCCCTGGACGTCTCCTGCTAGAACCCCCAGGTGCGCTCGGGCACCACGCGGATGCGGACGGAGTACGCGGCATCGAACGCCTCCGGCGTCGCGTAGCCGATGCCCTCGTAGCGGGAGCCGTACTTGTCGAGGTACCCGGGTGCTTCCGAGGCCTTGCCCTCCTCGATCCGCGCCCTGCCGTTGACGACGAGGACCGAGCCGCCGTCGTCGTCGCTGTTCAGGTTCAGCGTGACCTCGGGGTTGGCCTCGATGTGCCGCAGTTTCGCGGTGCCCGGCTGGCTGAACACGAGGATGTCGTCACCGTCGAGGACGAACCAGACCGGCCGTGGCGCGGGCCGCCCCTTCGGTGTCACGGTGGTCAGCCAGCCGATCGGTTCCCCGGCTCGGTCGGCGAGTTTCGGTGCCATGTCCGCGTTACCCCCTGTGGGTCGTCGTTGTGATCCACGTAACCACGAGGCACCGACAATTTCTTCCCGGTCAGCGTGAGGCGACGCGCCGCGCGTACCGCGACCCGGCCGCCAGCAGCACCAGCCCCGCGCCGAGGAACGCGCCGACCCGGGCCAGGCCGTCCAGGGCCGAAAGGTCGAACAGCACCAGCTTCAGCACCGCGGCGCCGACCAGCACCAGCCCGATCACGCGCAGCGCCACGAGGTCGATCCCGCGCAGCAGCAGGACGAGCGCGGCGACCGTCCAGGACACCGTGATCAGCGCGTGGCCGAGCAGGAAGCCGGTGCGGCCGGGGACCGCCAGCATCGACCCGCTCAGCACGACCCCGCCGGCGCCGTACAGCGCGGCGACCCCGGCCGGCAGCCACACGGGCAGGTCGTCCGCCGGTCCCTTGAAGACCGCCAGCCGCGCCGCCGCCCAGGGCAGCGCGAGCGCAACGGCGAGGATCAGCACGGACACCGCGAGCGCGCCGGCCAGTTCGGCGCCCGAGTGCGGCCGGGGGACGATCAGCAGCACGGGCGTGACGTCGAAGAACACGCCGATCAGGCCGCCGAGGGCGGCGAAGGCCAGCGCGGCGCCGAGCGCGAGCCGGGTGCGCCCGCCGAGCGCGGCCACGACCAGCAGCAGCGCCTCACCCAGCAGCACCCCGGCGCGGGCCGGGCCGTCGAACTGGGTGACCGTCGCCTGCAGGATCGCCAGCAGCCCGGCGATCCCGGCGAGCTGGCCGGTGAGCCCGGACCAGAAGCGGCGTGCGGCCCACACCGCGAGCAGGAGGACACCGGCCCCGGCCGCGACCGGCACGGCCGGGACCTTCGGCAGCACCAGCGCGGCGACCAACGTCGGCACCACCGCCGTCGCCAGCACGGACAGCGCGGCGGGGTCGTTCTCCCGGCGGCGCAAGACGATCAGCGCGAGCGCGACGCCGACGACGGAGGTGCCGGTGGCCGCGGCGGTGTTCGCCCAGCTGCCACCGGCGCCCTCGACGACGGTGGCGATCACGGACGCGAACAGCGGCGGGACGCCGGCGGCCAGCGTCAGCGAGGACCAGTCGCGGCGCAGCTGCACCGGCGTCGTCGCGAGCTGGACCATCAGCAGGAAGGTGACCAGTTCCGGAGTGAAGCCCCCGGTGATCATCGGCGCGCACACGACACACCCGACGACGACGGCCGACGCCAGCAGCGCCGACTCCCAGCGCACGGCCACGAGCAGCCCGCCGACGGTGACGGCCAGCCCGATCGCGAGCCCAGCGAGCACCGGCAGGTACTCGTACAGCGACGTCGCCGCGACGACGTCCAGGTAGAGCGTCGCGATGCCGGTGGCCGCCAGCGCGAACGCCCCGGTGCGACCGGCGGGCTTGCGGTGCAGCCACAGGCCGGTGCCGGTCAGCGCCAGCCCGAACGCGGCGCCGACGAGCACCCGCGGCAGCGGACCGAGCCAGCCCCGCTGCACGGCCAGGACCAGCAGCAGGACGACGCCCAGCAGCGTCACGCCACCGCCGACCCAGGCCAGCACGCGGCTGCCCGCACCCTCCTTGCCGAGCTTCTCGCCCAGCGTCTGACGCGGAACGGGCTGGTACGGCGGCTGCGGCGGGAAGTACTGCTGCTGGGGCTGGGGTTGGGGCTGCTGCCACTGGTACCGCGGCGGCCACGGCGGCGGCATCTGCGGGTGCTGGCCCTGCGGCTGAGGCGGCACGGCCTGCTGCGGCGCGGCGTGCGGCGGCTGCTGGGCCTGCGGCTGAGGCGGGATGGACTGGTGCGGCGGCGCCTGCTGCGCCGCGGTCTGCTGCGCCGCAACGGCTTGCTTCGGCGCCTCGGCTTGCTTCAGCGCTTCAGCCTGCTTCGGCCGCCCCTCGCCCTCGGCGGTCCGCAGTTCGGAACCCACCAGTGCGAGCCGACGCCCCAGGTCGTCGATCTCGCCGGCGAGCCGGAGGAGCACATTCGCTTCGGTGGTCATACCGGACAGGGTCACGCACCGGCGCCCACCTGCGGATCCGTAGCACTACTCAATCCGGGGTCACGTCCTGGTCGCGGCCACCACCTCGTCCATCGTCCCCATGATCGAGACGGTTTCGTCGAGCGGCATGTGCGGGCTCTCGAGCTCGCCGGCGGCCAGCCGCAGCGCCACCTCGTCGGCCTGGTGGCGCAGGCCGCGGCCCTCGTCGACGTACTCGAAGCGGCTTCGGTCGCCCTCGCGTGGGATGAGCGTGAACGACGCGGGCGCGTAGAACGGGCCTTCGATCTCGATCCGCGCGTCCGTGCCGACGATCGTCGCCGTCGTCGGGGAAACCGCGCGCAACGTGCAGCTCAGCACGGCCTGCGCGCCGCCGGCGTAGCCGAACAGCATCGACGTCTGCGCGTCGACGCCGGTGAACGCGGGCGCGGCCATGCTGACGACGCGTTCGGGCGTGCCGAGCACCATCGACGCGAACGAAACCGGGTAGATCCCCAGGTCCAGCAGGGCGCCGCCACCCAGCTCCGGGGCGAACAGGCGGAAGGCCGGGTCCTCGGCGAACCACTGCCCGTGGTCGGCGGTGACCGTGACGACGTCGCCGAGCTGCGGCAGCAGTTCCCGCACGTGCCGGATGTGCGGCAGGAAGCGCGTCCACATCGCCTCCATCAGGAAGAGCCCGCGCTCCCGCGCCAGCGCGACGAGGTCGCGCGCTTCCTCGGCGTTCATCGTGAACGGCTTTTCGACGAGCACGGCCTTCCCCGCCTCGAGCGCGAGCCGGGCGTTGCCGTGGTGCATCGGGTGCGGTGTCGCGACGTAGACGACATCGATGTCAGGGTCGTTGGCGAGCGCTTCGTAGCTGCTGTGCCGGGTTTCGACGCCGAACCGGTCGGCGAAGGCGTCCGCGCTCACGGCGGTCCGCGACCCGACCGCGGCGACGACACCGGAGTCGGTCAGCTTCAGGTCGTCCGCGAAGGCCGCGGCGATCCCGCCGGTGCCCATGATTCCCCAGCGCAGGGGTGTGGTCGTCATGCCACCGACTCTAGGCGCTCCGGCCACTTCGGCGAACGGCCGAGGAGCGCGACGACGCGGTCCAAACCGGACAGTTCCGCACCGGTCCGAAGGCCGCACGGCGTGCTGCGGACGCATGACGGAGCGACCGGATCTCGCGGCGATGGCGGACTGGAGCGCACACTGGTCGCGCTCGCCCAGGCGATCGGCGCGGCCAAGACGCGGATTATCGGCACGCGCCGATGCTCGCGGAGTAACCGCCGTCAGGGCTTGCGGGCGACGACCCCGGCGATGAGCCGCTGTGCGGAGTTGAGCGGCTTGAGGCTCGGGCCGTCCGGCCACCAGTTCGCGAGCAGCACGATCCCGGGGTCGACGATCTCCAGGCCGGGCAGCAGTTCCTCGATCTCCGGCTCGGTGCGCGCGGTGGCGCCGCCGAGGGAACCGCTCGCGACGGCCCGCTGGAAGGCGGTCACCGTGTCGTGGTCGCCGCCCTCGCCGGGGTCGAACAGGTGCGAGATGGCGACGTACGAACCCGAAGGCAGCGCGTCGACGTATTCGCGCATGATTTCGGCCGGGCGGTGCCGGTCACCCTTGTAGTGGTGCAGCGTGGCCACGAACAGCAGGGCGATCGGCCGCCGCCAGTCGAGGTGCTCCCGCACGAGGTCGTGGCCGAGGATCGTCTCGGGCGCGAAGATGTCGCCGTTGATGAACCGGGTCCGGTCGTTCTCCTCCAGCAGAGCGTGGCCGTGCGCGACGACGACGGGGTCGTTGTCGACGTAGACGACCTTGGACAGCTTCTCGACGCGCTGGACGACCTGGTGCACGTTCTCCGTCGTCGGCAGGCCCGACCCGCAGTCGAGGTACTGGTCAACGCCGGCGCGTTCGGCGAGGAAGCGGCAGACGCGGATCAGGTACCGGCGGTTCTCGAGGGCCAGGTCCGCGACCTCGGGCAGCACCCGCTGCAGCCGCACCAGCTCGTCCCGGTCGACCTGGTAGTGGTCCTTGCCGCCGAGCACGAAGTCGTACATCCGCGCGATGCTGGCCCGCCTCGGATCCACCCCGACCGGCGCGTTCGGACCGGCCGTGTCCCTGCGTCTCGCCTCCACCCCCCGAACACGTGGCGTCCGCGGGAACCGTTCACGGGGAGCCGACTCCGGCCCCTGGTCGACGTGATCGACACCACAGGTGACAATGGAGGACGTGACTGCCCTGCTGAGCAAGCCCGCCCTGAAGATCGGCCCGTACGAGGTCGATCCGCCGGTCGTGCTCGCGCCCATGGCCGGGATCACCAACGTCGCCTTCCGGCAGCTGTGCGCGGAGTACGGCGCCGGGATCTACGTCTGCGAAATGATCACCGCGCGGGCCGTCGTCGAACGGCACCCCGGGACCATGCACATGATGACCTTCGGCGCTGACGAAAAGCCCAGGTCGATGCAGCTTTACGGCGTCGACCCGAAGACCATGCGCGAGGCCGTGAAGATCATCGTCGGCGAGGGGCTCGCCGACCACATCGACTCCAACTTCGGCTGCCCGGTCGCGAAGGTGACGCGCAAGGGCGGCGGGGCGGCGCTGCCGTTCAAGCGGAGGCTGTTCGCCGACATCGTGCGCGAGTCCGCCGCCGCGGCCGCCGAGGCAGGCGTTCCGTTCACGGTCAAGTTCCGCGTCGGCATCGACGACGACCACCTGACCTACCTGGATGCCGGCCGCATCGCGGAGGCCGAGGGCGCCGCGGCCGTCAGCCTGCACGCGCGCACGGCGGCCCAGCGCTACTCGGGCCAGGCCGACTGGACGAAGATCGCGGCGCTGAAGGAGGCCGTCACCAGCATCCCGGTGCTGGGCAACGGCGACATCTTCTGCGCGGACGACGCCCTGCGCATGGTCGCGGAAACGGGCTGCGACGGCGTCGTCGTCGGCCGCGGCTGCCTGGGCCGGCCATGGCTGTTCGGCGAGCTGGAGGCGGCGTTCGCGGGCCGCCCGCTGCCGACCCCGCCGACCCTGGGCGAGGTCGCCGGCGTCCTGCGCCGCCACGCCGAGCTGCTCATCCAGCACGACGGCGAGACCAAGGCCCTGCGCGACCTGCGCAAGCACATGGCCTGGTACTTCATGAACTTCCCGGTCGGCTCCGAACTCCGCCGCGGCTTCGCGATGGTGTCCAGCCTGCCGGAGCTGGACGACCTCATCACCCGCCTGGACCACGACGCCCCGTTCCCGGAGAACGCGGACGGCCCGCGCGGACGTCAGGGATCGCCGGGCAAGGTGACCCTCCCGCACGGCTGGCTCAACGACCCGGACGACGACTGCGTCCCGGAGGCGGAAGACATGCACTCGGGCGGCTGAGTCGCGCACGGTCGCCGGCCTGACGCCCGACCGCCCAAGTCTTGACAAGAGTGACATAAGTTGGACACCATGGTGTCATGGAGACCCACTGAGCCCTGTCGTCGATCGACGACAGTCGCATCTCGCATGGTCGACATCCCGCGCGACAGGTCGGACAGACCTCGACGAAAGGGCACCTCATGGGTGCGATCGCGACATGGCTCCGCGAGGTTGCCTTCTCAGCCTGGGCGGTCTTGGCCCTTGCGCTCTTGCTGACCACTTGGCTGCTCGGCCTTGTCATCGTCCTTCGCGGGAGCGAGCCGAAAGATCGAGTAGCACTCCTCCGCGAATACTCGAAGTGCCGCCCCTGGACTTCATTGGGCAGGCCCCTCAGATCTCGGCAAAGAGTAACCAACCAGCCTTCCGAAAAACAGAACCACTCCCAAGAATGACCATGGACGCCATGCAGCCAGAGGTCAACGTCGATTTCAACGAAATCGTCCGCGAACTGAACGAACTTCGCCGAGGTCGAGGGATCTTCGCGACAGACATCGCACAACGAACCGGCCGACTTCTTCGGCAATTTTGTGAAATTCAGAGCACGGAGCCGGACCGGCAGGTCAGGGAAAAACTGATCCAAGCCATCACCAGCCTGACGACGACATTGCCGGACGACCTTCAGCTCGCCGCGCTGACCGCCCTCGGCCTGGAGGAGAACGCCCCAGAGGAGTCCCTTGAGCAGCGACTGAGCTGGCTGGCCGAGGCTCTCGGCCGAGAGCCTCGAACGGCCCGCAGGCGGGTCGACCTGGCCTTTAGAACAATGGCCGAAGAGATCGTCGCCAGAATGAACTCCCCATCGGCCGGATACACCGCCGAGCAATGGCACACCGAATCGGTACGGGGGATCTTCCGGCTCGACCTCGAGTCACCGACCCTCACCGAGACGCGCCAAATCGTCTCCATGACGGACGGCTTGGAGGAGATCCAACTCCCAGCGACCGCACCACGTCGGACACCGAGCCAGAAAGACCACGTCCACGCTGAATTCATTTACGGTGGAAGAATCCTCGGCCGCAAGCAGGTATCACCGAGCCACATGGTCTTATCCGTCGAACTTGCAAAACCACTCCAACTTGGGGAGCGTTACGAGTACTGCATCCAGTACACGATGCTTTCACCGGAACTGATGCATCCGTACTACTTTCTGACCCCGCTCCGAAGGACAAATTTTTTCAGCGCTCGCGTCAAATTCGCGCCGGACCGACTACCCGGCAACCTATGGGCGGTTACCGGAGTTCCCCCGCGAGCGGCAGAAGAGATCAACTCCGAAGACGTTCCGGTGACGATCGATCGCATCGGCGAGGCGGCTGTTGATTTCCACGCTCTGAAGCAAGGGCTGACCTACGGGCTGCGCTGGTCGGAGTGATGTCGCCGCAGCCTCCGGGCCCGTGACATCTGTCAGCCCGAAGTCGTGGCGGACAGCATCTCTGCCGCACCCCCTACCGCGACAAGCTCTTCCCATGACGAACGACAACGCTCCCGCCGCGCTCCTCAGGACCCTCGCCATCGAGATCGCCGTGCCGACCGGGGTCTACTACGGCCTCCACTCGCTCGGCGTGAGCGTCTTCCTCTCCCTCGCCCTCAGCGGCGTCGTCCCGCTGGCCAGGACCCTCTTCCAGTTCGCCAAGAACCGCACCATCAACGGGCTCGCGCTGGTCGTGCTGGTGACCAACGTCGTCGGCATGCTGCTGACCTTCGTCGCCGGGGACGCGCGGATGATGATCGCCAAGGACTCCATCGGGAGTGGCTTCACCGGGCTCGTCATCCTGATCTCCGCGTTCACCGCGCAGCCGATCATGACCAAGGCCCTGCGCCCGTTCCTCACCCACGGCAAGGCCGACCACGAAGCCGCCTGGGAGCGGCTCAGTGGCGGGCGCCGATTCGACAGCGTCCTGCGCCGCGCGAGTTTCATCTGGGGGATCGGCTTTGTGCTCGAAAGCGCCGCTCGCGTCGTCGGGGCGTTCACGCTGCCCGTCGAAACGATGGTCTGGCTGAGCACCGTCCTCTTCATCGGCTCGTTCGCCGTGATCATGGTCGTCGCCGGGGCCGCGTCGAAGACGGCCGGTGAGATGGTCGCGAACGAGGCCGCCAAGGACACCCGGGAGCTCGTCACCGCTTGACCTGCGGAAACCCGGGGTGTACAGGTGTGTACATGTACAGCAAGCGGGAGCAGCTGGTCGGCGACCTCAGCGACCTGATCCGCTCCGGGCGGCTCGCCCGCGGAGACCGACTGCCCGGCGAGAACCAGCTCGCCCTCCAGTACCAGGTCAGCCGCGGGACCGTGCGCAGCGCGCTCTCCGAACTGCAGCAGCTCGAGCTCATCTCCACCCAGGCCGGCGTCGGCTCGTTCGTCACCTTCGACGGCGTCCAGCTCGACCAGCGGCTCGGCTGGGCCCGCGCGCTCGCCGACGCCGGGGCGCCCGTCACCACCGAACTCCTCGGCATCCAGACCGTCGCAGACGAGGCCCTCGAAGAAGAGTTCGGCGAACACAACTACATCGCGGTACGACGCCTGCGCCGGGAGCACGGGCGCGGGATCTCCCTCGAGACGGCGACCGTGCCCGCGATCGGGCCGCTCGCCGAACTCCCCGAAACGGGACTGCGGGACGACTCCCTGACCAAGACGCTCGAAGCCGCCGGGCGGGTCTCGGTCGGCGGGGACCAGTGGATCAGCACCGAACGGCTCGACGCCTGCGCCGCCGAGCTCCTCGGCCGCTCGATCGGTGAGCTCTTCCTCCGCGCCGAGCGCACCTCGGTCGACGTCGAGGGCCAGCTCGTCGAACGCGTCGTCAGCCTCCTGGACCCGGACCGCTTCCAGTTCCACCTCACCTTCGGACACCGGTGAACGCGCGGGACCGGGCGCTCGGCGCGTTCACCGGGCTCGCCGTCGGTGACGCGCTCGGGATGCCGACGCAGTCCATGTCCCGCGCCGCCATCGCCGCCGCCTACGGGCCGGTCACCGGGCTGCTCACCGCCGTCGCGGAGCAGCCGATCGCGCCGTCCATGCCCGCCGGCTCGGTCACCGACGACACCGAGCAGGCCATCCTGCTGGCCCGGCTGCTCATCGACGGCCGCGGCACCGTCGACCCGCTCGTCTTCGCCGACGCCCTGCTGATCTGGGAGGCGGACATGGTCCGCCGCGGCTCCGCGGACCTGCTCGGCCCGTCGACGAAACGCGCGCTCTCCCGTCTCCAGGACGGCGTCCCGGCCGATGAGGCCGGGCGCACCGGGACGACCAACGGCGCCGCCATGCGGGTCACCCCGGTCGGCATCGCGACACCCTCGGAGGACCTGCACGCCCTGGTCGACGCCGTGGTCGCGACCGCGCGCGTCACCCACAACACCAGCCTCGGCATCGCCGCCGCGGCGGCGGTCGCGGCCGTCGTCTCCGCCGGGGTCGACGGCGCGAGCCTGACCGAAGCACTCGACGCGGGTGAGCGCGCGGCCGTCGTCGGCGGGGAACGCGGGTACTGGGCGGCCGGCGGCGAAATCGCCGCCCGGATCGGCTGGGCGCGCGGCTGGGTGCGGGGCATGGCCCACGACGATGTCGCCGACGCGGTCGGCACGGTGATCGGGACGTCGGTCGCGTCACAGGAGTCCGTCGTGGCCGCCTTCGCGCTGGCCGAGGCCATGGGCGACGACCCGGCGGCGGCGCTGCGCCTGGCCGCGGGCCTCGGCGGCGACACCGACACGGTCGCCGCGATCTGCGGCGCGATGCTCGGCGCCGCGCAGGGTGTCGGCGCCATCCCGGCGGACCTCGCCGAGACCGTGCTCCGGGTGAACCACCTCGACCTCGGCCCGCTGGTGGACGAACTTCTCAAGCTGAGACGGCGTTCGCGGTGACCGGGCGGCTGGTGCACACCGGGCAGGTCGTGATCGACCTGGTCATGACGGTGCCCGCGCTGCCGCCGCCGGGCGGGGACGTCATGGCGTCTTCGACGAACCTGTTGCCGGGCGGCGGTTTCAACGTGATGGCCGCGGCCGCGCGGTCCGGGGCCGGCGTGCTGTACGCGGGCAGCCACGGCACTGGTTCTTTCGGCGACCTCGCACGCGAAGCCCTGTCCCGCGAAGGCATCGACGTGGCTCACGAACCGACGCCGGACCTCGACACCGGCGTGGTCGTCACGCTGGTCGATTCGACCGGCGAACGCACCTTCGCGACCGGGACGGGCGCCGAAGGACGGCTGCGCGCCGAGCTGCTCGATCAAGTCGTCCCAAAGTATGACGACGTTGTGTACGTGACCGGATACAGTCTGTTGCACGAGACCAATCGCACGGCTCTCCTCGAGTGGCTACCCCGCCTGCCCGGCTCGAGGATCCTGTTCGACCCCGGCCCGCTCGTGGCCGAAATCGACCCTGGAGGCCTACACGAAATACTGTCCACTGTAGACATCTTGAGCTGCAACGCGCGCGAAGCCGACGTGCTCGGCGAGCTGCCGCCGGTTGCCGTCGTCCGCGACGGCGCGAAGGGCTGCCGGGTCCTCGAAGCCGGCCGGACGACCGACGTACCGGGCTTCTCGGTCGACGCCGTCGACACGAACGGCGCGGGCGACACGCACTGCGGCGTACTGGCCGCGGAGCTGCTGCGCGGCCGCACCCTCCTCGACGCCGCTCGGCGCGCCAACGCGGCGGCGGCGCTTTCGGTGACCCGCCTTGGCCCGGCGACCGCGCCGGACCGGGCGGCGATCGACCGCCTACTGACCAGGGACGGGCCATGACCGCGACCGAACGCAAGCTCAAGG
Organism: Amycolatopsis sp. NPDC049252; assembly: GCF_043197175.1. Classification (NCBI taxonomy): domain Bacteria; kingdom Bacillati; phylum Actinomycetota; class Actinomycetes; order Pseudonocardiales; family Pseudonocardiaceae; genus Amycolatopsis; species Amycolatopsis sp. NPDC049252. The sequence goes on from NZ_JBICSQ010000004.1 coordinate 36,891, forward strand.
TGGAGACCAACGGCCTCGACGTGATCGACGACGCCGAGCGCCGCGGCAGCCCGCGCGGGCTGTTCTGGCCGTGGTTCGGCGCGAACGTCTCGGTGCTCGGGCTGAGCTACGGCTCGTTCACCCTCGCGTTCGGCATCTCGTTCTGGCAGGCGCTGGTCGCCGGCGTGGTCGGGATCCTGTTCTCGTTCCTGCTGTGCGGGTTCGTCGCCATCGCGGGCAAACGCGGGTCCGCGCCGACGATGCTGCTCTCGCGCGCGGCCTTCGGCGTCCGCGGCAACCGGCTGCCGTCGGCGATCTCGTGGATCCTCACCGTGGGCTGGGAAACCGTGCTCACGGCGCTGGCGACGCTCGCCACGGGGACCGTGGTCCAGCGGCTCGGCTGGGGTGACGGGACGACGGCGAAGGTGATCGCGCTGATCGTGGTCGCGGCGCTGATCGTCGGGGCGGGCGTGCTCGGCTTCGACGCGATCATGAAGCTGCAGACGTGGATCACCTGGATCACCGGCGTGCTCACGGTCGTCTACGTGATCCTCGTCGTGGGCGACATCCACTGGGACGCGGTCAGCGCCCTGCCGTCCGGCTCGGCGCAGCAGTGGGTGGGCGCGCTGGTGTTCCTGATGACCGGGTTCGGCCTCGGCTGGGTCAACGCGGCCGCGGACTACTCGCGCTACCTGCCACGCTCGGCCTCCGGGCGCGGGGTGATCGGCTGGACGACGTTCGGCGCGTCGGTCGCCCCGCTGGTGCTGCTGGTGTTCGGGTTGCTGCTCGCCGGGTCGTCGGAGGAGCTGAGCAAGGCGATCGGCCTCGACCCGATCGGCGCGCTGACGACGTTGCTGCCGCTGTGGTTCCTGGTGCCGTTCGCGATCGTCGCGGTGCTGGGCCTGGTCGGCGGCGCGGTGCTGGACATCTACTCGTCCGGGCTGGCGCTGCTCTCGGCCGGGCTCCGGATCCCCCGGCCGATCGCGGCGCTCGTCGACGGCGTGCTGATGGTGCTCGGCACGATCTACATCGTCTTCTTCAGCGACGGGTTCCTCGGGCAGTTCCAGGGTTTCCTGGTCACGCTGGGCGTCCCGGTCGCGGCCTGGTGCGGCGTGATGCTGGCGGACGTCCTGCTGCGCCGCCGGGACTACGCCGAGCAGGAGCTGTTCGACCGGGCGGGTCGCTACGGCGACGTCCGGGTCGGCCCGATCGCGCTGATCCTGGTGGCGACGGCCCTCGGCTGGGGCCTGGTGACGAACACGTCCGCGGGCTGGCTGAACTGGCAGGGTTATCTGCTGGAGCCGCTCGGCCTCGGCGGCCGCGACGGCTCGTGGGCGTTCGCGAACCTCGGCGTGCTGGTGGCGCTGGCGCTCGGGTTCGTGGTGACACTGGCGACGAACCGGCGGATCCGCGCCCAGGAGGCGGTGTGAAGCCGGTACTGGCGGTCATCGACCTGCAGAACGTCTTCGGCGACCCGGCGAGCGAGTGGTTCACGCCGCGCTTCGCCGAGGTGGTGCCCCCGATCCAGCGCCTGGTGAAAGCGTTCGGCGACAACGTGGTGTTCACGCGGTTCATCGCGCCCGCCCGGCCGGAGGGCGCCTGGAAGCAGTACTACGCGCGGTGGCCGTTCGCGCTGCAACCGCCGGAATCACAGTTGTACCAAGTAATCTCCGACTTTCAGCCAATGTCCACAGTGGACACGACCACCTTCGGCAAGTGGACACCGGAGATGGCCGCCCGGGTGGGCGAGGCCCCGCTGGTACTGGCGGGGGTGTCAACGGACTGCTGCGTGCTGTCGACGGCGTTGGCCGCGGCCGACGCGGGCGTGGCGGTCACGGTGGTGGAAGACGCGTGCGCCGGGGTCGACGACGAGAGCCACGCGAAGACGCTGGACATCCTGCGCCTGTACGCCCCCCTGGTGAAGGTGGCCACGACGGCGGAGGTGCTCGGCTAGGCTCGATCCGGTGAGCCTCGAAGCGTCGGCGTGTCCCTGAGCTTCCAGGGCTTCCCGGACCTGACCCTGCTCCAGAGCTGGGCGACCGACCTGCGATACCTGCGGCTGAACGCCTGTCCCTCTGTCGATCTGGCGCCGATCGCCGCCCGCTGTCCGGCATTCGGCACCCCGTAACAGCTGCGGTTACGCGAAGTAGATCTGACACCGCTCGCCGGTCTCGAAGGCCTTCAGGTTCTGACGGTGTTCGGAACGGGCGAGCCGGCCTTGGGCCCACTCGCCGGACACGCCGGGATCCAGGTCTTGGTGAGCGAAAAGATCCGGCCGGTCGGTACGGAGTTGCCGGGACCGGGAGCACGGTCGAGCCGGCGACGGTGGCAAGCCGTTGGCCTGGCGTTCCCCCGCGGCCAGTAGATTCGACTCCGTGATCGACCACATCAGCGTCACCACCGAAGCCGGTTCCTTCGACGGGATTGCCGCCGGGCCCGAAGACGGGCGGCCGGTCATGCTGTTGCACGGGTTTCCCGAAGCCGCCGTCGAGTGGGAGCACCAAGTCGCCACGCTCGGGGTGCTCGGCTTCCGGGCCGTCGCGCCCGATCAGCGGGGGTACTCGCCCGGGGTGCGGCCCGAACCCGCCGCCGACTACCGGATCGATCACCTTGTCGGGGACGTCGTCGCCATCGCCGACCAGCTCGGGTGGAAGCAGTTCGACCTCGTGGGGCACGACTGGGGTGGCGCCGTCGCCTGGTGGACCGCCGATGCCCATCCCGAACGGTTGCGCAGCCTCGCCGTCGTGTCGACGCCGCATCCTGCCGCGCTCTCGGCGGCCATGAAGAACGACGAGGACCAGTACCTCCGGACGCAGTACATGACGGAGTGGCGGCAGACGCGCGTCACCGAGCGGCGGATGCTGGAGAACGACGGGCGGGCGCTGCGGGACATGTTCGAGCGGCGGGTTTCGCCGAGCAAGGTCGACGAGTACATCCAGCGCCTGTCCGAGCCGGGCGCGCTCACCGCCGCGCTCAACTGGTACCGCGCCGGCCGGCCCGGCGGGAAGATCGGCAAGATCGACCTGCCGACGCTGTACGTCTGGAGCACCGAGGACGTCTCGTTCGGCTCGACCGCCGCGCTCGACACGGGCAACTGGGTCACCGGGCCCTACCGCTTCGAGATGCTCGAAGACGTCACCCACTGGGCGCCCGAGGAGGCACCGGAGGCCGTGACGACGCTGCTCGTCGAGCACCTCAACGCGCGGTAACGGCCGATCACCCTGCCGTGCGCGTCGCGGCCACTCGCCTTGCGGTACAGGACACACGCGGCCGTCGTGTCTACTGGGCCGGTGGATACCGCGACCGAAACCGAGACCGAGCGCGTCGTCTTCGTCACCGAGGACGGTGTTCCCACCGGCGAGACCGGGCCCAAGCTGGCCAGCCACCACGAGCACACCCGCCTGCACCTGGCCTTCTCCTGCTACGTCCTGCGCCGCAGCGACCAGGCCCTGCTGATCACCCAGCGCGCGCACGAGAAGAAGGTCTGGCCGGGGGTCTGGACCAACAGCGTCTGCGGGCACCCCGCGCCCGGTGAGTCGCTCGAGGACGCCGTCCGCCGCCGCGCCGCCTACGAGCTCGGGCTGCCGTCGCTGTCGGGGCTGCACTGCGTGCTGCCGAAGTACCGGTACCGGACGCCGCCGTTCGAAGGGATCGTCGAGAACGAGTTCTGCCCGGTGTTCGCCGCCTGGACCGACACCGAGCCGGCGCCGAACCCGGCCGAGGTCGGCGGCTGGCGCTGGATTCCCTGGGGCGACTACACGGAGTTGCTGAACGACAAGACGGCTAATGTGAGTTACTGGGCCAAGGACCAGTACACGCAGCTCAAGGACATCGAACCGTTCTCGAGTCTCTGACTGTCCGACTCCGCTGAGTCACCGACGACCTCCCGTTTGAGCGAAATTCACTTTCGTCCGTACCCACACCTCAAGCGCGGCCACCTCTACGACGACAACCAATGCGTGGTGGAGGTGGGCATGGTCGCCGAGGACGAAGCCGCGCTGCGCCGGGCACGCGGCCCGCAGCCGCCGGACCTGCTCCGCATCCACGAAGCCGTCGCGAGCCTGTTCGCGACCCAGGGCGACTGGCGCCGCGCCTACCAGCACCTGCGCTCCGCCCTCGACATCGCCCGTGACGGCAGCCTGCGTGACGCGCTGACGTCCAGCTACAACCGCCGGTACCTTGACGAGCGCCTGTACGGACCGCTCACCGGCCACCAGACCGCCCGGCCGCGGCCCCCGCTGGCGATCGCGTTGATCGATCTCGACCGCTTCAAGCGCGTCAACGACACGTACGGTCACCTCGTCGGCGACCGCGTCCTCCGCCGGGTGGCCGACCTCCTGCAGGAGGAGCTGCCCGAAGACGGCTTCTGCGCCCGGTACGGCGGCGAGGAGTTCGTGCTGTGGCTGCCCGGCGTCGACGCCGGGGACGCCGTCCGCATCGTCGACGCCGCCCGCCTGCGCGTCGCCCGTCACCCCTGGTCAGAACTCCAGCCGGGACTCTGCGTGACCATCAGCGCCGGGCTCGCGCACGACTCCGCGGCCGAGCCGGACGCGGACGCGACCCCCGAGCGTCAGCTGCGCTGCGCCGACACCTTGCTCTACGCCGCGAAACGTGCGGGGCGGAACAAAGTCGCCTATCACGACGCGCAAACGACTCGGTTAATAACCCACTCAGAGTAACGTAAACTCCGCATTACCCCGGATTGCTTACAAGCGCCTTCACCCGTTTGTCGACGCCAGGCGGCCGTTCGTCGACTCAAGGTGAAGAAAATTCCGGGAGGGTGTCGTCACGAACGGGGGGTATCCGTACGATAACGAAAACCTCGGCGGGAACGATCACCTCTCGCGGGGGAAGACGGCCAAGTCGATGCCTGCCCCTGAGCGCGCGAAAGGAGACCGAGTGCCGGACGAGCACGACAGCCCGGGAACCGGTCGCCGCGTCGATGGTCCCGCGCGACCCCGAAGCGGTAGACGCAGGTCCATGGAGGACCACGGCGGGATCAGCGTTTCGGACGTCGTCGCCAAGACCACCGGTGTCCGCCCCGTCCCGCCGCGCGACCAGCAGGACCGCGTTGACCAGCCGGGACAGCGCGGGCGTACGGCCGAACCGCCCCGGGCCGCGCAGCCGCCGCGTCGCGCGCCGCGGCCGGCACAGTCGCCCGCTGACAACCCAGTACCCGCGGACGCCACTCGTCAACCGCGTCCCCCGCGGCCGCGTCAGCCGCGCCGCACGAGCGCCGCCGCCCCGCAGCCCGAGGCCCCGCTCCAGCGCCGCCCGCCGGCCGCGAACCCGGGCCAGCAGCAGACGTCGGCCGCGCCGCAGCCACCCCGGCGGCCCCGACGCCCCGCGCCCACCCAGGACGGCGCCGTACCGCCGCGTGCGGACGCGCCGGCCCCCCAGCGCCCCCCGGCCCCCGACGCACCGATGGTGAAGCGGCCACCAACTACCGCTGACGGCCCGGCCGCGAAGCGCGCGGCCGCGTCCGAATCGTCGGCGCCGGGACGCACCCGGCCCACCGCTGACATCCGCCGCCCCCTGGCCGACGGCCCGGCGGCCCAGCGCGCCGCCGCGTCCGAATCCTCGGCACCGGGACGCGCGCGGCCGACGCCCGACACCACCGCGCTGCGGCGCCCGCAGGCCGACGCCCCGGCCGGCGCGGTCCCGCCGCGCTCCGAGCTCGACCCGCTGACCATGACCGACGAGATGGAAGCGATCGACGAGGCGACGCAGTACCGCCGCAAGATCGACCACACCCTCGCCCGGTTCTCGGCCGCGCACGACGAGGGGAACGCCGAGGAGGCGAAGCGGCGTGAACGCCGTGAGCGCCTCTCCCCGGCTTCCCTGATCGAAAGCACGCGTACGGCCCTTCAGCGCGTGGTCACCCCGGTCGAGTCCGAGACGGACGCCGCCGAGCCGGCCGCGCAGACACGGCTGCAGGAGAAGAAGGAGCACAAGCACGAGCGGGCGGGCCGGTTCGGGCGGATCGCCGCCGCCGTCGTCGCCGCGCTCGTCTTCCTCGGCGTCGGTGGCGCGTGGGGCGCCCAGACCTACTTCGACGCGAAGTTCACGCAGATCTCGGCCCTCGACGAGAACTCGTCCGACATCCAGGACGCCGCGGCGCAGGCCAACGACGAGAACTTCCTCATGGTCGGGTCCGACACCCGTGACGGCGCCGCGGCCGAGGAAGGCGTCGGCACCGCGGACAGCACGCCGGGCGCGCGCTCGGACACCGTGATGGTGGCGCACATCCCGGCCGACCGTAAGCGCGTCGTCGTCACGTCGTTCCCGCGCGACCTCGAGATCGACCGGCCCGACTGCCAGCGCTGGGACCCCGCGCAGAACAAGAACACCGACGAGAAGGTGCCCGGTCAGAAGATCGCGAAGCTCAACACCGCGTACGCGGTCGGTGGGCCCTCGTGCGTGACCAAGGTGATCCAGCAGCTCACCGGGCTGCGGATCAACCACTTCGTCGGCATCGACTTCAACGGCTTCAAGGAGATGGTCGACGCCGTGCACGGTGTCACCGTCCACAACGAGATCCCGATCGACGACTCCGTGCTCGGCAAGGTGCTGCTGGAGACCGGCGACGTCACGATCTCCGGTGACCAGGCCCTGAACTTCGTCCGCGCGCGGCACGTCAAGGGTGACCCGACGTCGGACTACGGCCGGATCAAGCGGCAGCAGGAGTTCATCGGCGCGCTGCTGAAGAAGGTCATGTCGTCCGACGTCGTGCTCGACCCGGGCAAGCTCAGCGACTTCATCACGGCGTTCGCGAAGGCCACCTTCGGCGACAACCTCGGTGTCAAGCAGATGATGACGCTGGCGCAGTCGATGAAGGGCCTCGACCAGTCGAAGATCTCGTTCCTCACGGTGCCGACGGTCGGCATCGCCAACAGCCGCGGCAACGAGGTCCTCGTCCGCAGCAAGACGAAGGCGCTCTTCGACGCGCTGCGCAACAACACCGCGCTGCCCGACCCGAACGCCCCGGTCCCGCAGAGCGATCAGCCGGCGCCCACCAGCACCTCGAAGTCGTCGTCCTCGACCTCGTCGAAGTCGACGTCGACATCGTCGAAGACCACGTCCAAGACTTCGAGCAGCAAGAAGACCGGCACCACCGGCTGAGCCGCGAGGATTGTTAGTCCGGGTTCACGTACGGTTCACCCAGCGATGCGGTGTTCGGTCACGGTTGCCCGTAGGGTTGGGCCATGCGTGAGGCTTACCATGTCGAACTCGAACAGCTCGCCGACAACCTGGCGGCCATGTCGCTCCAGGTCGCCGACGCCATGGAGCGCGCCACCCAGGCCCTTCTGGAGGTCGATCTCAGTCTCGCCGAGCAGGTGATCAGCGACGACGCGAAGGTCGACGACGCCCGCGCCCTGTGCGAGGAGCAGGCGTACGCCCTGCTCGCCCTCCAGGCTCCGGTGGCGACCGATCTGCGCACCGTGCTGGCGGCGATCCACGCCGCGGAAAGCCTGGAGCGGATGGGCGACCTGGCGCTGCACGTGGCGAAGGCCGCGCGGCGGCGGCACCCGGAACCCGTGCTGCCCGAGGCCGTGCGGCCGTACTTCGCCGAAATGGGCCAGGTCGCGGTGAAGCTGGCCCGGCAGACCGAGGTGGTCATCAAGACGAAGGACGTCGAAGCGGCGAAGACGCTCGAGTCCGACGACGACCAGGTGGACGACATCCACCGCCACCTCTTCACGGTCCTGATGGACCGCGAATGGCCCCACGGCGTCGCCGCGGCGGTCGACGTCACCCTCCTGGGCCGCTTCTACGAGCGCTACGCCGACCACGCGGTGTCGGTCGCGAAGCGGATGATCTTCGTGGTCACCGGCAAGATGCCGGGCTACGGCTCCGACGACGACATCTGAGCCTCGTTCGACGAGAAAGCCCCCGGCCGGCGCCGGGGGCTTTTTCATTGCGGACCAATGGCTTTCGCATATCCACTTCGGACACTGCGCCCGCAAAAGAAGAAGGCCTTTCTCGCCGGCCCCGAGCACGGGCGAGAAAGGCCTTCCGCAACAACGACTACTCAGCCGAAGCGGCCGGAAATGTAATCTTCCGTGGCCTTTTCGTCCGGGTTGGAGAAGATCTTCTCCGTGTCGTTGAGCTCCACCAGCCGGCCCGGCTGCCCCACGCCGGCGAGGTTGAAGAACGCCGTCTGGTCGGAAACCCGCGCCGCCTGCTGCATGTTGTGCGTGACGATGACGATCGTGTAGTCCTTCTTCAGCTCACCGATCAGGTCCTCGATCGCCAGGGTCGAGATCGGGTCCAGCGCCGAGCACGGCTCGTCCATCAGCAGGACGTCCGGCTGCACCGCGATGGCGCGGGCGATGCAGAGACGCTGCTGCTGACCGCCGGAGAGGCCGCCGCCCGGCTTGTTCAGGCGGTCCTTGACCTCGTTCCACAGGTTCGCGCCGCGCAGGGCACGCTCGGCGATCTCGTCGAGCGTCTTCTTTCCCTTGGTGCCGCCCAGCTTCAGGCCCGCGACGACGTTGTCCTTGATGGACATCGTGGGGAACGGGTTGGGGCGCTGGAACACCATGCCGATCGTGCGCCGCACCTGGACCGGGTCGACGGCCGAGGCGTAGATGTTCTCGCCGTCCAGCAGGACGTCACCCTCGACGCGGGCGCCGGGGATGACCTCGTGCATGCGGTTCAGCGTGCGCAGCACCGTCGACTTGCCGCAGCCCGAGGGGCCGATGAACGCGGTGACGTTGCGCGGGGGCACGGACAGGGTGACACCGTCGACGGCGTGGAACTTGCCGTAGTAGATGTCCACGTCCTTGACGTCGATTCGCTTTGCCATGGCTTACAGCTCACTTCTTCTTCGGGGCGACAAGGCGCGCGAACACGGTGGCGAGGAGGTTGATGATCGCGATGATGAGCACCAGCGTCAGCGCAGCGCCCCAGATCCGGTCGAAGCCGACCGAGCCGGGGTCCATGGAGTTGGTGACGCGCTCGTTGTTCATCAGCAGCGGCAGCGCCGCCTGCTCGTTGTGGAAGATGTCCCAGTTCGTGTAGGCGGAGTAGCCGACCAGGACCAGCAACGGCGCGGTCTCGCCCATGACCCGGGCGAGCGCCATCATGATGCCGCCGATGATGCCGGACAGCGCCGTCGGCAGGACGATCTTCACGATCGTCTTCCACTTCGGCACGCCCAGCGCGTAGGAGGCCTCGCGCAGGTCGTCCGGGACGATCCGCAGCATCTCCTCCGACGAGCGGACGACCACCGGGATCATCAGCAGCACCAGGGCCAGCGATACGGCGAAACCGCTGCGCGGCAGGCCGAACGTGGTGATCCAGAGCGCGTAGATGAACAGCGCGGCGACGATCGAGGGAACACCGGAGAGGATGTCGACCATGAACGTCGTCACCTTGGCGAGCCGGCCGCGGCCGTACTCGACGAGGTAGATCGCGACGAGCATGCCGATCGGCACCGCGATGATCGCGCAGACGAGGCCCTGCAGCAGGCTGCCGATGATCGCGTGCAGCACACCGCCGCCGACCTCGTCGGACAGGTAGTTGCCCAGGTCCTGCGTCCACCAGTTGGAGTACGGGATGCGCTTGATGCCGTTCGCGACGACCGTGTACAGCACCCACACCAGGGGGACGACGGCGATCAGGAACGACAGCCAGACCAGCGTGGTCGCGAGGCCGTTCTTGACCTTGCGAGCCAGGCTGACCTGCTGGAACGCGGGGGTCGTGGCAGGGGCGTCGAGCGTGGTGGTCATGCTCAGTCTCCCTTCTTGCCGATGATGGACCGGGCCGCGAAGTTGACGAGGAACGTGAGCACGAACAGGACGAGGCCGGCCGCGATGTAGGCGCCGGCGGAGACCTCGTTGTTGAACTCGCTGTAGTTGGCCGCGATCTTCGAGGCGAACGTGGCGCCGCCGTCGAAGAGGCTCCAGTCGAAGTTGCGGCCCTGCGGGATGAGCAGGATGACGGCCAGCGCGATCGTCTCGCCCAGCGCGCGGCCGAGGCCGAGCATGGACGCGCCGACGTAGCCGGCCTTGCCGAACGGGAGGACCGTGGTGCGGATGACCTCCCAGCGCGTGGCGCCGAGGGCGAGCGCGCCCTCGATGTGCGGGGTCGGTGTCCGCTCGAACACCTCGCGCGAGAGCGAGGTGATGATCGGCAGGATCATCACGGCCAGCACGATGCCGGCGGTGAAGATCGTGCCGCGTACGCTCGGCGCGACGTTGCCCGGCGCCAAAAGCGGGAACCACGAGAACGTGTCGTTGATCCACTGCGAGAACGGCTCGATGGCCGGGGCGAAGACCAGGATGCCCCAGAGGCCGAAGATGATCGACGGCACCGCGGCGAGCAGGTCGATCACGTACGCGAACGGCCGCGCGAGCCGCTTCGGCGCGTACTGGGTCAGGAACAGCGCGATGCCCAGCGAAACCGGCATCGCGATGATCAGCGCCACGAGCGACGTCGCCACCGTGACCTCGAGGAGGTCGAGGATGCCGAACGACATGTTCGCGGGGTCGTTGGTCGACCAGCCGTGGTTGAAGAGGAAGTTGGCCTTGTCGGCCTGCAGCGCCGGGATCGCCTGGATGAGCAGGAAGAGCCCGATCAGGCCGATCAGGGCGACGACGAAGATCCCGGCCCCGGTGGTCAGGTTCTGGAAGATGCGGTCACCGGGCCGCACCTTCTTCGGCTTCTCGCTCGCGGGCGGCTCGGGCGCCGCCGTCGAGGTGGGTTGCTCCGAAATCGGATCCTCCGGGGGCGTGGTGGCGGACGACGAACGCCCACCGGGGTCGCCGGTGGGCGTTCGCGTCGAGGATGACTCGCTCATCGACTAGTTCTGTCCAGCCTGTATCAACTCGGGGAGCGGTAGCAAGACCAGGTCAGGAAATCGCCTTGACCGCGGCCAGCACCTTGGTCTGCAGCGACTGCGGGATCGGCACGTAGCCCTTGGCGGACAGCGGCTGCTGACCGTCGGTGGCGGCCACCGTCAGGTACGCCTTGACGGCCTTGGCGACGTCCGCGTTCGCGTACTTCGAGCAGACGATCTCGTAGGTCGTCAGCAGCAGCGGGTAGGCACCCGGGGTGTTGCTGGCGTAGATGCCGTTGAGGTCGAGCGCGAGGTCGTTCGTGCCGTCCTTGAGGAACTTGGCCGCCTCGAGGGACTTCGCCACGTTCTCCGAGTTCAGCTCGACACCGCCGGAACCGCTGTCGATCAGGGCCGGGGTCAGGCCGTCCTTGGCGAACGCGCCCTCGACGTAGGTGATGCCGCCGTCGGAGGCCTTCACCGCGGTCGCGACACCGTTGGAGCCCTGCGCACCGTTGCCGACGCCACCGTTGAACTTCTTGCCCGCACCCTTGGTCCAGTCGGCCTTCGCCGCCGCGCCCAGGTACTTCTGGAAGTTGTCGGTGGTGCCCGACTCGTCGGAGCGGGAGACGACCTGGATGGCCTTGTCCGGCAGGTTCGCGCTCTCGTTGCCCTTGACCGCCTTGATGGCCGGGTCGTTCCACTTGGTGATGGCACCGCTGAAGATCTTGGCGATGACCGACGGGGTCAGCGTCAGCTTGTCGACACCGGACAGCTTGTAGGCGACGGCCACGGGGCCGACGACCATCGGGATGTTCCACGCGTCGCTGGCGCAGCGGGCCTTGGCGGCAGCCGCGTCGGCGTCCTTGATCGGGGAGTCTGAGCCGCCGAAGTCGATCTGGTTGGCGTTGAACTGCTTGACGCCGGCACCCGAACCGCTCGGGTTGTAGTTGACCTGCTGGCCCGGGCACTTCTTGCTGAACTGCTGCGTGAAGATGTCGATCGCGTTCTTCTGCGCGGACGAACCTTCCGCGGACAGCGGGCTCTTGCCACCGCACTCCACGTCGGCCGTGCCGGTGGCGGCCGGAGCGGCCGCCGAGGACGAGCCGCTGCTGTTCGACGCCGCGGGGTCGGAACCACAGGCGGCGAGCACGAGGGCGGCGCTCGCCACGATGCCCACCGCGCTCAGGGGCCGCATGATCTTCACTGCTGTTTCCTCCATCAGGAGCTTGACCGGAACACCCGCGGCGTGGTGCCGCGCCGGATCCGGACATTAGGCAGCCCTGGTGGACGGTCGGCCGTGAACAAATGAACGCAAAGTGAACAAGGCCGTGGGTGTGAGCAGTGCTACTACTCTGAAAGGGTGCCGTGTCCTGGCCGTGACCTGCGGGTTTGCCCACAGTGACGGAGTGCTTGCACGGCGTCCAACGTGGTCACCGACCGTACTGCACGTCGGTCTCGTGACGGGTGAACCCGAGCTTCGTGTAAACGGCCAGCGCCGGAGCGTTGTCACCCTCCACGTAGAGGATCACCTGCCGCAGCCCCAGGCCCGCGAGGTACCGCAGCCCGGCCAGCGTCAGCGCCCGGCCGAGGCCCCCGCCCTGCGCCGAAGGATCGACGCCGACGACGTACACCTCGCCGACGCGCTCGCCGCCGAAGCGGCCGGGCGTGGCCTCGTGCACCTTCGTCCAATGGAAGCCGATGACCTCGCCTTTTTCTTCGGCGAGGAAGAAGCCGGCCGCATCGAACCACGGCCGGCGCTCGTCGGCGCGGACGTCCTCGGCGGTCAGCGCGCCCTGCTCGGGGTGCCAGTCGAAGGCCCGCGCGTTGACCCCCACGACGGCGTCCTCGTCCTGGCCCGGCACGAACGCGCGCAGCGTGACGCCGTCGCGCAGCACCGGCTCCGGCCAGTCCGCCCCGTCGACGGTGGTGTGCAGGATCAGCAGCTCGCGCTTGCGCTCCAGCCCGGCCCTCAGCGCGAGCTGACGCGCCGCGGGGTGGTCGCCGTGCGCCCACACCCGGAAGCCGACCGCGGCACGCTCGTCGAGCGCCTGAAGCAGCTTCGCGCCGTATCCGCGGCTGCGGTGGGCGGGGTGCACGAACAGCTCCGCGACCTGGTGGCCGAAGGAGTCGCCGGTGGTGTCGAGGTGGGCGTACCCGACGACGTCGCCGTCGACGCACGCGACGAGGTGCTCACCGCCGTCGAACTCGCCCGGCAGCGCGCCCTCGGGCTCGACCTCGGGCCGCCCGTCCGCGTCGCGCACGGCCAGCAGCAGCTGCCGCACGTCCGCGAGCTGCTGCCCGTCCAGTTCCTGGCGCCACTCCCCGTCTCCACTCACCCCGTGACCGTACCCGGGACCGGAGCAACGCGAAGGTCGTGCGAGACGTCCTGAAGAGCGTGGGGGACCTAGCGCGCGAGTTCGGGGGTGTCGGCCGGCGCCTCGGCGGGCGCCTGCGCCGGCACGCTGCCGCGCGGTGCGCCCTTGGCCGGCCGCTCGAACTTGTACCCGACGTTGCGCACGGTGCCGATCATCTGCTCGTGCTCCGGGCCGAGCTTGGCGCGCAGCCGCCGGACGTGCACGTCGACCGTGCGGGTGCCACCGAAGAAGTCGTAGCCCCAGACCTCCTGCAGCAGCTGGGCGCGGGTGAAGACCCGGCCGGCGTGCTGCGCGAGGTACTTGAGCAGCTCGAACTCCTTGTAGGTGAGCTCCAGCGTGCGCCGCTTGAGCCGCGCGGTGTAGGTCGCCTCGTCGATGACCAGCTCGCCGACCCGCAGCTCGGCGTCGACCTGCGCGGAACCGCCGTCGCGGGTCGTGACCAGCCGCAACCGGGCGTCGACCTCGGCCGGGCCCGCCGTCGGCAGCAGGATGTCGTCGGTACGCCATTCGGCGCTGACCGCCACCAGCCCGCCCTCGCCGACGACGGCGATGATCGGGGTGGACGCCTCGTCCTCACCGGTGCCCTTGAGCAGCCGGCAGAGGCTCTTCGCCGAGGCCAGATCGCTGCGCGCGTCCAGCAGGATGACGTCACGGTGCCCCGCGTCGAGCAGGGCGGTCACCTCGGGGGGACGGACGCGTACGGTGTGCGGCAGCAAGTCCAGCGCGGGAAGCACCGAAGTGGCGTCCGCTTCCGCGGTGAGTACCAGAAGGTCCAGGCTCATGAGCCGCACCGCCTTCTCAAAATCGTCGCCTCACGGTGGCGTTAGTCGGTGCTAAGTGAGAATAGCGGCTCAACGGCCGGGCACCTAACCCTTGCTGGATCGATCACACCTGGAGAAACCCCCGGTGCGCCCGACGAACCCCGATGACCCCCGACGAAACAGGAGTACGGACGCGATGGTGAGCAGGCCCGTGACCCGGGACGACCGACCCGCACCGAGGCCGGACGCGCGACGCCGCGGCCGCCGGGGCCGTCGCTGGGTGATCGCCCTGGTCGTGCTGGTGCTGCTGCTCGTCGGCGCCGACTTCGGGGCCGCCGCGTTCGCCGAGCACACGATCTCGCAGAAGGCGCGCGAGCAGCTGCAGCTGACCGACGACCCGTCCGTGACGATCCACGGCTTCCCGTTCCTCACGCAGGCGCTGGGCGGTGACTACAGTCACATCAGCGTGTCGGCCGCCGGGGTGCCGGTCGGCGACAAGCTGCAGGACGTCGCGCTGAACGCCGAGCTCGAGGACGTCACCGCGCCGCTGTCGGACCTCACGAACGGCAACACCAAGGCGATCACCATCGGCAAGCTGACCGGGGCGGTCACCATCAAGGCCGCCGACCTGGCCCGCATCTCGCCGCTGGACAAGATCAAGGACCTGCGGATCGAGCCGGCGACCACGGACTACGTCCAGAACGGCGACTCCGGGCAGAGCGAGCCGACACCGACGACCACCACGACCGCCGCCGACGGCCAGACCGTCGACGAGTCGAGCACGGGTGTCCGCATTTCGGGACACCTTCAGTTCGCGGGCAAGGATCTGGAAATCTTCTGCTTCGCGATGATCGAGGCGGACGCGAAGGCGGGGACGATCACCTTCGCGCCGAAGCGGCTGCAGTTCGGGAATGACCAGGAGACCACGGTCGTTCCCCAGGCGGTGCAGAAGGCGCTGCTGCCGAACTTCAACGCGTCGATCGCGACGAAGGACCTGCCGCTGTCAGTCACCCCGACCGGCGTGCGGGTGCAGAGCGGATCGGTGACCATCAAGGGTGAGGCGTCGAACGTGTCCTTCGCGGACCTGAGCAAGTAGGAGTGGCCGGTGACGGGGCTGTGGGTGCTCGTGGCGGTACTGGTGGCCGGGACGGCCGCCGGGCTGGTGCTGCGGGCCCGCAACGGCCGCGTGCGTGAGGCCCGGGACACCGAGCCCGTGCGCGAGCTGCCCGGCCCCGTCGCCGCCGCGCTCGACCCGGCGTCCGCCGTGACGCTGGTCCAGATCTCCACCACCTTCTGCGCGCCCTGCCGGCACGCGAAGGCCGTCCTCGCGCCGCTCGCGGAGCGGACCGAGGGCCTGCACCACGTCGAACTCGACGTCACGAACCAGCCCGAGGTCGCGCAGTCCCTGTCCGTGCTGCGGACGCCGACCACGATCGCGCTGGCCCCGGACGGCCGCGAGCTGCTGCGCGTCAGCGGCGTCCCGAAGGGCGCGGATCTGCTGGAGGCGCTGCGCCCGCATCTCACTCTGCGGACGTCCTGACGAGGCCGGTGTCCCACCGGACGGGAATCGTCCCAAGGTATGAACGTGGTTCCCACCCTGAGGGAGCTCTGGGTACCCTCGCACCCGTGACCGGGCTGACCACCTTCTTGACGCAGCGACGCGCAGTCGACCTCTGCCGCGTCCGCAGCAGCCTGTGTCGTGTTCAGCCCGACCGGCGCTGAACGACGTCTTCTCATCGCTTCGGTCCCCAGCCAGCCCTGATGCCGCTGACGCGTGCCGTATGCACGCACCTTTCTCTGCTCCAGCTGGAGGAACCATGTCCGCCGGACCGGCCGTCGACCCGCGTGGCCCGCGGTTCGCCGCCATCCTGACGACGATCGTGCTCGCGGTCGTCCTGGTCACCCAGTGGTGGCCGCTGCTGGCGATCCAGACCGTCGTCTTCGCCATCGGCGCGTTCGTCGGGCTCAAGCCCGCGCCGTACTCGCTGCTGTACCGCTACCTGGTGGCCCCGCGCCTGGGCCCGACGACCGAGCGGGAGGACGCGGCGCCGCTGCGGTTCGCCCAGGCGGTCGGGTTCGTGTTCGCGCTGATCGGGACCCTCGGTTTCGCGCTCGGCGTCACCCCGCTGGGCATCGTCGCGACGGCGTTCGCGCTGTTCGCGGCCTTCCTCAACGCGGCCTTCAACTTCTGCCTGGGCTGCGAAATGTTCTTGCTGATCAAACGCTTCAGCCCCGCCCGCGCGTCCTGAAGTTCAACCCCAGAAAGAGAGTCCGTTTCCATGAGCCGTGAAGACGTCCTGGTCACCACCCAGTGGGCCGAGGAGAACCTGGACACCCCCGGCGTCGTGTTCGCCGAGGTCGACGAGGACACCACCGCCTACGACGGAGGCCACATCCGGGGCGCGGTGAAGTTCGACTGGCGGAAGGACCTGCAGGACGGGGTGCGCCGCGACTTCGTCTCCAAGGAGGGCTTCGAGAAGCTCCTGTCGGAGAAGGGCATCTCGAACGACGACCGCGTGATCCTCTACGGCGGTAACAACAACTGGTTCGCCGCCTACGCGTACTGGTACTTCAAGCTCTACGGCCACGAGAACGTGCAGCTGCTCGACGGCGGCCGCAAGAAGTGGGAGCTCGACGGCCGGGAGCTGAACTCCGACGAGGTCAAGCGCGACACCACCGACTACAAGGCCAAGGACCAGGACCTGACGCTGCGCGCGTTCCGCGACGAGGTCGTCCAGTCCATCGGCGCGAAGAACTTCGTCGACGTCCGGTCGCCGGACGAGTTCTCCGGCAAGCTGCTCGCCCCGGCCCACCTGCCGCAGGAGCAGTCCCAGGTCCCCGGCCACATCCCGGGCGCGCTGAACGTGCCGTGGGCGAAGGTCGCCAACGAGGACGGCACCTTCAAGACCGAGGGCGAGATCGAGGAGCTCTACAAGGACCAGGGCATCGACGCCGGCAAGGGCACCATCGCCTACTGCCGCATCGGTGAGCGCTCGTCGATCGCGTGGTTCGCGCTGCACGAGCTGCTCGGCTACGACGACGTGAAGAACTACGACGGTTCGTGGACGGAATACGGCTCGCTGGTCGGCGTGCCGGTCGAGTTGGGAGCCAAGTGATGGCGGTCGACGACAGCTGCGGCGCACCGGTCCAGGAGGCCACGCCGGCGGACTACGACACGAAGGGCCAGGTCGTCCTGGCCGGCAAGGTGACCGGCGCGGACGGGCCGGTCGGCGGCGCGTTCGTCCGGCTCCTGGACGGCGGCGGCGACTTCACGGGCGAGGTCGTCTCCTCGGCCGACGGCGACTTCCGCTTCTACGCGGCGCCGGGCGAGTGGACCGTGCGCGCGCTGCACCGCAGCGGTAACGGCGAAGCGTCCGTCACCGCCGAAGGGCCCGGCCTGCACCAGCTGGCGATCTCGGTCGCCTGACGTTCCAAGGTCCGTGAAGGCCACCTTGGGGGACTCTGAGTCCCTCAAGGTGGCCTTCACGGCTTTTCGACGGCGATGGGGCCGGCGTGGTGACCGTGCTCACCGCGGCGACCCTGCGCCGGGCCGGGTGAGCGGCGGCGGACTATCCTGCTGGGCGTGGAAGCTCTGTTTACGACCTTGCTGGTGCTGGCGGGCGTTGCCATCACCTGGTTCGCCGTGTACGTCGTCTACCGGCTTTACGCGGACCAGCGCTGACCCATGACTGCCAGCGGCGACGACGCCATCGCAGCAGCGGAACTGCGCGCGGAGAGCACTCGCGCGCGCAACCTCCCGCTGTGGGACGACCTGCCCATCCCCAACGACACGGCCAACCTGCGCGAGGGGCCGGACCTCAACGAGGCCTGCCTCGCGCTGCTGCCGATGGTCGGTGTCTGGCGCGGTGAGGGCGAGGTCGACTACCCGACCATCGAAGGCCCCCGCAAGTTCGCGCAGCAGCTGACGATCGCGCACGACGGCCGTCCGTTCCTGATCCACGAGTCGCGGTCCTGGCTGCTCGACGACGAGGGCAACGTCATCCGCCCCGCCGCCCGGGAGTCCGGCTTCTGGCGGCCGCAGGCCGACGACACGCTCGAGCTGCTGCTCACGCACAACACCGGCCTGATCGAGCTGTACTACGGCAAGCCGCGCAACCAGACGTCCTGGGAGCTGGGCACCGACGCGGTCATCCGCACGGCCAGCGCCAAGGAAGTCAAGGCCGCCCAGCGGCTGTACGGCCTGATCGAGGGCTCCCTCGGCTACGTCGAGGAGCGCGCGATGATGGGCCAGGAGCTGCAGCCGCACACCTCGGCCCTGCTGCACCGCGTGGTCGGCTGACGGCACCCGGCATGCGCTGGCGGCGGTGTGGCGAGAACGCCGCCCTGCTGGACTGCGATTCGCTCGACCAGATGCGGGCGGCACACGCGACGCTGCTCGCGGCGCGCCCGGACGGCGTCACCGACGTCGTACCCGGCGCCCGCAGCCTCTTGGTGATCGGCGACGTCCCCGCCGCACGCGCGGTCCTGGACGGCGCCGATCTCACGCACCCGCCCGCCGGCGACCCGCGCGAAGTGACCCTCGACGTCCACTACGACGGCGACGATCTCGCCCTGGTGGCCCAGGACGCCGGCTGTTCCGCCGACGCCGTCGTCGACCTCCACACGGGTGCCGGCTACACGGTCGCGTTCACTGGCTTCGCGCCCGGTTTCGGCTACCTGACCGGGCTCCCCTCGCCGTTGCGGCAGCCGCGCCTGGACTCCCCGCGCACCCGCGTCCCGGCCGGGTCGGTGGGGCTGGCGGGCGAGTTCACCGGCGTCTACCCGCGCGAGTCCCCAGGCGGCTGGCGGCTGCTCGGGCACACGACCACGCCCCTGTTCGACGCCCACGCCGACCCGCCCGCCCTGCTCGCCCCGGGTGACCACGTGCGGTTCCGGAGCGTCCGGTGAGGTCACTGGAGGTCCTCGACCCGGGGCGGTACGCGCTGGTCGAAGACCTCGGCCGGCCCGGGTACGCCCACCTCGGCGTGGCCCCGTCCGGCGCGTTGGACACGGCGTCCCTGCGGCTCGCGAACCGCCTGGTCGGCAACCCGTCGGCGGCCGCGGGCATCGAAGCGCTGCTCGGCGGTCTCTCGGTGCGGCTGACCGCGTCGGCGACGGTGGCGGTCACCGGGCCGGCGGTCGAAGTGCGGGTCGACGGCCGTGCGTTCGGCTCCCACGCGCCGGTGCCGGTCCGCGCCGGGCAGACGCTGTCGGTCGGCACGCCGTCGACCGGATTGCGCTGCTATCTGGCGGTGTCCGGCGGGATCGCCGTCGAACCGGTGCTGGGCAGCCGCTCGCGCGACGTCCTGTCCGGCATCGGGCCCGCACCGCTGAAGGCCGGCGACGTAATCCCGCTCGGCCGGCCCGGCATCCCGGCGGGCGCCGACGTCGTCGTGCCCGTCGCGGCACCGGACGAACTCGTGGTGCCGGTGACGCTCGGCCCCCGAGACGACTGGCTCGACGACCCGGCCGCCGGACTGTCCACGTGGTGGACGGTCACGGCCGAGTCGAACCGCGTCGGCCTGCGCCTCGACGGGACGCCGTTGCGCCGGGCCACTGACGGCGAGCTGCCCAGCGAGGGAGTGGTCACCGGGGCGATCCAGGTGCCGCCGAGCGGCCTGCCCGTGGTCTTCCTGGCCGACCACCCGACCACCGGCGGTTATCCCGTCGCGGCCGTGGTCCGGACCGCCGCACTGGGCGCACTCGCCCAGGCCCGGCCGGGCACGCGGGTGCGCTTCCGGGTGACGTGAATGGTCTGTACCGCCACGCGGGTGAGACCCGGGTCACGCGGTGCACCCGTCCGGGTAGGGGCCGGAACCATGTCGCGCCGCCGGCCGTCCTGATAGCTGTGGAACAGGTGACGATCAGCGGTGGCACGGGCTTCCTGGATGTGAACAAGCGCGCGCGGGCGGAGCTGCCCCAGGCGTTGCGGATCGCGCTCGCCACCGGGCAGCTGCGCCGTCCGCTGGTCACCACGCTCGGCCCGGTGCTCGACCTGCTCGTCGACGGCGACTACCGCGTCAGCGGCCCGGAACGCGTGCCGGACGACCAGCCCCTCACTCCCACCGACACCTGGCCGCCGTCCGACGAGGCCCGCGTCGGCTACTACCGCACCGCCATCCGCACCGGGCATCGGCCGGTGGCCGTGGTCCTGGGCGACGGCGAGCGCGAGCTGATCCTCGACGGTCACCACAAGATCGCCGCCTACCGCGCCGAAGAGATCGCGCCGGCGGTCGTGCGGATCGCTCAGGCGTACTCGGCCTCGTAGGCCGCCACCAGCTCGGCGTAGCCGGCCGACGAGTCGGGCAGCCGCGCGCCGTCCAGCGTGTGGACCCGCGTCAGCTTGCGGACCGAAGACGCCATGAACACGCCGTCACCCTCGACGAGGTCGCGCACGCGCAGCGGCTCCACCTTGACCGACCAGCCGGCCTTTTCGGCGCCGCGGAACAGCGCGGCCTGGGTCGTGCCCGGCAGGATGCCGACGCTCGACGGCGGGGTGAAGAGCGTCCGCGCCTTCGCGAGCACCACGGTCGACGTCGGGCCTTCGAACACCGAGCCGTCGGCGGCGGTGAAAATCACATCTTCGGCGTCGCGGCGGCGCGCTTCGCGCAGCGCGGCCATGTTCATGGCGTACGACAACGGCTTCGCGCCGAGCAGCAGCCACGGCGCGCGCTCGGCGAGGTCCGGCGGGAAACCGCGTTCCAGGGTGACCGCGGCGACGCCCTCGGCGCGCGCCTTCAGGATCGACGGCGCGACCTCCGAACCCAGCGCGAACCCGGTCGGGACCGCGTCGGGATCGCCGTCGGAACCCCTGGTGTACACCAGTTTCAGCACCATTTCGGGGCTGCCGGTCCAGTGTTCGAGCACGAGCGAAACCGCCCGTTCCCAGGCCGCGAGATCGGGCTCCGGCAGGTCGAGCATGGCCGCCGAACGCGCCAGCCGGTCGAGGTGCGGCCGCAGCTCACGGGGCTTGCCGCCGACCACCAGGATCGTCTCGAAGACACCGTCGCCGCGGGTCAGCCCGAGGTCGTCGACCTTGATCTGGGCGGTGTCCGGATCGGCCAGGGTTCCGTCGAGGAAGGCGAGCACGCGCATGCCGGACACGGTACTCACCTAGGCTGGGCGGTATGCCGTACCGCTCGCCGCTGCTGGACGTGCCCGGATCCATCCCCCCGCCCGACGACCACCCCGAAGCCGGCGTCCCCTGGCACTGGGGAGACCCCTTCGCGGAGCAGCGCACCGCTTCGCGCGGCGTCGTGGTGATTGATCGGTCACACCGCGAAGTCCTGGCCGTGACGGGCGAAGAGCGGCTGTCTTGGCTGCACCTCGTGATCTCGCAGCACGTGACCGAGCTCGCCGAGGGGTCCGGCACCGAGGCGCTGGTGCTCGACAGCCAGGGCCGTGTCGAGACGCACATGGTGGTCGCGCACCTCGACGGCACCGTGTACCTCGACACCGACCCGGGCACGAGTGTCACCAGCGCGCTGCCGAAGGGCGGCCCCCAGACGCTGCGCGAGTACCTCGAGGCCATGAAGTTCTGGTCCAAGGTGGACATCCGCGACGCGACCGACGAGTTCGCGCTGCTCACCGTGCTCGGCCCGGACTCCGAGCGCGTGCTGAGCGCGGTCGGAGTCGAGGTCGGGCCGGAGCCGTACGCGGTCGCCGCGCTTCCCGGCGGCACCGGCTTCGCGCGGCGGATGCCGTGGCCCGGCCGGTTCAGCGTCGACCTCGCGGCGCCCCGCGCCGAGCTCGCCGCCTGGTGGAAGAAGCTCACCGACGCCGGCGCCCGCGCGGCCGGGAGCTGGGTGTTCGACGCGCTGCGCGTCGAGTCGCTGCGGCCGCGGCTGGGCGTCGACACCGACGACCGCACGATCCCGCACGAGGTGGGTTGGGTCGGCTCGGCCGCGCACGTCGCGAAGGGCTGCTACCGCGGTCAGGAGACCGTGTCGAAGGTGCACAACGTCGGCCGCCCGCCGCGCAACCTGCTGCTGCTCCACCTGGACGGTTCGCCCGAGATCCGGCCGGAGCCCGGCGACCCGGTGCTGCTCGACGGCCGCACGGTCGGCCGCGTCGGCACGGTGATCCAGCACCACGAGCTCGGCCCGATCGCGCTGGCCCTGATCAAGCGTTCGACGTCGGTGGGAGCCGAGCTGCTGACCGGCTCCGAAGACGACCTCGTCCAAGCCGCGATCGACCCCGACTCCGTGCCCTCGGAACTCCCGGCGCCCGGGCGGGCCGCGGCGGCGCAACTTCGTGGCTGATCGAAAACCCCTGACAGCAGGATCACGCCCAACCGGGATAAACTGCGCTGTGATCGAAGTGCGGCCCGGCGGCAGGCGGCGGATCGACCGCGTGCTCGGCCCGGGATACCTCAGCGGTGTGGGTGACCTGCCGCTGAAGGTGCTCCGCGAGCGGCGGGACGAAGCCGCCCAAGAAGAGACCGATCTGTCCTACCTGCGCCGGCTGCTGCACGCCCGGATCGACATCGTCCGCGCCGAGCAGACCCGGCGCAGCTCCGGCGGCGAGTCCAGCATCGTCGACCAGCTGGCCACGATCCTCGCCGACAACGCGCTGGGCCCGGCCGCGGGCTCCGGGCGCCACCAGCAGCTCGAGCCGTCCCGCGCCGGCGAGCACCGGCGGCACGCCGAGGCCCTGATCGGCGACACCGACCTGACCGACGTCAGTTCCCTGACGGACGACAAGCTCGCCTCCGCTTTGGACACCTACGCCCGCGAAGAGCTTTCGGTGTCCTCGTTCCGGCGCGAGGTCCAGACCGTCATGGACACCCTGAACGCGGAGATCGCCCAGCGCTACCAGCAGGGTTCGGCCACTGTGGACGAGCTGCTGGAAAGCGAAGGCGGGCACGAAGCGCAGTGACGAACCCAGTCCTGGCCGAGGTCGTCCGTTCCGATTTCGTCGAGAGCGTCCACCGCGGCGCGCTCGTCGTCACCGGCCCCGAGGGCGACGTCCGGCTGGCGCTCGGTGACGTCACGTCGCCGGTCTTCCCGCGGTCGTCGAACAAGCCGTTGCAGGCCGTCGGCATGCTGCGGTCCGGACTGGACTTCACCGGCGAGGACCTGGCGCTGACCTGCGCGTCCCACTCCGGCGAGCCCGGCCACGTCAAGCGCGTCCTCGAACTGCTGCAGGCGGCGGGCCTGACCGAGGACGACCTCGCGTGCCCGGCCGACTTCCCGCTGCACGTGCCGAGCATGCGCGACGCCGCCGAGCCGCGGCGCGTGATGATGAACTGCTCCGGCAAGCACACCGGAATGCTCACCACCTGCGTCCGCGCCGGCTGGCCGACCGCGGGTTACGAGACCCCGGACCACCCGCTGCAGCAGGCGATCGCCGTCGCGGTCGCCGACCTGACCGGCGAGCCGATCGCGCACACCGGCGTCGACGGCTGCGGCGCGCCGCTCTTCGGCTTCTCGCTGACCGGGCTGGCCCGCGCGTTCGGCCGGCTCGCGACGGCGTCCGGCGGTCCGGAGCGGACGGTGGCCGAGGCGATGCGCGCGCACCCGTGGCTGGTCGGTGGCACCGGGCGCGAGGACACCGAGCTGATGTCCGCCGTGGACGGTCTCGTCTCGAAGGCCGGCGCCGAGGGCGTCCAGGCCTTCGCGCTGCCGGACGGCTTCGCGGTGGCGATCAAGATCGACGACGGCGCGAAGCGAGCCTGCACGCCCCTGGCCGTCGAGGCGCTGCGGTTCCTCGGCGTGGACGTCTCCGGCCTCGACACGCTCGCGCACGGGCCGGTGCTCGGCGGCGGGCGCCCGGTCGGCGAGATCCGGGTGCCGGAACTGCGCGGCTAGCTAGTTGGCGCGTTCCCGCGCCGCCAGGTCGCCCCAGAACTCCCGCAGGTCGGAGAACAGTTCCGCGAGCTCCTCGACGTTGCCCGAGCGCAGCGCGTCCAGGATGTCGTGCACCTCTTCGGCGGTGGTGTCGGCCTCGAGGATGGGGTCGGCGAACAGCTGCACGAGACCGCCGTAGTCGAGTTCGACGATCGAGTCCGCGTGGAAGCTGTCGAGCCAGCGCCGCGTCTCGAACAGCACCCGGCCCGGCCCGGAGTCGCCGAAGGTCTGTTCCAGCAGGTCACCGGCCTCGCGCGCCCGGTGCTGGGCGTCGGCGAGGGTGGTCCGCCAGGACAGTTCCCGCTTCGGGTCGTCGCGGCCGCTGCCGAGCACGAGCTTGCGGTCCTCCGGGTCGACCAGCACGAACCACGGCAGCGGGACGGTCCAGGTGGTCGACAGCGTGTGCGCCGCGGACGTGCTGAGGTCCGACAGCGCGGACTTCGTGCGGGCGCGGATCGCGTCCTGGGTGAAGCCGCCCTCGTCGAGGATCACGTTCTTCAGCGCCGGGTGCGCGTCGCCCAGGAAGGTCACCAGCGCGGCCGCCGACCGGGCCCGCAGCTCCAGCGGGCACACGAACGGCCCGTGGACGCGCTGGCCCTCCGGCACGTCGGCCGGGTCGAGTACCAGGACGTCGGTCAGCAGGCTGGGCGCCGGGCGCCCGTTGGCGAGCTCGGCGGGCAGCAACCGGCGCGGCGCGGCGACCTGTGACTTGAGCCACATGGCCTGCTCGCGGGCGCCCGCGTCGGTCCGCCCCAGCTTGGCCGCCGCGACGGCCGCACGCAGCCGATCGTCGGGCGGCTCGCCCAGGGCGAGCAGGGGTTCGTACACCCGCAGATAGGCCACGAAGGGACGGAGCACGAGTAGATCGTGGCACGCCGACCTGCGCTGATCGTCACCGACCGGCCGGTAACCGGTGTCCGGCCGACACTGTCACGACCGGCACACCGTGCCACGTCGCATCGAACCCCCCGGACACGGTACGGTGTGAGCAGGAAAGAATTGTCGAGACGATGCGGGGCCGCCGATTCCCCCGGCCGCCCCGCCCCTGTGCGAGGGGGTCGAGCCATGGGGCGCGGCCGGGCTAAGGCCAAGCAGACGAAGGTGGCGCGCGAGCTCAAGTACAGCTCGCACGAGACCGACTTCGATGCTTTGCAGCGCGAGCTGTCGAGTGGTTCCTCTAGTGGTCACCACTACGAGGAGCCCGATAGCAATGATCAAGATCCGTACGACGACGGGTACGACGAGTACCGTCGTTGAGCACGCGTAACCGCGCGAGGGCGTGAGCCGGGCACAACCCAGCGACCGCCCTCGTGCGCTGCGTGCTGCCCAAAACCCTGTGGGCTGCGTAGCGGATGAAGGAGTGAACCGGTGGTAAGTCGGGTTGGAGTCGTCGGGGCGGGACTGATGGGTTCCGGCATCGCCGAGGTGCACGCCAGGTCCGGGTTGGACGTCGTGGTCACCGAGGTGAACCAGCCGGCGCTCGACGCGGGCAAGGCCCGCATCGAGAAGTCGCTCCAGCGCGGCGTCAAGAACGGCAAGCTCTCCACGGAGGACGCCGACGCGGCCCTCGGCCGGCTCCGGTTCACCACGGACATCGCCGAGTTCGCCGACCGCGAACTGGTCATCGAGGCGATCCTCGAGCAGGAGCAGGCGAAGGTCGACGTCTTCCGCCAGCTCGACAAGATCGTCGAGGCGGACGACGCGCTGTTCGCGTCCAACACGTCGTCGATCCCGATCATGAAGCTGGGCATGGCGACGAGCCGTCCCCAGCAGGTGGTCGGCATCCACTTCTTCAACCCGGTGCCGGTGCTGCCGCTGGTGGAGCTGGTCCCGTCGCTGCTGACCAGCGAGGAGACCGCCCGCCGCGCGGAGGAGCACGCGACGACGGCACTGGGCAAGACGGTCATCCGGTCCCAGGACCGGGCCGGCTTCATCGTGAACTCGCTGCTGGTGCCGTACCTGCTGTCGGCGATCCGCATGATCGAGTCGGGCTTCGCCTCGGCGGAGGACATCGACCGCGGCATGGAGCTGGGCACGGCCCACCCGATGGGCCCGCTGCGCCTGTCCGACCTGATCGGCCTGGACACGATCAAGGCCATCGCGGACTCGATGTACGCGGAGTTCAAGGAGCCGCTGTACTCGTCGCCGCCGCTGCTGCTGCGCATGGTGGACGCGGGCCTGCTGGGCAAGAAGACCGGCCGCGGCTTCTACTCCTACAGCTGACCGACCTTCGTCGCCGCACGATCCACTTTCGGTGATCCGTGCGGCGACTTTGTCGTCTTGGGTCGCGCGGCCGGGCTCGGTTGACTGTCAGGCATGCCTGAACTGAGCCGTCGTGTGGCCACCTTCGTCTTCGCCGCGGGCGCCAACGGTGTTTCGGCCGCCCCGAACGAACTGGTCCTGCGCGGCCACCGAGGTGTCGGCGTCGAGCAGCCCGGGCCGCAGTTCCGCCTCTCCTACCAGGCGCCGCAGGACCTGGCGGCGTTCGCGACGGAACCGTCGTCGCTGGCCGGCGTCACGGTCGCCGACCAGGTGGCGTCCACCGTCGAGGTCGTCCGCCGCGCGGCGGCACACGGCCCGGTCGTCCTCGTCGGCGCCAGCATCGGCGGCGCGGCGATCAGCCTGGTCGCCGACGCCGTGCCCGACCTGATCGACCTGCTGGTCTACGACACGGCGTTCTGCTGCGTCGACCTCCCGACCCCGGACGAGTACATGGCGACCCCGGAGGCCGCCGACACCCGCGTGGGCGACCTCCTCGGGTTCGCGGCGGCCGACCCGTCGGTGATCGGCGCGCTCCGGTTCAACTGGCGCACAGCCGACCGGGCCCTGCTCACGAAGGCCAAGGAGGCGTTCCTCGCCGAGGCGACCGACGCCGAGTTCTACGCGTTCCTGAACTCGATGGCCCCGGACGACCTCCTCGGCAAGGGAGCCATCCCGGCCCGCGGCAGCCGCGACCGGTGGGGCCGGGTGCCGCGGGTCTACGTCCGGCACCTGCGGGACCGGATCATCCCGCCGGCCCTGCAGGACCGCATGATCCGCGAGGCGGACGCGGCCACGCCGGGAAACCGCTTTCACGTGGTCGACCTGGACACGAGCCACGTCCCAGACGCGCCGCACATGGCCCAGCTGGTCGACATCTACGACCGCTTGGCACCCGCCTGATCGAAGACCACCGGCGCGTCGAAGGCGGCCCGCCTCGCGGCGCGGCGCAGGACAGCCAGGACGGCCGGTCCCAGCAGGACGATCGCGACCGCGTTGGTGATCGCGCGGCCGGTGTCCCAGCCGAGCGTCGAGGTCAGGACCGTGAAGACGGCGAACCGGTGCAGGTTGTCCAGCAGCGGCGCGCCCGGCACGTACCCGAGCCCCGCGGTGGCGCCGCTGAGCGACGTGCCGGCGAGGAACGGCCACGACCACAGGCTCATCAGAAGCCCGAAGCAGTAGGCCGCGACGACGCCGTAGGCCACGAGCAGGGCGATTTCCGCCTTCCCGCGGGCGCGCGGCAGCAGCCCGGCCCCGAGCCCGATGAGCGACGAGGCGAGCATCTGGAACGGCAGCCACGGCCCGACGCCCGCGGTCAGCAACGCCGAGGTGAACAGCGACGTCGACCCGAGGACGAACCCGAACCCGGGCCCGAACACCCGCCCGGCGAGCACGAGCAGGAAGAACACCAGCTCGACCCCGCCGGTCCCGGCCCCGAGCGGCCGCAGCCCGGCGTTCACCGCGGACAGCACGCCCAGCAGCGCAAGCGCCTTGGCGTCGATACCCCCGCGCGACAGCTCGGCCAGCACCACGAGGATCAGCACCGGCAGGGTCACCATGAAGACGAACGGCGCGTCGGCGGTGTGCGCGGAGACGCTCGGCGCGGGGTGCGCGAAGAGCGGCCAGCAGAACATGACCAGGCCGAGCACCGCCGCGACGGTGAGGACCAGCGCGGGACGCAGGCGGAGGCGGATGGCCCGGGACGGCGGGTCGAGGAAGCCGGTCACGTCAGCACCTCACCGTGGCTGGGTACGCGCCAAGCCGCGGGCGAGCAGGGCTGGGCCGCCAATGGGCGCCTTCGCGGGTAGACCGGACCGCCTGGGTTGGTGAGGCCGCGCCGCCAGCATCTACGAATACTCCGGCGGACGACGACGCGGTCGCCGACGCGAGGTGGCGAGAGGCCGCTCCCGGCGCACTCGCAACCGCGACGCGGAGACGAGGCGCAGCCGCCCACACGAGGTGGCAAGAAACCGCCCCCCAGCCCGCTCGCAGCCGCGACGCGGAGGCAAGGTGCAACCGCCGACGCGAGGTGGCAAGAAGCCGCTCCCAGCGCACTCGCGCCCGCGACGCGGAGACAAGCCCCGGCCGCCAGCACGACGTGGCGAGAAGCCGCTCTCAGCCCGCTCGCAGCCGCGACGCGGAGGCAAGGTGCAACCGCCGACGCGAGGTGGCGAGAAGCCGCTCCCGGCGCACTCGCACCCGCGACGCGGAGACGAGGCGCAACCGCCGTCGTGAGGTGGCGAGAAGCCGCTCCCGGCGCGCTCGTAGGCGCGACGCGGAGACAAGCCCCGGCCGCCAGCACGACGTGGCGAGAAGCCGCTCCCGGCCCGCTCGCACCCGCGACGCGGAGACGAGGCGCAACCGCCGACACGAGGTGGCCAGAAACCGCCCCCAGCCCGCTCGCAGCCACGGTGCGGAGACAAGCCCCGGCCGCCAGCACGACGTGGCCAGAAACCCCTCCCGACACACTCGCAGCCGCAGTGTGGAGGCAAGGCGCAGCCGCCAGCACGAGTTCACGAGAGCGCAGTCGGCCACCCGGCACCAGATCGCGAGCACGCACCCGCGAGGCAAGGCGCAGGGCGCGGCCGCCCGACGCCAGGCCGCGGCAACGCAGCCGCCCACGCCACGCAAGCTCGCGAGGTGGCCGGCAGTGCGAGGCCGCAGCAGGCAGGCGACGTGACGCGACGGAAGTCATGTCAGGGCTTCCGCTACTTCGTCCACCGTCAGCCACTCCTGCGGTGCCAGCACCTTCGCCACCTGGGGCGCGAAGGCCGGAGACGCGACGATGACCTCCTTCGTCGGGCCGTCCGCCACCACCTCGCCCTCGGCCATGACCACCACCCGGTGGGCCACCGTGGCCACGAACTCGACGTCGTGGGTGGCCAGCACTATCGCGTGGCCCTGCGAGGCCAGCTCTCGCAGGATCGCCGCGAAGCGCCGTTTTGCGTGGTAGTCGAGGCCGCGCGTCGGCTCGTCGAGCAGGACCACCGGAGGTGCCGCCGCCAGCTGGACGGCCAGCACCAGCGCCAGTCGCTGCCCTTCGGACAGGTCGCCGGGGTGCGCTTCACCGGCGATCGCGGGGGCCAGCCGGTCCAGCAGTGACCTCGCCGTGCCTGCCGTGGCCCCGGATTCGGTGTCGGCCTGTGCGCACTCGGCGTCGACCGAATCGAGGTACAGCAGATCGGCGGGTGACTGCGGGACCAACCCGACACGCTGACGAGCCGCGCGTGGCTTGAGCGACGCCGGGTCCGCGCCGCCCACGTCGACCTTCCCCGCCGACCGCGGACCGCTGCCCTGCACCGCCCAGAGAAGCGACGACTTGCCGGAGCCGTTGCGTCCCATCAGCGTGACGATTTCCCCCGGTCCGACGCGCAGGTCCACCCCACGCACCGCCAGGACATCTCCGTATCGGACCACCACCCCTCTCACGTCCAGTGCTTGACCGGTCACCGAGAGAGTACGACTCACCACCGACAATTCTTGAAGACGAGCTCGCAGGGGCCCCGCCACCCGTCGGGCGTCCCGCACCGACAGCGGCAGCGGCGACCAGCCCGCGAGCCGCCCCAGCTCGACGATCGGGGGCGCGATCTCCGCCGTCGCCAGGATCTCCGACGGCGGCCCGGACCGCACCGAACCGTCGCCCGGCAAGTACAGCAGCCGGTCGGCGTACTGGACGACCCGCTCCATGCGGTGCTCCGCGACGACCACCGTCGTCCCCAGGTCGTGCACCAGCCGCGTGATCGCCGCGAGCACCTCCTCGGCCGCCGTGGGGTCCAGCGCGGACGTCGGCTCGTCGAGCACCAGGACCCGCGGGTGCGCCGTCAGCACCGAGCCGATCGCGACGCGCTGCTGCTGGCCACCCGAGAGCGTCCGAAGTGGACGGTTGCGCAGTTCCGCGATGCCCAGCAGGTCCAGGGTTTCCTCGACGCGCTTGCGCATGACGTCCGGCGCTACCGCCAGCTGCTCCATCGCGTACGCGAGTTCCTCCTCGACGGTGTCGGTCACGAACCCGGCCAGCGGATCCTGCCCGACGACGCCGACCACCGCGGCCAGCTCGCGTGGCGGGTAGACCGCGGTGTCCCGGCCGTCCACCAGCACCCGCCCGGCCAGCCGACCGCCGGTGAAGTGCGGGACGAGCCCGTTGATCGCCCCGAGAAAAGTCGACTTGCCGACGCCGGTCGGCCCGGCGACCAGGCACAGCTCGCCCTCCTCGACCAGCAGCGAGACGTTGGACAGCACCGGCCCGGCAGCGTCGGGATAAGTGACCGTGACCTGCGAAAACTCGATCACCGGACGACCTCCGACAACGACGGTGGACGGGGTGCGACGAACGCGGGCAGCACCCCGACGAGCAGGGACAGCGCATGCCAAGGGGACACTTCAGGCCACCGAAGCGGGCTCAGCGACGGGTAGAGGTTCCCCGGGTCGACCCGCGAGGAGAAGAACAGCAGCGCGCACGCCCCGGCTCCGGACGCGACGACCAACGTCTCCGGCCACCGCCACGGATCCGGCCGGTAAGCCGTCCGCCGGATCCGCCGCCCGCCCAGCACGAACCCCGCCGCGGCCACGACCAGCCCCAGCGCCAGCAGCGGCACGCCCAGCCACGACGACGTCCCGTCGAGCACGCCGTAGACGCCGACGCACACGCCGACCAGCCCACCCAGCACGCAGCCGGCGATCGTCACGCGCACGCCGACACCGAGGTACGCGCGCCGCCCGTAGCCACGCGAGTCCATGGCGGCCGCCAGCAGCAGCGAGCGGTTCATCGCGTCCTCCAGCACCGGCACCACGATGCCCTTGACCGCCCGCAGCCCGCGAGTCCGCCCGGCCCGCAGCCGCCGGGCCCGCCGGACGCGCTGCACGCTCTCGACCAGCTGCGGGGCCACCGTAAGCGCGACCGTCACGGCCGTGCCGACCTCGTACAACGCGCCCGGCACGGCCTTGAGCAGGCGTTTCGGGTTCGCGAGGGCGTTCGCCGCGCCGACGCAGAGCACCATCGTCGCCAGCCGCAGGCCGTCGTAGAAGCCGCCGAGCAGCTCTTCCGCCGACGTCGACCCGAGCAGCGACACCCCGGCCGCGAACTCCGGCAGCGGGATCCGCGGCAGCGTGAACAGGACGTGCCCGCCGTCCTCGCCGCCGATCAGGATCCGGAACAGCACCCGCGTCGCGACGATCACCGCGCCGACGTAGGCGTACAGCCGGAACGCCAGCGCCCAGGGCGCGTCACTCCGCCGGTTCGCGACGACGAAGCCGATGATCGCGATGACCAGGCCCAGCAGCAGCGGGTTCGTCGTCCGGCTGGCCGCGACGGCCAGCGCGAGCGCCCAGGCCCACCACGCACCGGGGTGCAGCGCCCTACTGATCACGCCGACGACGGCGCGAGGAGACGACCACCGCGGCGCCGCCGATCAGCAGGATCACCACGACGGCGATGACCAGCCCCCACGGGAACGAGCTGCCCTCGGCCGCGGGAGCCGGGGCCGGAGTCGAAGCGGCCTGGCGGACCGGTGCCACCCGCGGCGGCGCCGGCAGGTCGTTGGCCGTCTTCGGCCGCGCGAACGCCCAGCCCTCGAACCCGTCGGCCTTCGGCTTCGACGTCTGCGCACCTTCCTGGCTCGACTCCCACGTGCCGCCGGCCGAAGCGTGCCAATAGCTCCAGTACGCCGTCGCCGACGGCATGCCCGCGCACGACTCGACGTCCGGGCCCGGCTTGCCGTTGATCCGGCAGGCGACGGCGAGGCCGTACTTCTGCGAGCCGGCGACGTCGATCCCCGCGCCCTGCAGCGCCGCGATACCGGTCGCGGGCGTGCCGGGGGCGCAGCGGACCAGCGGCTGCGGGCCCAGGTCGCCGAAGTCGACGACCACCGTCACGCCGCCACCGGCCGGGCAGGTGCCGTCCGTGCCCGTCGCCGACGCGGGCGAGGCCCCGGCGAAGCAGGTGGCCAGGAGCAGGAGGCAGACCGCGGCGATGCGGGACGGCAGGGTGATCATGCGGGCACTTTAACCAGGCGGCCCGCCTCGCAGGTGCGGTTCCGGCGCAATGCGGGACACACCTAGACTGCGGCCCGTGGGACAGCTCATCGCGGAGGGACAGCTGCGGGTCGGCCTCGTCGGCGCCGGTCCGTGGGCGACGACGATTCACGCGCCCGGCCTGGCGGATCACCCCGGCACGGCGCTGACCGCGGTCTGGGCCCGCCGCCCGGAGGCGGCGCAAGCGCTTGCGGACACGCACTGCGCGGCCGCCGCGAGCAGCATCGAGGAGCTGTTCGAGCAGGTGGACGCCGTGGCGTTCGCCGTCCCGCCGTCGATCCAGGCCGAGTTGGGCGTCCGGGCCGCCGAAGCCGGGAAGCACCTGATCCTCGAGAAGCCGATCGCCGCCGACCTGGCCGGCGCGCGGCGGCTGGCCGACGCGGTCGCGGCCGCCGACGTCGCCGCTCTGGTCATGCTGACGCTGCGGTACTCGGCGCAGACGCAGGAGTGGCTCGCCGACCTCGGCCAGGCGGGCGGCTGGACCGGTGGCGGCGCGCGCTGGCTGTCCGGCGCCCTGCTCGGCGGCCAGTACGCGGCCTCGGAGTGGCGTCAGGACGACGGCGGGGCGCTGTTCGACATCGGCCCGCACGCCCTCGACATGCTGGACGCCGCGCTCGGCCCGATCACCGACGTCGTCGCCGCGCGGTGCGGCCCCGGCGACCTGTGGCACCTGATGCTCGCCCACGAGAACGACGTGGTCAGCACGGCCACACTGTCGCTGCGGCTGCCGGTGCAGCCGACCGTCGTCGAGGTCGCCGTCTGGGGTGAACACGGCTACCGCACGCTCGGCCGCAAGCCCGGTTCGGCGTCGGAGTCCTACACGGCGTTGCTGGACGACTTCGCGGCGATGATCGCCAGTGGCACCACGGCCCACCCCTGCGACGTCCGCCGCGGCCTGCACCTCCAGGGCCTGCTCGAACGCGCTCGCGAGCTGGCCGGCGACGCCAAGTAGTACACAGGCACCCCCTGAGAGTTTCCGTTGTGAAATAAGGGGTTTCGAAAGCATCCCCCGATTCATCCACAGGGTTGTCCACAGCATCCACAGTGGACAGTGCGCCTCCCGACCGAACCACGGAAAGTTCCGTCGCGCCACCGGAAAGATCACCGAATAGTGCGCCTCCCTCAGAGTGCCGAGATGATCTTGTGATGCGAAGGTGATCTTGGGAGGGCCGTTTCCAGCGCACAGAAGATCTTTGGGTGCTCAAGGAGGGAGGCGCATGGAAACCCTGCTGCGCGCCTTCTGGGGGATGATTCCGGTTTCGGCCATCGCGCTGCCGTACGCGCTGCTCGGGTGGCCCCTGCTCGCGGCTCGACGGCGGCGAAGACTCCCACCCCGCTACGCGAGCGCCACCGCCGGCGTCGACAGCGCCGCCGTCCTGATCGCTTTTCTGGTGTTGTGCCTGGTCACGATGCCGGTCAACGGGTCCGGCGGCAGCACGCTCGACCTCGTTCCGGGCGCCGACATCACCGCCGCGTTCGGCGACGACGGCTCGCTCTGGCAGGTGATCGGCAACGTCCTGCTGCTCTGCCCGCTCGGCGCGCTGCTCCCGCTGCGGATGCGCGGCCTGCGCACGCTGCTCCGGATCGCGCTGGCCGCCCTGACCGTGTCCGTGCTGGTGGAAGGTACGCAATATCTGATCCACACCGGCCGGGTGACGTCCACCGACGACGTCCTGCTCAACACCACGGGCGCGATCCTCGGCGCGGCGCTGAGCCGGCGCGCGTGGCACTCGCTGGACCTGCCGCCGGCGCCGCCGGTGGTGATCCCGGCCCAGCAGCGCCGCACGATCTGCGAAGCCCCGACCCTCACCATGCGGGTCCCGCGGTCGGTCTGGGACACGCGGTACGCGGCGATCGCCCACCCCGACCGGCAGTAACCGGCTTGCGGGCCGTGCCACACTGGCCCGGAAGAGCCCTTTCGACTCGAGGAATGAACGCCTATGCCTGGCGCCGTCTCCGGCGTCGGCCTCCGCTAGGCCCGACGCCCAGCGAACCTCCCGCACTCAGCTGCGGTTCCTTGACGTGCTCTCGAAAAGGCTTCCACCAGCAATGTCCGTTATTCAGACGTATGTCCGCAAGACGGCGCCCCGTGGCCGCGAGACCGAACGGGTCGGCCCGTTCCTGGCCACCTACTCGCCGGACACCGAGCACCCGATGCTCAACTACGCGATCCCGGACGACGGCGCGCGGCCGTCGGCGGCGGAGATCGACGCGCTGACCAGCGCGTACCGGCGGCGCGGCCTGCTCCCGCGGCTGGAGTACTTCACCGACGTCGCTCCCGACCTGGAGGAACTCCTGGTCGAGGCCGGGTACGCGCTTGAGCGGCGAGTGCCGTTGATGACCTGCGCCCCCGCCGAACGGATCGACCAGACGGTTCCGGCGGGGATCCGGCTGCGCGCGCCGGAGTCCGACGAGGACCTTCGGCGGCTGCGGACGGTGCAGAACACGGCGTTCGGCGAGTCGCCGGAGGTCCCCGACGAGGAGGTCGAACGCCTGCGGTCCGGCATCGAGGCCGGGGTCCGGCACCTTCTGGCGGAGGACGTCGCCGACGGCGTGGTGCTCGGCGGCGGTCTCGCGCTCGCGATCGTCGACGGCACCACCGAGGTCGCCGGCATCGCCGTGCTCGAGCCGTATCGCCGCCGCGGGATCGCCGCGGCGATCACCGCCCGGCTCACCCGCGACGTGCACGAGTCCGGCGCGCACACGGCGTTCCTCACCCCCGGCGACCTGGGGATCGGGAACGTCTACGCCCGGGTCGGCTACCGGCCGGCCGGGGAGTGCGTGCACCTCTCGCTCAGCTAGTCGTTCAAGCGGCCGGAGCGGCCACGCTTCACGTCGCTCCGGCGCTTTTTCGACGCCAGGCGGCGTTCCTTCGAACCGCGAGACGGCTTCGTGGGGCGCCGCTTGGCCGGCGGCGGAGCCGACGCATCGCGCAGAAGGTTGGCCAGCCGGCCACGGGCAGCTTCGCGGTTCTGCAGCTGGGAGCGGTGTTCGCTGGCCGCGATCGTCAGGACGCCGTCGACCAGCCGGCCCTCGAGCCCGGCCAGCACCCGGTCCCGCAGGTGCTCCGGGATGGACGGCGAACCGGCGACGTCGAAGGACAGCTCGACCCGCGAATCCGTGGTGTTGACGCCCTGACCGCCCGGGCCGGACGACCGCGAAAAGCGCTCGTTCAGCTCGGCTCCCGGGATCGTGAACCGGGAGCCGATCACCACGTCTCCGGCTGCCATGACACCAGTGTGACAGCCGCGATCAAGTGCGTATCTAAAAGCGCGGGTGGTCACCCGAGAGCAGCGCGCGCGGGCCGTCGACGTCGTCCGCGGGCTGGACGTCGCCCAGCACCCACGCCGGGACGTGCCGCGCGGTCAGCATGGCCAGCGCCCGGTCGACGTCCTCGGCCCCGACGATCGCGACCATGCCGACGCCCATGTTGAACGTCTTCTCCAGTTCGGCGCGCTCGACCTTGCCGCGCTGGCCGATCAGCGCGAACACCGGCGCCGGCGACCAGGTGCCGCGGTCGAGCCGGGCGACCAGGCCGCGCGGCATGACGCGGGCCAGGTTCGCCTCCAGGCCGCCGCCGGTGATGTGCGCGAACGTCCGGACCTCGGTCTCGGCCGCCAGCGCGAGGCAGTCCTTCGCGTAGATCCGCGTCGGCTCCAGCATCTCCTCGCCGAGGGTGCGGCCGAACTCCTCGACGTGCCCGCCGAGCGGCATCCGCGCGATGTCCAGCAGCACGTGCCGGGCCAGGGAGTACCCGTTCGAGTGCAGTCCCGACGAGCCGAGCGCCAGCACGACGTCACCCGGGCGGACCTTCTCCGGAGACAGCAGCGCGGACGCCTCGACCACACCGACGCCGGTGGCCGACATGTCGTAGTCGTGCTCGCCCATCAGGCCGGGGTGCTCGGCGGTCTCACCGCCGAGCAGCGCGCAGCCGGCCTGGACGCAGCCCTCGGCGATGCCGCCGACCAGCGCGGCGATCTTCTCCGGGTGCACCTTGCCGACGGCGATGTAGTCCTGCAGGAACAGCGGCTCGGCGCCGGTCACGACCAGGTCGTCGACGACCATCGCGACCAGGTCGATGCCGACCGTGTCGTGCTTGTCCAGGGCCTGCGCGACGGCGATCTTGGTGCCGACGCCGTCCGTGGAGGAGGCGAGGATCGGTTCCTTCCACTTGTCGAGCTTCAGCGAGAAGAGCCCGGCGAAGCCCCCGACGCCGCCCATGACCTCGGGGCGCGTGGCCCGCTCGGCGTGGGGCTTGAGCAGCTCGACGGCTTGGTCGCCGGCGTCGATGCTGACGCCGGCGGCGGCGTACGTGGCGCTCGTGGACTCGCTCACGGTAGAAGGACTCCCAACTGGAAGGACTAGCCGAAGGCTAGGGACGCCGAACAGCGTCCTCGGCACCGTACCCGGCCGGGCTGACCGGCGTTGCCGCGCCATTGACCGCGTCGAGGCTCTCGAGCAGGTTCTTCCCGATGAGCGCGTCGTCGGGCAGGGCGATCGGGTATTCGCCGGAGAAGCACGCCGTGCACAGCCGCGACTTCGGCTGCTCCGTCGCCGCGACGAGGCCGTCGAGCGAGATGTAGCCGAGCGAGTCCGCGCCGATCGAGCGGCGGATGCCGTCGAGGTCGACGCCGTTCGCGACGAGCTCGGCCCGCGACGCGAAGTCGATGCCGTAGAAACACGGCCAGCGCACGGGCGGCGACGCGATCCGGACGTGCACCTCGAGCGCGCCGGCCTCGCGCAGCATCCGGACGAGCGCGCGCTGGGTGTTGCCGCGGACGATCGAGTCGTCCACGACGACCAGCCGCTTGCCGCGGATGACGTCGCGCAGCGGGTTCAGCTTCAAGCGGATCCCGAGCTGGCGGATGGTCTGCGACGGCTGGATGAACGTGCGCCCGACGTAGGCGTTCTTCACCAGGCCGGTGCCGTACGGGATGCCCGAGCCCTGCGCGTAACCGATGGCGGCGGGAGTGCCGGACTCCGGCACCGGCATCACCAGGTCGGCCTCGACCGGCTGCTCGCCGGCGAGCCGGCGGCCGATCTCGACGCGGGTGGCGTGCACGCCGCGGCCGGCGATCGTGGTGTCGGGGCGGGCCAGGTAGACGTACTCGAAGACGCAGCCCTTGGGCTCCGGGTTGGCGAACCGCGAGGAGCGCAGGCCCTCGGCGTCGATGGCGATCAGCTCACCGGGCTCGACTTCGCGGACGAACGACGCGCCGACGATGTCCAGGCCGGCGGTCTCGCTGGAGACGACCCAGCCGCGCTCGAGCCGGCCGAGCACCAGCGGGTGCACCCCGTGCGGGTCGCGCGCGGCGTACAGCGTGTTCTCGTCGGCGAACACCAGGCAGAACGCGCCCTTGAGCGTCGGCAGCAGCTCCATCGCCGCGCCTTCGATGCCCTTGTCGGCGGCGTTCGCCGCGAGCAGCCCGCAGACCAGGTCCGAGTCGCTGGACGAACCGGTCAGCCCGGCGTGCGGCTTGAGGCCCGCGGCGATGGTGCGTTCGCGCAGCTCCGCCGTGTTGACGAGGTTGCCGTTGTGCGCGAAGGACAGGCCGCTGCCCGTCTCGGTGGTGCGGAAGATCGGCTGCGCGTTCTCCCAGATGGTCGCGCCGGTGGTCGAGTACCGGCAGTGGCCGACGGCGATGTGGCCCTGCAGCGACTGCAGGATCTGTTCATCGAACACCTGGCTGACCAGGCCGAGGTCCTTGAAGACCACGATCTGCGAGCCGTCGGAGACGGAGATGCCGGCGGCCTCCTGGCCCCGGTGCTGCAGGGCGTAGAGGCCGTAGTAGGTCAGTTTCGCGACTTCTTCCCCCGGAGCCCAGACGCCGAAGACGCCACACTCCTCGCGGGGTTCCGGGTCGGGCTGGTCGGAGGACACGAGCTGCGGGTCGGAAACCACCGAGGTGCTCCCAGGAAGACGTGGTCAGGCCGATTTCAGTGTAAACGGTCCGGACATGAGTCAGGCCCCGCCCGACGTGGTTCTGACCACTTCGGACAGGGCCTGAAGTTCTTTCACTGCGCTAGCAGGCATCCGGCAGCGCGAGGATCTCCGTGAGCACGCGGGCGCCGTCACCGCTGCGGCGCCACAGCCACCGCTCCGGTTCGAAGATGTTCTCCTCGGTTCCGGGCATCCGCGTCGCCACCACGTCGTCCTCGGCGTTGAGCCGGACCACGTCGACGACGTCATCGTGCACCCGCACGCCGACGACGGCGAGAACCTCACCACGCTCGTCGGCGGGGTGGACGAACTGGTAGCCGCGAGCCACCAGCTCCTGCAGTCCGGTCTCGATGTCGAAGGCGGGGGCGACGACCTCAGCCGAGGACATCGTCGAACTCACCGTCCTTCGCGCCCGCGAGGAACGCCGCCATCTCGGCACGGGTGTACACGAGCGCGGGACCGGTCGGGAAGCGCGAGTTGCGCATCGCGATCTCACCGCTGGACAGGGGGGCGACCTCGACGCAGTTGCCGACGGCGCCGCTGTAGCTCGCCTTACGCCACGCGGCACCGGACAGCCGGTCGGCCGGGATGCCGTTCTCGAATCGCTCAGCCATGGTCCCACCTTCTCGATGCGGAAGCTGTCGAGGCAATGCATCTCCATCTGCATGTGCATTTGCCCGCGTATCGGAGGCTAGCACGTGTGCCTGCAGCGGTAAATGCACGTGCAGAATTTCTTGCAAACTTGTCCCGTAGTGAAGGATCACCAGGTCAGTGTTCATCTAATGGGTGATAGAAACGTTCCCGAACGGGCTAGTCGCTACACGTGGTTACCGCTGACCGGTACCTCGTCGATACCGTCGAACGGGTCTCAGATCTCCTGGCGGCGCTTCGCCAGCATCGACCGGCTGCGGTCGGGCGTCTCCGCGTCCACCGCGAGCATGTCCAGCGCGCGGCTGTACTTTTCGATCTCTTCGCGCTTCTCGATGTAGTGCGCGCCGGTGAGGTACTCGACGTAGGCGATGTTCGGCAGTTCCGGTTCGCCGAACCGCAGCAGCGAAAACGCGTGCTCCGCGGACAGCCCGCTGCGCGAGAACGGCAGGACCTGCACCGACACGTGCGGCAGCGCGCTCATCTCGAGCAGGTACTCGATCTGCTGCTTCAGGACCTTCATGCCGCCGATCGGCCGGTGCAGCACGGACTCGTCGAGCACCATCCAGACGCGTGGCGCGTCCGGCCTGCTGAACATCTTCTGCCGCCGCATCCGCAGCGCGACCAGCTGGTCGACGCGGTCGTCGGCCATCTCCGGACGGCCGTGGCTGAAGATCGCCC
Source organism: Amycolatopsis sp. NPDC049252 (assembly GCF_043197175.1). NCBI lineage: Bacteria > Bacillati > Actinomycetota > Actinomycetes > Pseudonocardiales > Pseudonocardiaceae > Amycolatopsis > Amycolatopsis sp. NPDC049252. Next base: position 76,196 of record NZ_JBICSQ010000004.1, read on the forward strand.
GCGCGTACCCCTCGATCTGCAGCAGGCCCGAGACGTAGAGCGGCTCCCAGATCTGGATCCGCGCCGCGGCCTCTTCCAGGCCGACGAGGTCGGTGAACCAGTTCGGCATCGTCTCGCCGAACCGCCGCCACCAGCCTGGTTCGTTCGACTGCTTGACCATGTCGAGGAAGGTCTGGCGCTCGTTCGGGTCGTCGACGCCGTACATCGTCAGCAGGTCGGTGACGTCGCGTTCCTTGAAGCCGACCCGGCCCAGTTCGAGGCGGCTGATCTTCGATTCGGACCCGCGGATGTTGTAGCCCGCCTGCTGGCGCGTGACCCCGGCCTCTTCACGGAGCCGGCGCAGCTGCGAGCCGAGGATCATCCGGCGCGCCGTGGGGCCGATGTTCTGTTCAGCACTGGACGCGTTCACCGCGTTCATTCCCGGACCTTCCGCGCGTCAGTCACCAGGGGGCTCTAGCCCGACTACCGAAAGTACACGTTGGGCCGTCCTGCGCAAAGAGGTGACCCGGTTTACCGCATGCGTGTGTAGTCCTACTCTACGTAGAGTACGAGACTTTCGACACAGAACTTGCGAGGTTCAAGATGCCCGACGCCGCGACCCGGACCGAACGCGTTCCCGTCGGAGTGGACCCGACCCGCGCGAGCATCGCCCGCGTGTACGACGCGTTTCTGCTGGGTAAGGACAATTACGAGATCGACAGGGAGGTCCTGAAGCAGGTGCAGCGGGCCGCCCCCGAAGCGCAGGACCTCGCCTTCGAAAACCGTGGTTTCCTCATTCGCGCGTGCCGGTTCCTCGCGGGCCAGACGGGGATCACCCAGATCCTCGACCTGGGGTCCGGTCTGCCGACCGCCGAAAACACCCACCAGGTCGTCCAGCGGATCAACCCGGAGACCCGCGTCGTCTACGTCGACAACGACCCGGTCGTGCTCGCCCACGGGCGGGCGCTGCTCGAGGAGAACGAGCACACCCACTTCGTCGCCGAGGACATCTTCGAGCCGGCGCGGATCCTCGAGAACGAGGTCGTGCGCGAGCACATCGACTTCAGCCAGCCGCTGATCCTGTTGCAGATGGGCACCCTGCACCACTTCAAGGGCGAGCGGGAGCGGCCGGCGGAGATCATGAAGGAGTACGTCGACGCGCTGCCGTCCGGTTCCTTCGTCGGGCTCAGCCACTTCTTCGACCCGGAGAACGAAGACTCCGAGACCGCGCGCCGCATGGAGGACTTCTTCGTGCACAGCCCGATGGGCTCCGGCACGTTCCGGACGCAGAAGGAGATCGAGGAACTGTTCCCCGGCCTCGAAATGGTCGATCCCGGCGTGACGCTGTGCGCCGACTGGTGGCCGGACGGCCCGCGCCTCAAGGAGCTCAACGTCGCGCAGCGCACCATCGCCGGCGGCGTCGGCCGCAAGCCGTAACTAGACGCGGACCAGCGGGAGCCACTGCGAGAGGTCGGCCCGGGTGCCCGAAGCGGACACCCGGCCGCCGGCCACCGCAGTGGTCCAGTCCAGTAGGCCCGTGGCGAGTTCCAGCCACGTGCGCGGGTCCGTCTCGATCACGTTGGGCGGGGTGCCGCGCGTGTGGCGCGGCCCTTCCACGCACTGCACCGCGGCGAACGGCGGCACCCGGACCTCGACCGTCCGGCCCGGGGCGTCCGCCGCGAGCGTGCGCAGGCTGAGCCGGACCGCGGCCGCGAGCTCGGCGCGCGCGGGATCCGGCGCGTCCCCCTGCAGCCACGGGAAAATCGCCTGCACCGCCGCACGTAACTGTCCGGGGTCGACCGAACGCGAAGAGGCCATGGGCAAACAGTAGAGTGGCGCACCAAGAGTTTTCAGGCACACCCGAGAACGTGGGGATGACGATGGCGCAGCGGGACGAGGCAGATCGGATGGTTTCGCAGCAGCCCACCGGAAGCGGAGCGGATCGCCCCGGCAAGCACGGCAAGCACAGCCGTCCGGCGCGGCGCGGCGGCCAGCAGGCCCGGCGCTCCGGCAAGCACGGCACGCCCGAGATCACCGAGGAGATGCGTGCGAACGCCCGCGCCAACCCCAACAGCTGGCTCTACGTCATCGACGAGGCCTTCGACCCGAACGGCCCGGTGCCGTCGTGGGCGGTCGTCGGCGCGTACCCGGTGAACGGCACCGGTGACGTCGTGGCCGACTTCCACCCCAACGACCGCTACCGGCCCTCGCCCAAGGCGCTCGGGTTCCCGGAGCCGTCGAACGACCTCGAGCAGCTGCTGCAGCTCGTCCGCACCGAGCACCGCCCGCCGTCGGACCTGCCGAAGGTCGTCCTCGACTCGACGCTGTTCGTCTACGCGATGTCGCCGGTGCAGCGCACGGTGATCGGCTTCCACAACACCGACGGCCGGGTGATGGTGCCCGCGTACACGCGCAAGGCGCTGGTGCCGCGCGAGTGGCCGCACGCGCGGGCCGTGGTCGGCCGCGACATCGTCAGCCTTCTGGGTGGTCACCCGGTCGCGATCAACCCGCACGACCTGATCACCGCCGTCGTGCCCGCCGAGCACCTGCTGAAGGCCCTGGCCGACGAGCAACAGCGCTGACGTCGTCACCCTCAAGCCCCTCACACTTTCGAGTGGCACCGGGTAGCCGATCCGGCGACGCGGGTGCATCGTGAGGCTCAATGAGACTCACGGGACCGGTGGGGGGCAAGAGGGTGCTGGGCCGTTTTCAAAGAGGCCGTTCGCTGCCGCTCCTCGCCGCCGCCGCGCTCCTGGTCGCCGGACAGACGCCCGCGAAAGCCATCGATCTCTACGAGGGCGCTGAAGACCACTACGCGGGCTCGCAGATCGCCAAGGTCGAGGGCGTCGAAGCCCTGCCGGACGTGCTGTACGCGGCCGACGACCAGCAGCTCGGCCACGACGTCAGCGGCCACCAGGGGCCAGTCGACTGGGGCGGCGCGGCCGGCGCGGGCGCGAAGTTCGTCTACGTCAAGGCGACCGAGGGCACCGGCTTCGTCAACCCGCAGTTCGCCCAGCAGTACAACGGGTCCTACGACGCGGGGCTGATCCGCGGCGCCTACCACTTCGCCCGGCCGGACGTCTCCGACGGCGCGTCGCAGGCGCGCTACTTCCTGGCCCACGGCGGCGGCTGGTCGGCCGACGGCCGGACCCTGCCGGGCGCGCTCGACGCGGAGTACAACCCGTACGGCGAGACCTGTTACGGCAAGGACGCCGCCGGCATGGTCCGGTGGCTCAGCGACTTCTCCGAGACCTACCGCGCGGCCACCGGCCGGTACCCGACGATCTACACGTCCACCAGCTGGTGGAAGCGGTGCACCGCGAACAACGGCGGTTTCGGCGCCAACCCGCTCTGGATCGCCCGCTACAACACCTACATCGGCGAGCTGCCGGCCGGCTGGGGCGTGCACACGATCTGGCAGTTCGCCGACCGCGGCACGCTGCCCGGCGACCAGAACTGGTTCAACGGCGCGGCCGAGCGCCTGCGGGCGCTCGCACTGGGCTGAACGGCGCAGCGTTATCGGTAATAGGTGTTAACCGGTCACCAATTGACGATCAACTTCCCGAGAAAATCACCCACGCGTATACCCAATTTCACGGAACTGAGTGACAAACCCCGGGTGCGTCGCTAACAATCGTGCGCGGGCGGCTACCTGCAGTAAGCCGTCCTCAGCGAGGGTATCTGTGAAGGGATTCAACGATGTCCACTTCCCGAAGAGGGCGGCTGTTCGCTGCCCTGGTCGTCCCCGCCACGCTGCTCCTGCTCGGCAGCACGGTCCAGGCGACGGCCGCGACCTTCTCCCCGGAGGTCGACCCGGTGACCGCGATCAACGCGGACATCGCCGTGCACAACCACGACATGGGCTCGCAGATCCGGCGCGTCGAAGGTGACAAGTCGACGCCGGACACGCAGAAAGCCGCGCAGCAGCCGCAGCCCGGCCAGGCCATCCCCGGCCAGGTGCTGGCCACGGTGGCCGGCATGGACGTCGCCAGCTACCAGGGCAACGTCGACTGGGCGAGCTGGTGGAACCAGGGCAAGCGGTTCGTCTGGACCAAGGCCACCGAAAGCACCAGCTACACCAACCCGTACTTCGCCCAGCAGTACAACGGCTCCTTCAACCAGGGCTTCATCCGCGGCGCCTACCACTTCGCCACCCCGAACACCGCCAGCGGCGCGGCCCAGGCGAACTACTTCCTCGCCCACGGCGGCGGCTGGTCGAGGGACGGCAAGACGCTGCCCGGCGCGCTGGACATGGAGTACAACCCGTACGGCGCCACCTGTTACGGGCTGAGCCAGGCGGCGATGACGTCGTGGATCCTCGACTTCCACGACACCTACCACGCCAAGACCGGACGCTGGCCCGTGATCTACACGTCGCAGAGCTGGTGGAACCAGTGCGTCAGCGCCGACTTCTCCAGCACGGCCCCGCTGTGGGTGGCGCGGTACTCCTCGTCGGTCGGCGCCCTGCCCTACAACTGGGGCTTCTACACCGTCTGGCAGTACACCTCGAGCCCGCTCGACCAGGACACCTTCAACGGTGCCATCGACCGGCTCCAGGCTCTCGCCAACGGCTGATCCACTCCACGCCGGCTCCCGGTTGTGACGACTTCGCGTCGTCGCGGCCGGGAGCCGGTTTCATGCCGTACCGTCCGAGCTTGCAGAATGCTGCTCACGACGTCCTGGGGGAACCGCTCGCGTCCGCCGGGCGTCGGATGCGCACGAACACCCAGCGCCCGGAAGGCATGACCCATGACGTACCCGCCTCAGCCGGGCCAGCCCGGCCAGCCCGACCCCTACGGCCAGCAGCCGCAGTCCGGCGGGTTCCCGCAGCAGCCGTACCCCCAGCAGGGCGGGTGGGACCCCAACCAGCAGCAACAGCCGTACCCGACGCAGCAGTACCCGCAGGGCTGGGACCCGAACCAGCAGGGCTACCAGCAGCCGGGCGGCTACCCGCAGCAGCAGGGCTGGGGTGACCCCAACCAGCAGCAGGGCTGGGCCGACCCGAACGCCCAGCAGCAGCAGGCGTGGGCCGACCCGAACGCGCAGCAGTACGGCCAGCAGGCGTGGGACCCGAACTCGGGCGGCCAGATGTCCGGCTGGGACCAGCAGGGTGGCTACGGTCAGGGCTTCGGCGGGCCGCCGGCGCCGCCGAAGCAGAGCAAGACCGGGATGTGGATCGCCGTCGGCGCCGTCGTGGTGCTGGTGCTGGCCGGCCTGGGCATCACCGGCTTCGTCGCGCCCGGGTTCTTCCTGTCGAAGGACAGCAACAACACGGCGGCCCCGGCGTCGAGCTCGTCGAAGCCGTCGACGCCGAAGTCCACCCCGAAGAAGACGACGCCGAGCACCAAGGCGTCGACGCCGGGCGGCAGCTCGGGCACCGGGCAGGGCAAGGTCGTGCTGCAGGGTTTCATCGACAAGCTGAACGCCGGTGACAACCAGGCCGCGATCGCCATGGGCTGCTCGGACTCGAAGGACCTGCTCGACTCGTGGCTCAAGACGTTCCTCAAGTCGCCGCTGCAACTGGAGCTCGGTGACGTGCCGGACGACGAGTACCTGGTCGAGGGCCAGGTCACGGGCACGTCCGCCGGCAAGTCCGTCAAGGGCACGCTGAGCGCGACGAACTTCGACGACAAGGGCTTCTGCGTCAGCACGATGCTGGTGTCCTGAACTGGTGAAACCGTGGCGATCACCGCTGGCGTGGACGTTCGCCGCGTCACTGGTGCTGCTGCTCGGGGTCGGCGGCTGGTTGCTGACCGACCCCGCCACCAGCCGCAGTGACGCGCTGAAGACCGGCGGCCTGGCCGGCGGGGCGATCGTGGCGCTGTACGCGCTGTGGCTGAACGACCGGCGCCGCCGCGTCGAGGAACGTCGCCAGGACATCGAGCGGCAGCGGCACGAGCTCGAGTCGCAGCGCGCCGAACAGGACCGCGAGCGGGTGGCGGACGAGCGGTTCGCGAAGGCCGTCGAGCTGCTCGGCCACGCGGCCGACCAGGTGCGGGTGGGCGCGCTGCACGCGCTGGCGGGCCTGGCCCGCAACCGGCCGTCCTACACGCAGACGGTGCTGGACGTGCTGTGTTCCTACCTGCGGCGGCCCTTCACGCACCCGCGGTACAACCCCGAGCTCGATCGCAAGAAGCGCGACGACACCCGAGGCACGCCCGAGGAAGAGCAGGAACTCCAGGTCCGGTTGACCGCGCAGCGGCTGATCCGCGAGCTGCTGCCGCCGGTCGACCGGCCGGACGCCCCGAGCTACGACCTCGATCTGACCGGAGCGGTCGTCGAATACCTCGATCTCTCGGGTTGCCGGATCGGCGGCCTGCTGCTGCGGTACGCGGCGCTGCACAGCAGCACCAACCTGAGCGGCTGCCGCTTCACCGGCCGGGTCTACTTCACGGCGGCGGGCACCGACGGGGGCCGGCTCATCGGCAACTTCCGTTGCCGTGGCGCGGTTTTCGAAAGCCACGCCTGGTTCAGCGGCACCCGGTTCGCCGAACTCGCGGACTTCACCGAAACGACCTTCGCGGGCCCGACCACGTTCAAGGACGCGGTGTTCCTCCGTGACGCCGTTTTCCACGACGTGCGCGTCACCGGGGAGCTGGACCTGCGGCGAACCCACTTCGAGGGTCAGACCGACCTGCGGTTCGCCGTCCTGCCCAGGTCGGTCTCGCTCTACAACACGCGAGTCCAGTCCGAAAAGGACGTTCAACTGCCTCCTGGGTGGGCGCGCGAAGAGCTGCTCGACGGCGACGAGCGGATCGTCGCCGAGCACTAGCCGATCTTCAGGACCAGTTTTCCCCGTGCCTGCCCGGACTGGCTCAGCTTCGCGGCCGTGCGCCAGTCCTCCAGGGCGAACGTCCGGGCGACCGGGACCGAGAAGCGTCCCTCGGCCGCCAGCCGGGCGTACTCGCCGAGGACGTCCGTGCGCAGCGCGGCGTGGGCGTCGGGCCCGCCGCCGCGGGCGCCCAGCTCGTTGGCCGCGGCGAAGTCGCTGAGCGTCAGCACGTGCTCCGGCGCCTCGACGGTGCGGATGAGGCCGGGCAACGCGTTGCTGACCGGCGCCGTGTCCAGGACGAGGTCGACCGGGCCGCCCGCGAGGGCCCGGACACGCTCGGGCAGACCGTCGCCGTAGCTCGTGACGTCGGCGCCGGCGGCGCGCAGGGCGTCGGCGTAGGTCTCGCCGGCGGTGGCGATCACCCGCGCGCCGCGCCCGATCGCGATCTGCACCGCGGCGTACCCGACGGTCGTGCCGGCGCCGTGCACGAGCACGGTGGTGCCGGCACGGACGCCGAGGACGTCCAGCCCGCGGTAAGCCGTCTCGACCGCCATCGGCAGCGCGGCCGCGTCGACCGGGTCGAGCGCCGGTGGTCGCGGGAACCAGACGTCGAGCACGGCCTGCTCCGACGCGCCGGCGGTCGGGCCGCGGAACGGCGCCGGGCCGAACACCGCGTCACCGATGCCGACGCCGGTCACGCCGTCACCGAGCGCGTCGACCGTGCCGGCCACCTCGAGCCCGATCCCACGCGGCAGGTCACCGGCGAAGAGCCCGCGGCAGAGGGCCCAGTCCGCCGGGGTCAGCCCGCAGGCCTGGACGTTGACGCGGATCTGCCCTGGTCCAGGGGCCGGGATGGCGGCGTCTTCGACCCGCAGGACGTCCTGCGGGTCGCCGTGCTCGTGGAAGCGAAGGGTGCGCATGGGTCTCCTCCGAGAGTGATGACAACAGATGCTGTCGTCACTCACGCTACCAGAGTGACGACAGCATCTGTTGTCGTTAAACTCGGGCCATGGCTCGCTGGGAAGGCAACACGCGCGGCCGGCTCGAGCGCGCCGCCCTGGACCTGTTCACCGAGCAGGGCTACGACCGCACGACGATCGCGCAGATCACGCGGCGCGCGAACCTCACCGAGCGGTCGTTCTACCGCTGGTTCAGCGACAAGCGCGAGGTGCTCTTCGCCGGCGACGAGCTGGAGGAGCGTTTCGTCGCCGCAATCGCCTCGGTTCCGGCGGGCACCGGCGCGCTGCCGACGCTGCTGGCCGCGTTCGCGGTGACGCCGGAAGTGCTACGGCCACGAGAGTTCCTGGACGAACGGGCGGCGGTCATCGCGGCTAATCCGCCGTTGCAGGAACGGGAACTGATCAAGCTGGTGTCACTTTCGCAAGCGCTCACGGCAGCTTTGGAGCGACGCGGGTGTGATAGGCCGACGGCGCGGCTGGCCACCGACGCCGGGATGGCTGTGCTGCGCTTGGCCACCGAGCGATGGCTGGCGGGTGAGGACACCGACTTCGCGCGGCTGCTCGCGGCCGGTGCGGCGGAGCTGCGCGCCATCACCGCGTCGAGCTGAGCAGGCCCCGTTTCCGACAGGTCTCAGCAAAGCCGTGTCGTTGCGGGCAGGCGCGGCTCCCCGTGCCGGGCATCCGAGAACCTCGGCTTCCCCGCCATAGCAAGGGAGAACCGGCTGCACAGGGTCCAGCAGCCCCCACCCTCCCCGGGGGGCGTCCCCGGGTCCAGTCTATCGGCGCGGGCCGACGAAACCCCGGCAATCGCTCGCCAAACCCCGGCTTGTCCACAACCGAGCCAGGCTGTGGACAAGCCGGGATCCGCGTCAGTCGAACAGGGCCGGGAGCGTCTTCTCCCAGGCGGTGCGGAGCTCGTCGAGCGTGAACTCCGTGATGTCCTGCAGCTCCAGCGTGCCTGACTCCGGATCGACCACGCCGGTCTTGCGCCACGGGAGGCCGCGCGCGGTGCACATCTCCGTGAAGCGCAGCTCCTCCGTGCGCGGGACCGCCACCAGCACGCGGCCCGACGACTCGGAGAACAGCTGGACGAACGGGTCCTGGTCGCTGTCGAGGAAGACCCGGGCGCCGCACTGTCCGATGAGGACGGTCTCGACGAACGCCTGGATCAGGCCGCCGTCCGAGAGGTCGTGCGCCGCCGAGATCATGCCGTCGCGGGAACCCGCCACCAGGATGTCCGCCAGCAGCTTCTCGCGGGCGAGATCCACGCGGGGCGGGACGCCGCCGAGGTGGCCGTGCAGCTCGCGGGCCCACGCCGAGCCGTCCAGCTCGTCGTGCGTTTCGCCCAGCAGCAGCAGGGTTTCCCCCGCCTCCGCGCCGATGCCGGTCGGGATGCGGCGGGTGACGTCGTCGATCACGCCGAGGACGCCGATCACCGGCGTCGGCAGGATCGCCGTCGACCCGGTCTGGTTGAAGAAACTCACGTTGCCGCCGGTGACCGGGATGCCCAGCTCGACGCAGCCGTCCGCGAGACCGTGCACGGCCTGCTCGAACTGCCACATCACCCCCGGGTCGGTCGGCGCGCCGAAGTTCAGGCAGTCCGAGACCGCGACCGGGGTGGCGCCGCCGGTCGCCACGTTGCGGTACGCCTCCGCAAGCGCCAGCTGCGCGCCGCGGTACGGGTCCAGGTAGACGAACTTGCTGTTGCAGTCCGTCGCCACCGAGACGCCGCGGCCACTCGACTCGTCGATCCGGATCATGCCCGAGTCGGACGGCTGCGACAGCACCGAGTTACCGCGCACGTAGCGGTCGTACTGCGACGTCACCCATTCCTTCGACGCCTGGTTCGGCGACGAGATGAGCTTGAGCACGTCCGCCCGCAGTTCGTCCGGAGTGGACGGACGCGGCAGGTTCGCCGAGGTGTCGGTGATCAGTGCGTCCTGAAAGGACGGTCGCTCGATCGGCCGGTCGTACACCGGGCCCTGGTGGGCAACGGTGTGCGCCGGGACGTCGACGACGACCTCGTCGTTCCAGGTGATCACCAGGTGCTCGCCGTCGGTGACCTCGCCGATGTCGGTGGCGATGACGTCCCACTTGCGGCAGACGGCCATGAACGCCTCGACGTTCTCCGGCGAGACGACCGCGCACATGCGCTCCTGCGACTCGCTGGAGAGCACCTCGGCCGGCGTCATCCCGGTGGCGCGCAACGGAACCCGGTCGAGGTAGATGTGCATGCCGCCGTCACCGGCCGCGGCCAGCTCGGACGTCGCGCAGGACAGCCCGGCGCCGCCGAGGTCCTGGATGCCGACCACGAGGTCCTGGGCGAACAGCTCGAGGCAGCACTCGATGAGCACCTTCTCGGTGAACGGGTCGCCGACCTGGACGCTCGGGAGCTTCTTGCGGCCGCCCGACGACTCGTCACCCGAAAAGGTGTCACTCGCCAGGACGGAAACGCCGCCGATGCCGTCGAGACCGGTGCGGGCGCCGAACAGGATGATCTTGTTGCCGGTGCCGGACGCGAAGGCCAGGTGCAGGTCCTCGACGCGCATCGCGCCGACGCACAGCGCGTTCACCAGCGGGTTGCCCGAGTACGACGGGTCGAAGACCAGCTCGCCGCCGATGTTCGGCAGGCCGAGGCAGTTGCCGTAACCGCCGACGCCGGCGACGACACCGGGCAGCACGCGCTTGGTGTCAGGGGCGTCGGCCGGGCCGAAGCGCAGCGCGTCGGCCACCGCGAGCGGCCGCGCGCCCATCGCCATGATGTCGCGCACGATGCCGCCGACGCCGGTCGCGGCGCCCTGGTAGGGCTCCACATAGGACGGGTGGTTGTGGCTCTCCACCTTGAAGGTGACCGCCCAGCCCTCGCCGATGTCGACGACGCCCGCGTTCTCGCCGATGCCGGCCAGCATCTTGGCCTTCATCTCGTCGGTCGCGGTCTCGCCGAAGTAGCGCAGGTGCTTCTTGGAGGACTTGTAGGAGCAGTGCTCGCTCCACATCACCGAGTACATGGCCAGCTCGGCGTCGGTGGGCCGGCGGCCGAGGATCTCCCGGATGCGGGCGTACTCGTCGTCGGCGAGCCCGAGCTCGCGATAGGGCTGGGTGTGGTCCGGGGTCGCCCCGGCCCGCTCGGTGGTGTCAACGGTGCTGGTCACGGTGTCCGTGTCAGGGTTCGCCACGGCCGCCAGGATACGTGCCGGGCCCGGGTGCCCCGGACACTGGGCCGCCCCACCGGATCGTGGCCTTCCGGGTGTGACGGAGCAGACAACCCGAGTGGGCGAAGATCCCGCGGGAGCCGTGGCGGAAGGCTCGCGCGGAGTAGCTTTCCCGGTCCCGGATCGGCTGATCCGGGACTGCGGCAGACGGGCGACCGGCGCGGTGCGCAGCCACCGAGCGGAGGCGCGGCCGCAGGCGGGCGCGCGAAAATCGGTCGCCTTCGGCGGGGCATCGGCTTACCGTCGGGAATCGTGCTTTCCGCCACATATCCCTTTCCGCCGCTGCGGCTGCCCGCACGGCCGACCGCGAGCCGCTTCCTGCTCGCCGTGTTCCGGGCCCGGCTCGGCACGGTGCTGGGCGCGGCCTCGATCGGTGTCGTGTGGGCGCTGCCGGGCGCCCTGCTGCCCCTGGTGATCGGCCAGGGCATCGGCGCCATCACCGCGCACGACGGGGCGGGAGTCTGGCGCTGGGCGCTGGCCGCGGCCGCGCTCGGGGTCGTGCAGACCCTGTCCGGGACCTGGCTCCACTTCGTCGACTACGCCCTGTGGATGCACGGGGCGGGTGCCACCCAGCGGGCCGTGTCGGCGCACACCACGCGCGTCGGCGCCGGCCTGCGCGAGAAGACCACCACCGGCAACCTCGTCGCGATCACCACCACCGACGTCAACCACATCGGCAACGCCACCGCGATGGGCGGCCGGGCGTTCGGTTCGATGCTGGCGTTCGTCGTGGTCGCGGCGTGGCTGATCTCGACGTCACCGCTGCTCGGCGTGATCGCCCTGGTCGGCGTGCCGCTCGCGGTGCTGGGCATCGGGCCGCTGCTCGCGCCGCTGCAGAAGCGCAAGGCGGCGCAACGCGAGCAGCGTGGTGACGTCAACGCGCTCGGCGCGGACATCGTGTCCGGCCTGCGGATCCTGCGCGGCATCGGCGGCGAACGCCGGTTCTTCGCCCGGTTCCACGAAGCGAGCCAGCGAGTCCGGGGTGCCGGTGTCGAGGTCGGCAAGGCCGAAGGCTGGCTGGCCGCGGCCGAGGTCGCGCTGCCGGGGCTCGTCACCGTGGTGATCACCTGGCTGGGCGCCCGGCTGGCCGTCGAGGGCACGATCGGCATCGGGCAGCTGGTGGCGTTCTACGGCGTTTCGGCGTTCCTCATCTGGCCGGTCTCGACGGCGACGGAAGCGGTCGGGGCGGTCACCTCCGCACTGGTGGCGTCGCGGAAGGTGGCGGCGCTGCTGGCGCTGCGCCCGAAGCTGGCCGACCCGGAGACGCCGGTGCGCCTGCCCGACGGGCCGCTGGAACTGGTCGACACCGAGTCCGGTGTGCGCGTCGCGGCCGGGCGGCTGACCGTCGTCGACTTCGGCGCCGCGGGCGAGGCGGTGGCCGACCGGCTGGCCCGGTTCGCCGACGCGGCCGACGGCGAGGAGGTGCTGATCGGCGGTGTCCGGGCGGACGAAGTCGCGCTCGCCGAGCTGCGCCGCCGGATCGTATACGCGCACAACCAGGACATCTGGTTCTCCGGCGTGCTGCGCGAGCAGCTCGCACCGGCGCGCCCGGGCGGCGTCAGCACCACCGAGGCGCTGTTCGCGGCGGACGCCGACGACATAGTCGAGGCGCTGCCCGACGGCGTCGACGAGGTGATCGGCGAACGCGGCCGTGAGGTGTCCGGCGGCCAGCGGCAGCGGCTGAACCTGGCCCGCGCGCTGGCGGTGGACGCGGACGTCCTGGTGCTCGACGAGCCGACGTCGGCGGTCGACGCCCACACGGAGGCCCGGATCACCGAGCGCGTCGCCGAGCTGAGGCGCGGCAAGACGACAGTGGTGTTCAGTCAAAGTCCACTGTGGACACACGTGGCCGACGAGGTCCGCACGGCGAAGGGGGTGACGGTGTGAAACGGCTTCCCACGGCGTCCCGGCGGGACGTCCGCCGCTGGGCGCTGAAGACGGCGGCGGGCCACAAGCGCGAGTTCGGGCTGCTGCTCGGCGCGCTCTGCCTGTCGACGCTCATCGGGCTGGCCGGGCCGCAGCTGCTGGGCAAGCTGGTCGACGACGTCGCGGCGGGCACCACGACCGTCGAGGTCGACGTGCTCGCGGCGGTGTTCGTCGTGATCCTGCTGCTGCAGGCGGTGGCGCGGAAGGTCGCGCGGCTGCGCGGGGCGGTGTTCGCCGAGCTGGTGCTGGCCGAGACCCGCGAGGAGTTCGTCGGGACGGCGTTGCAGCTGCCGCTCGGCACGGTCGAGGCGGCCGGCACCGGCGACCTGCTCAGCCGGGCCACGACCGACCTCGGCCGGATCGACCACGCGGCGCGGTTCGCGGCGCCGGAGATCCTCGTCGCGACGGTGACGGTGGTGCTCACGGTCGTCGCCATGGTGCTGACGTCGCCGCTGCTGGCGCTGGGCCTGCTGGTCGCGGTGCCGCTGCTGGTGAGCGTCAACGTCTGGTACCAGCGGCGCATCCCGGCGCGGATGCAGTGGATGCTGGACCGCTGGGCGGACCTGACGACCAGCGTCCACGAGACGGCGGAGGGCGCCCGCACGATCGAGGCGCTCGGGCTGACCGAACGCCGGGTCTCGGCGGCGCACGACGCGCTCGACCAGGGCATCCTCGGCGAACGCCGGATGCGGGCGCTGCAGATGCGGTGGCTGCCGTCGCTGGAGATCAGCTACGTGCTGCCCCTGGCCGTGATGCTGCCGCTCGGGTTGCTGGCGTACACGCGCGGCTGGGCCGGGCTGGGCGAGATCACCACCATGCTGCTGTACATGCAGGCGATGGCGGCCCCGCTCAACGAGGCGCTGTTCTGGCTCGAGGACTTGCAGGTCGCGGCGGCCGCGGCCCGCCGGATCCTCGGCATCCGCGAGGCGGCGGCCGAGGAGGCACCGAAGGTCACACAGGTGCCACGCGGGCGCGACATCGACGTCCACGACGTCCGGTTCGCCTACACCGCCGACCGTGAGGTGCTGCACGGCATCGACCTGCGCGTCCCGCGCGGCGAGCGGCTGGCGATCGTCGGGCCGTCCGGCGCGGGCAAGTCGACGCTCGGCCGGCTGCTGGCCGGCATCGCGACGCCGTCGTCGGGCTCGGTGCGGATCGGTGGCCAGGACGTCTCGGCGCTGGCGGACGACATCCTGCGCGGCGAGGTGCTGCTGCTGACCCAGGAGCACCACGTGTTCTCGGGGACGCTGCGGCAGAACCTGGCGCTCCCGGCGCGACGCGCGGAGGGCGACTGGACGGACGAGGAGCTGACGTCGGCCCTGGCGTCGGCGGGCGCGTCCGACTGGGTCGCGACCCTGCCGGACGGTCTCGACACGAAGATCGGCTCGGGCGCGCACCCGGTGCCGGCGTCGGTCGCGCAGCAGCTGGCGCTGGCCCGCGTCGTGCTGGCGGACCCGCACACGCTGGTGCTCGACGAGGCGACGTCGCTGCTGGACACGGGCTCGGCGCGTGACCTGGAGCGGTCACTGAACAGCGTGCTGGCCGGGCGCACGGTGATCGCGATCGCGCACCGCCTGCACACCGCCGCGGCGGCCGACCGCGTCGCGGTCGTCGAAGGCGGCCGCATCACGGAGCTGGGCCCGCACGCCTCGCTCCTGGCGGCCGGTGGTTCGTACGCGCGACTGGTGGCGGCCGCGAGCTGACCTGTCGTTCGGACAAGGAGTGAGAGGTCATCGTTCGTGATGACCGCGCCGGATCGCGCGCCGCGGGCCGACTCGGCACTGGCCCGCAGTCGGTGCTCGTGCGGGTCCGGCCGGAGAAGTGGCTGTCGAACGACCAGACCCTGGCCTGTGGACAACCCGCGTCCACCGGCCCGGAACTGTCGGCGCCCCTCGGTAGCATGATCACCGGGGGGCGCCGCCCGGCCTCAAGCCTTGATCAGCGCGTCCACCGCGCTGAAGAACATGCCGAGCCCGTCGTCCGACGGGCCGGTCAGCGCGTCGATCGCGTGCTCCGGGTGCGGCATGAGCCCGACGACCCGGCCGTTTTCGCTGCGGATGCCCGCGATGTCGTTGCGCGACCCGTTCGGGTTGCCGCCCACGTACCGGAACACGACACGGCCCTCGGCCTCGAGCGCGTCCAAAGTGGACTGCTCGGCCACGTAGCAGCCGTCGATGTTCTTCATCGGGATGAGGATCTCGGCGCCCTGCTCGTACCGGGTGGTCCACGCCGTCTCGGTGTTCTCGACGCGTAGCCACTGGTCGCGGCAGATGAAGTGCAGGCCCTGGTTGCGGATCATCGCACCCGGCAGCAGGCCGGCCTCGCAGAGGATCTGGAACCCGTTGCAGATGCCGAGCACCGGCATCCCGGCCCGCGCCGCCTCGATCACCGACGTCATGACCGGCGCGAACCGGGCGATCACGCCCGCGCGCAGGTAGTCGCCGTACGAGAAGCCGCCCGGGACGACGACCGCGTCGACCCCGCGCAGGTCCTCGTCCGCGTGCCACAGGGGCACCGCCTCGGCGTCGGCGTAGGTGACCGCGCGGGCCGCGTCGCCGTCGTCGAGGGTGCCGGGGAAGGTGATGACGCCGATGCGCGCGCTCACGCGTCCACCCGCGTGATGGTCCACTGCTCGATGACCGGGTTCGCGAGGAAGCCTTCGGCGATCTTCTCGAGGGTCGCGTCGTCGACGGTGTCGTCGACCTCGATCTCGAAGTGCTTGCCCTGGCGGATCTCCTTGATCCCGGTGAAGCCGAGACGGCCGGCGGCGCCGAGCGCGGCCTGTCCCTGCGGGTCGAGGATTTCGGGCTTCGGCATGACGTCGACGACGACTCGGGCCACGGCAGGCTGCTCCTTATTCACGCAGGTCGTGGGTACCCGGCGAGCATAGTTCACGCAGTCGGCCGCCCCGCCGCCCAGGTGGCGAGGGCCACCGGAAAACCTAGACTGGCCGACGGCGCGGCGCTGCGCCATGATGAGTCGTTGACATCGCGCCAACAGCGAGTGGAGGCACCGTGGCCGTCCAGGACTCCTATGACTACGTGATCGTCGGTGCGGGCAGCGCCGGGTGCGTGCTGGCGAACCGGCTCACCGAGGATCCGTCGGCGCACGTCCTGCTGCTCGAAGCGGGCGGCGAGGACACCGCCGACGAAATCCACATCCCGGCCGCCTTCCCGTCGCTGTTCAAGACCCGGTGGGACTGGAACTACGAGACCGTCGAGCAGAAACACACCGGCAAGTCGGCGTACTGGCCGCGCGGGAAGATGCTCGGCGGCTGCTCGTCGATCAACGCGATGCTCTACATCCGCGGCAACCGCGCCGACTACGACGGCTGGCGCGATTCCCACGGCGCCGAGGGCTGGGGCTGGGACGACGTCCTCCCGTACTTCAAGCGCGCCGAAGGCAATCAGCGGCACGGCGGACCGCTGCACGGCACCGACGGGCCGCTGAACGTCGAGGACCGCCGGTTCACCCACGAGCTGTCGAGCGCCTGGGTCGACTCCGCCGTCGCGTGGGGCCTCAAGCGCACCGACGACTTCAACGGCGAGAGCCAGGAGGGCGCCGGCCTCTACCAGGTGACCTGCAAGAAGGGCCGCCGCTGGTCGACCGCCGACGCCTACCTGCGCCCGGCGATGGACCGGCCGAACCTCACGGTGAAGACCGGCGCGCAGGCCACCCGGATCGTGTTCGAGGGCACCCGCGCCGTCGGAGTGTCCTATTTGGACAGCGGCGTCGAGCGTACCGCGCATGCGTCAGCCGAGGTGCTGCTCAGCGGCGGTGCGGTCAACTCGCCGCAGCTGCTGATGGTCTCCGGCGTCGGCCCCGCCGAGCACCTGCGCGAGCACGGCGTCGACGTCGTCGTCGCGCTGCCCGGCGTCGGCGAGAACCTGCACGACCACCCGGCGTGCGGGCTCACCTGGTCCACCCGCGGCACCACCGACCTGGTCGACGCCGCGACGCCGGCCGGTCTCGTCCGCTACCAGCTGACCAAGCGCGGGCCGCTGACGTCGAGCATCGCCGAGTCGGGCGCGTTCTTCCCGACCGGCGACGGCCTGCCCGCGCCGGACATGCAGATCCACGTCGCGCCGACGCTGTTCTACGACAACGGGCTGCGCGAGCCGACCGTCGCCGGGTTCACGTCCGCGGCCACCGTCGTCGACGTCGCCAGCCGCGGCCGGCTGCGGCTGAAGTCGGCGAATCCGTTGTGGAAGCCGGAAATCGACCCGGCGTACTACGCGGACTCGAAGGACATGGACGTGATGGTCGCCGGGCTGAAGGCGCTCGTGGAGATCGGTCGCACCGGGCCGCTCACGAAGTTCCTGGACAAGCCGTTCCTGCCGGATCGCCACGACCTGACCGACGCCGAGTTCGCCGAGCACGTCCGCGAGAACAGCCAGACGCTGTACCACCCGGTCGGGACGTGCGCGATGGGCACGGGCGAGCAGGCGGTGGTGGACCCGCAGCTGCGGGTGCGCGGGGTCGAGGGGCTGCGGGTGGTGGACGCCTCGGTGATGCCGGTGGTGCCGCGCGGGAACACCAACGCGCCGACGATCATGGTGGCGGAGAAGGCGGCGGACCTCATCCGGGGGCGGTGAGGTCGGGCCGCGGCCCCCGGTATCCAGTTTACCGGGGGCTACCGACGGTTCCGGGGTCGTGGAGCCGAGTTGTCCACAACCCCGGCCCGGTCAGCGCTTGCCGTGGAGGATGGTCACCAGTTTGACGACCAGGGCGTCCGTGGATTCCTTGCGGGTGAACGACGTCAGGGTCAGCGGGGCCGTGAAGCGCTGGCGGGCGATGGCCTTCGTGCGGGCGAACTCGCGCAGGCCCTCCGGGCCGTGGATGCGGCCGAAGCCCGAGTCGCCCACGCCGCCGAACGGCAGGGACGCGATGCCCGCGAACGACAGCGGCGCGTTGATCGACGTCATGCCCGTGCGCAGCTTCTCCGCCAGCTCGACGCCGCGGGACTTCGAAAAGACCGTCGAGCCCAGGCCGTACTTCGTGCTGTTCGCCTTGTCGATCGCTTCGTCCATGTCGCGGACCTTCGCGATCGTCACCGTCGGGCCGAACGTCTCCTCCGTGACCGCTTCGGAGTCCTCCGGGACGTCGATCAGGACCGTCGGCTGGGCGTACCGGTCGCCGACGGACTCCTCGCCGCCGAGCACCGCCTTGCCGCCGCGGGCCAGTGCGTCCTGGATGTGCCGCTTGATCACGCCGAGCTGCGACGGCATCGTCACCGGGCCGTACTGCGCGGCCTCGTCCGAACCCGCGCGCACGTCCTTCGACTTCTCGACGACCTTCGCGACGAACTCGTCGTGGACCTTCTCGTGGACGTACACCCGCTCGACGCCGATGCAGGTCTGTCCCGAGTTGGAGAACGCGCCCCAGACCGTCGCGTCGGCCGCGGCGTCGAGGTCGGCGTCCGCGTCGACCAGCACCGGGTCCTTGCCGCCCGCCTCGATGACGACCGGGGTCAGCGTCTCGGCCGCCGCGGCCATGATGCGCTTGCCGGTGGCCGTCGAGCCGGTGAAGGCGATCTTGTCGACGCCGGCGCCGACCAGAGCCGCGCCGGTCTCTCCGAAGCCGGTGATCAGCTGGAGCACCGGCTGCTGCGGGACGATCTCGGCGAACGCGTCGACCAGCCACTTCCCGACGCCCGGGGTGTACTCGCTGGGCTTGAAGACGACGGCGTTGCCCGCGGCGAGCGCGTACGCGATCGAGCCCAGCGGCGTGAACACCGGGTAGTTCCACGGGCCGATCACGCCGACGACGCCGAGCGGCTGGTACTCGACGGTGGCCGCCTGGTTCGACATCAGCAGCCCGGCCGAGCGCTTCTGCTTGCCGAGGATCTTCTTCGCGTGCTTGCCCGCCCACGCGATGTGCTCGATGGCCAGGACGCTCTCGAGCTGCGCGTCGGCGATCGGCTTGCCGGTCTCGTCGCGCACCACCTGGCACAGCTGGGCCAGCCGGCGGGTCAGCACGCCCTTCCAGGCGCGCAGCCGCTCCGCGCGCCCGGCGAAACCGAGGTCCGCCCACCACTGTGCCGCGACACGAGCCCGCGCGACGGCGGCCTGCACGTCTTCCGCGCTATGCACGGGGTAGGTTCCGACGACCTCGTCGGTCGCCGGGCTCAGCGAGTCGAAGGTCTCGCCGAGGGACGTCGGCTTCGGCTGGACGGCAGTCATCGGCGTCTCCCGTAAGTTCGCGGTTCAGCCCAGGTTACGACGTTACTGACGTGGTGCCAATAGCGCCCGCGGGCTTCGCCACCAGCATTGCACCGGCAATGGCCGCAGCAAAGACACCGAACAACGGCGCAAGCCACAACGGCAGCACGCCGACGGCCAGCGAGCCCAGCCCGAAGCCGCACGCCTGCACGGTGAACGACAGCGAGAACCCCGCCGACCTGCGGTTCTTCGGCAGCAGCCGCTGCAGGTTGACCGACGTCGCGGCCACGAGCGGGCCGGTGCACCCGCCGATCACGGCCACGGACGCGAGCAACCCCGGCCAGCCGAAGTCGCCCGCCAGGGCGAGTCCACCGAGGACGAACCCGCCGAGGAACAGCCGTGGGTCGCCGGTCTTGCCGCGCCAGGCGTACAGCGCGCTGCCCAGGATGCTCGCGCCGCTCAGCACCACGATCACGATCGGCGCGGCCGTCTCGGGCGCCCCGAGCCGCTGGACGAGCGGCAGCGGCGCGACCTCGATCGTCGACAACAGCAGTCCGACGGTGAACGCGCAGCACAGCCACGGCAGATAGCCACCGGCCCCGGGAGACGGCGCGGAATCCACCCGTTCGTGCTCGCCCCCGTGCCGCGGCACGAGCACGGCGGCGCACACGCAGGCGACGGCCATCGCGATGAGCGGGACGAGGGAACCGGCCAGGTCGAGCAGCGCGACCAGCGCCGGACCGCCGATGAGCACCCCCTCCAGCAGCATCGCGTCGACGGAGATGGCCCGCGGCAGCAGGTCGTCGTCGACGGTGTCGGCGAGCAGCGTCCGGAACCCGCCGGACAACGCGCCCGCCGCGATACCGGGCAGCAGGACCAGTGCGAGCAGCACAGCGTTCGGCGCGTCGGCGGACGCGGCGAACGCGAGCACCCCGAATCCGATGGCGGTCAGGAGCAGCAGCGCCGGCAGCCCGCGCGTGACGCCGACGCGGTCGATCAGCCGCCCGACCGGCACCGCCCCGGCCATCTCCGCGACGACGTAGACCGACATCAGCACGCCGCCGAGCCGGTACGAGCCGGTGGTGGCCGTGGTCAGCAGGGTGAACGCGAGCGGCGCCATGGTCGCCGGGAGCCGGGCGAGCTGGACGCCGGCCGACCAGCGCCAGTAGGCGCGATGGGTGAACAACGACATGTCAGCACGCTCTTACAGCGACGGTTTGCGCCATACTGATTCGGGCACGAGCGAATCGTGAGGTCGCCATGATCGAGCTGGTCCTGACCGCGGCCGGCAGCCAGCGCGTCCGCTTCGCGATCTCGCCGTTGGAAGAGGTGCTCGGCGCCGTCCAGACGCTGCTCGGCGTCCGCAGCCACCCGGCGCACCTGCCGTGGATCTCCGAAGCACCCGACCTCGACATCCCCGAGCTGGCGGCGGTCCTGAGCGCCCGGCACTACCTCACGGAGTTCCTCAGCCCGCCGCCCGAGGGGCCGGAGACAACAGCCGAGGCCCAGCTGCGCGTGGTCCGCGAAACCCCGCCGCACCAGGTCGCACTGGAGCTGGCGATGGTCGACGCCGACCTTTCGCTGCTGCCCGCCGACCCGGCGGCCGCGCGGGACCTGCTGGCCGACCAGCTCGAAACCGTCTGGAACGCGCTGTTCGCGCCGCAGTGGCCGAAGCTGCGCGAACTCTTGGCGGCCGACATCGCGTACCGGACGCGGCTGCTCGGTTCCGGAGGCATCGCCGCGATGCTGGCCGGGCTGCACCCGCAGGTGCGGCTGACCGGGACGTCGGTGCTCGTCGACGTCCGTTCCGACGAACGGCTCGAGATCGACTCCCGCGGGCTGCTGTTCATCCCGGCGGTGTTCGCGTGGCCGAACGTCGGGGTGGTGACCGTGCCGCCGTGGCAGGTCTCGCTGCTCTACCCCGCTCGCGGCGTCGCGTCCCTGTGGGCGTCCGCCACGGCGCCACCGGAACCGCTGGCCGAGGTGCTCGGCCGGACACGGGCGCTGCTGCTCGCGACCCTGGACGACCCCGCCGCGACGGCCGACCTCGCGCACCGCTTCGGGCTCGCTCCGGCGACGGTGTCGGCGCACCTGACCGCGTTGCGCGCGGCCGGGCTGCTGACGTCGGAGCGCACCGGGCACCGGGTCCTCTACCGGCGGACCGGACTCGGTGAGGCGTTGCTCCGCGGCGAACTCTGACTAGGCTGGAATCCGCCCACCCGTGAAGGAGATTCATCGATGCGTATCGTCCATTTCGGACACGCCTGCGTCCTGCTGGAGACCGGTTCCGAGCGGATCCTGATCGATCCCGGCGCGTTCTCCACGGACTTCGAGCGCGAGCGTGAGCTGTCCGCCGTGCTGATCACCCACCAGCACTTCGACCACCTCGACGTCGAGCGGCTGCCGAAGGTGCTCGAAGCCAATCCCGGCGCGAAGCTGATCGTCGACCCCGGTTCCGCGGAAGCC
Source organism: Amycolatopsis sp. NPDC049252 (assembly GCF_043197175.1). NCBI lineage: Bacteria > Bacillati > Actinomycetota > Actinomycetes > Pseudonocardiales > Pseudonocardiaceae > Amycolatopsis > Amycolatopsis sp. NPDC049252. Next base: position 97,671 of record NZ_JBICSQ010000004.1, read on the forward strand.
GTCGAAAAGCTGGGGGTCGAGTTCGACATCGCCAACGTCGGTGACGCGTTCGCGGTCGGCGACACCTCGATCAAGGCCGTCGGCGGCGAGCACGCCGTGATCCACAGTGACATCCCGACGATCCCGAACATTGGCTACGTCTTCGACGACGGCGCGTTCTTCCACCCCGGCGACTCGTTCTTCGTGCCCGAGCAGAAGATCGACGTCCTCGGCCTGCCGACCGGGGCGCCGTGGCTCAAGGCCGGCGAAGCGGTCGACTACCTGCGCGCGGTCGCTCCGCGGCTCGCCGTGCCGATCCACGAAGCCGTGCTGGCCAACCCGGCCCTGCACTACGGCCTGTTCGGGAACCTCGCGCCGGAAGGCACCGAGGTGAAGGTGCTCGACCGCGGCGGGCTCACCACCGTCTGAGCCGGGTGCGGCGTGCCCCTTCAGGGCCGCATCGCCGGGTCCGCCGGCACGCCGCACAATTCGGCCGCCTCTCGCCACAATTCCTCCTCTCGAACCTCGTCATACGACTCTTCGGACGACGACACGACCTCACCTCGGTCGAGGTAGGCCCCGGATTCGGCGGGCCGCGGCGCGCTCATGGCGGCCGCCAGTTTCACTCCCGCGGTCTGAGGGCTCGACGCGATCGGCGTCGCCCACAACAACGGCAGCAGGAACCGGAACCCGAAACGCTGGATCGCACTCGCGTCCCGGGCCAGACCCGTGCCGGGCACGAACCGCGGCGTGTAGGCGTAGACGTCGACGTCCGGTAGCCGCCTCGCGAGCGCGTGCACCAGGTACTGCACACCCAGCTTGCTGGTCGAATAGGCCCGGCGGCCCGCCGTGACGGTCTCCGCTTCCGGCCCGCTGTCCGGCCTCGCGAGGCTTCGCACATCGGTCCACCGTGGTGCCGGAACGAGGCCGAGGTTGTGCCGGAAGTCGCCGAAGTGCGATTCGCTGCCGGTCACGATGATCCGGGCACCCGGCTCGAACTGGTCGGACAGCAGGCGAATCAGCAGGTAGTTCGCCAGGACGTTGATCCCGAACGTGGCCTCGAAGCCGTCCACCGTGGCTTTCGTGGCCGACGCCATCTGCACGCCCGCGTTGGCCAGGAACCCGGTCAGCGGCGGGATCTCCTTCGCGGCGAGGCGTCGCCGCACGGTTTGCGCCGCCGCGCGCACCTCGGCGAGGGAACCGAGGTCGCAGGACACCGCCTGGACGTTCGGGTTCCCGGTCCGCGCGGCCAGGTCACGCGCGATCCGCCGCCCCGCGTCTCCGCGCACGGTGATCAGCAGCAGCTGGTCCGGGTGGTCCCGAAGCAGCCGTTCGGCCGCCGCCAGGCCGAGGCCCCGGGTCGCGCCGGACATCAGCAGTGTCCTCGTCGGTTCGGTCATGTCGTCACTCCGTCATCCGATCAGGTACTCGATTCGAATTGGTACTCAGTACCGTAGCGCACTCGATACCAGCTCCGCTAGGGTGGGGTCATGGAGCAACGCCCCTCGCTGCGGGAACGCAAGCAAAAACAAGCCCGCGAGCAGATCGTGGAAGCGGCCTTCGCGTTGTTCGCGGAACGCGGCTTCACCGAGGTCACGGTCTCGGACATCGCGGAGCGCGCGGAGGTTGGGCGTACGACGTTTTTCCGGTACTTCGGCGACAAGCAGGAGGTGGTGTTTTCGGACGAACAGCAGCTGCTGGATCACCTGGCGGAGCGGCAACGAGCACTGCCGGGCGAGGCGCCGCAGGATCTTTCGACCGCCCTCGAACAGGTCCGCGGGCTGGTGCTCGACGTGTGCGCCGAGGCCACGGCGGATGCCGAGCACTACGAAATGCACCAGCGGCTCCTGGAGCAGAACCCAGAGCTCAAAGACCGCAGTGCGCGGAAGATGCAGCGATTCGCCGAGGTGGGCGAGGCTGTCCTGCTGGAACGCGGCACACCCCGGGACGTCGCGGTGCTGGCGGCCCAGATCGCGGTCGCCTGCTACCAGGCCGGGAGCCGGCTCGCCGGGGCCAACGCTCCCGCACTGGCTCCGGCGGTCGACGTGGCCTTCGGACAGCTCGACGTGCTCCTGGACGCGCAGCCGGCGCACCGCGGGCATGACGATCAGGAGTCAAGGCGACCTCGCTCCCGGCTCTGAGCCGGGCGAAGATTGACAACTCCAGAGCGAAGCGGCGAACGGCGTCCCGCGAGACCGGTCAGGCAGCGACCGTGCGGAGCGAGCCGTAGGTCGCGCCGAACGCGCGGTTCTCCAGGGCGACGTCGACCGCGTCGAGGAGAGCCTGGCGGAGGCCGGGGCGGGTGAGGTCGGCGGCGTCGACGCCGAGCCGGACCAGCCCACCCTTCTTCGCCGCCCGCGCGGAAGCCAGCACCAGCGCGAAACAGCGGACCGTCTCCGTGCGCTGCGACTGGCTGGTGAACTCCTGCACACGGGCGCGGCGCACCTCGCCGGTGACGAGGTCGCGCACCGCGCCGAGGTCCGCGCACAGGCGGAAGCCGTGCTCGGACAGGGCCTGAAGCGTGCCCTGGGACGCGATCCAGCGTGGCGGTGCGAAGCCGTCGACGCTCAGGCCGGCGGAATCCAGCGCGGCCTTCGCGGCGATCAGCCGCAGCCGGGCCTCGTGTGCCGGGAGCGTCGCGAACTCGGCCTTCTTGCCCAGGTACACCGTGCGGTGCGTGGGCGTGACGACGTGGTCGTATCCGTGCAGCAGCACGGAATCACCACGGCGGGCGCGGGTGCGCACCCACTCGGTCACCGGGCCTTCGCCGGTGCGAGCGGCGTACAGCACCGAGAGCGGTACTTTGCGGCGGTCGAGCTCGGCCGCGAGATCGGCGCACCGGTGCAGCGTGCGCGGGGTGATGCCCGACAGCGAAACCAGCAACTGAGCGTCCACCCCATCATTGGGACGCACGCGTCTGACCGGCCCGTGAACTGCGCAGAACGAGCGGGCGTCGGTTGCCGGAAGGGTCAGACGCCCTCGCGCAGGCGCTGCACGGCCACGGCGATGCGGCCGCGCAGGTCGGGGTCGGAGACCTGGCCGTCGGCGACCACCGCGCGCGAAACGGGAATCCGCGCGCAGGCCTCGTCGACGATCTTGGCGCCCGCGTACGTCAGCACCTTGCGCAGCGAGTCGTGCGCGTCACGGCCGCCGGTCGGCGCCGCGACGGACGACGCGTTGATCCAGGCGACCGGCTTGCCGTAGATCTCGCCCCCGCCGACGGTCCAGTCGAGCAGGTTCTTGAACGAGCCCGGCAGGCCGCCGGCGTACTCCGGGGTGCAGATCAACACCGCGTCCGCGTCCTTGATGGCCGCCCGCAGCCCCGCGACGGCGGGGTGCAGCGGGTCGCGGTCGTCATCGGGGTTGAAGTGCGGGAGTTCGCCGAGCCCGGTGAACGTCGTGCTCTCCGTGAGGGTCGCGGCGGTCCCCAGTACCGCCGCATTGCCCGAGCCTGCTCGCAGGCTGCCGCAGATCAGCAGGATCACGCGGCCAGTCTGCCAGGGACAGCCCGGTGATGCGGTGATAAGCCTCGATGTAGCGGTCGCGCGTGGCGGTCACCACCTCCGGCGGCAACGGCGGCAGCTGGGACACGCAGTCCCAGCCGGACGCCGGGTCGGTCAGCCAGTCACGCACGTGCTGCTTGTCGAACGACGGCCGTGTGCGGCCGGGCCGGTGGCCGTCGGCGAGCCAGTAGCGCGCCGAGTCCGGCGTCAGCACCTCGTCGGCCAGCACCAGGCCGCCGTTCCTGCCGATGCCGAACTCGAACTTCGTGTCCGCCAGCAGCAGGCCCTGCTCCGCGGCCCGCGCGGCGCCGCGGCGGTACAGCTCGATCGACGCCTCCCGGACCTCCGCGGCGAGCGCTCGGCCGAGGATCGACGTGAACGTTTCGAAGTCGATGTTCTCGTCGGGCTCGCCGGGGCGGGCCTTGGTCGACGGCGTGAAGAGCGGCTCGGGCAGCCGGGCCGATTCGGCGAGCCGGGGTGGCAGCGGGATCCCGCACACGGCGCCGTCACGGCGGTAGTCCGCGTACCCGCGGCCGGTGAGGCAACCACGGACGACGGCCTCCACCGGCAGCATCTCGAGCCGTTCGACCAGCATGGCCCGGCCGCGGACGGCGTCGGGCACCCCGGGCCCGTCGCACGCGACGAGGTGGTTCGGCAGCACGTCGGCGAGCTCGCCGAACCAGAACACGCTCATCGCGGTGAGCACCCGTCCCTTGTCCGGGACGGGGGTGGCGAATACACGTTCAAAGGCCGAAATGCGGTCGGAAGCAACAATGAGGAGGCGGTCGTCGCCCGCGTCGTACAGGTCGCGGACTTTGCCGGTGGCGAGCTTGGGGTGTCTGGGGAGGGGTGTCACGCGCTGAACCCTAACGGGCACGCTCCGCCACCGAGGATGATGCTGGCATGGCGTACTCCTGGATCTCGGTTACCACCGACTACGGGCTGCGCGATGGCTTCGTGGCGGCCTGTCACGGCGTGATCGCGCGGCTGGCGCCCGCCGTGCGGGTCATCGACGTGACGCACGAAGTCCCACCCCAGGACGTCCGGCACGGGGCCATGGCGCTGGCGCAGACGGCGCCGTTCCTGCCGGAGGCCGTGCACGTCGCCGTGGTCGACCCGGGTGTCGGCACGGCGCGCCTCGGCGTGGTCGTCGTCGCCGGCGGCGGGCTGCTGGTCGGACCGGACAACGGCCTGCTGCTGCCGGCCGCGCAGGCACTCGGCGGGGTGCGGGCCGCGTACGAGCTGGCCGAGCCGTCGCTGCGGCTGTCCGTGACGTCGGCGACTTTCCACGGACGGGACGTCTTCGCGCCGGCGGCCGCGCACCTCGCGCTGGGTGTGTCGCCCGCGGACTTCGGCGACGCCGTCGAGACGCTGGCGGAGCTGCCCGAGCCGTTTGTGGCGGCGTTCCCGGGCAAGCTGGTGTCCGAGGTGCTGACGGTCGACCACTTCGGCAACGTCCAGCTCGCCGCGACCCCGGCCGACCTCGAGCTGAGCGGGCTGACCGGCGCGGTCTCGGTGCACAGCGAGCGGGTCGCGGTGACCACAGCGGTCGGGCGGACGTTCGCGGACGTGCCCGCCGGGGCGAGCGTGCTCTACACCGACTCGGCCGGCCGCCTCGCCGTCGCCGTCAACGGCGGTTCGGCAGCCGCCGTGCTCGGGCTGGGCCCGGCCCAGGAGTGCACGATCACCTCGTCGCCGACGGCCACCTGACCCGGCTGGAGTACGGCGGCCTTCATGCCGAACACCACCCCGCCGTCCGGGTGACGGCGGTAGCCGGCGAGGGTACGGATCGGCTCGGGACCGGCCTTCGCACCGGTCTCCTGGTCGACCATCGGCACGGTGCAGCGCACGCATTGCTTGGCGTACCCGAATTTCGCGGTGCCCACGGACATCACGCGAACGTCGTCCTCGCGGTGCGGCTCGGGCCAGCCGGAGAGGATCACGTTGGGCCGGAAGCGATCCATGGGTACGGGTTCGGCGCCCCGTTCAAGGATCCGGGCGTTCAGCTCGTCCAAAGAGGACTCCGAGGCGAGGAGGAGAGCGTGGCCGTCGGCGAACGCGGCCGTGCCCGGCGTCTCACCGCTGGTGACACGCTCGTGATCCGGCGCGACGCCGACCAGCACCGAGGGCAGGCCGAGGAGGTCCGAGAACCACTCGGCGGCCTCGGTGCCCTGGTGGACGCCGTCGCCGTGCCAGGAGAAGGTCGACGCCGGGTGCCGCGGGCCGTCGGGCCGGATGTCGAGGACGAGGTCTTCGACACCGGGCGCGGACAGCGCGAGCTGGTCGCCGAGCACCCGCGGCCGGACCGCGGCCAGCAGCGGATAACGCCGCTGGCTGCGGAAGTCGCCGTCCGGCGCGACGACCTGGAAGACCCGGTCGTGCGCCAGCCCGGCGGGCCCGACCTCGGCGACCGGCACCGAAGTGCCGGCACAGCCCTTGACGGGGTAGTAGGTCAGCCGCGCGATCCTCGCCATGCCCGCAGGCTACCGGCGCCCCGGAGGCCGCCGCGCCACCTTTTCCGCGCCCGCGGCTGCTGTGCCGCAGGGGTGAGGCCAGGGCTGTGACAGCCACCAGGTTCGCCCGCCGACGTTCCGGCGGCTGTCGCCTAGGGCCTGTATCGCAGTCGATTAGAGCCAATCGTTGATCGCGGCGATCTGGAGGGTGGCCTCGTAGCGGACGGCGAGCTTGTCATAGCGGGTGGCCACCCCGCAGTGGCGTTTGATGCCGCACTCCACCGCATGACGCTGCTTGTAGATCTCGGGGTCGAAGACCGGTGCCGACCGCCCTTCGCCCCCTTGGCCTTGCGATGCGTGTCCTGATCAGCCTTACTCGGAATGGTCGCCTTGACCCCGCGACCGCGCAGGTGAGCCCGGTTCGCTTTCGAGGTCGCCAGCACCCAATCAGGACGCGTTCGCGGCCGGCCACCACCCGGACGGGGCACCCGAATCCCGGCCAGGACCGCAACGAACTGCGGGCTGTCACCACCCTGCCCGGCGGTCAGCACGATCGACAACGGCTTCTGCCCCTGCTCACACCCCAGATGCGCCTTCGTGGTCCACCCGCCCCGCGACCGCCCCAAGGCGTGATCCTCCAGGCTCGACGGTGACCCCGCCCGGCGGCTCGGCCTGCAGATCCCCTTTTCCGCGCACCCGCCGCATGCTGATGCGCCCGCGCGATCGTGGAATCCACGCTGACATCCCACGTGATCCGCCCAGCCGCCTCAGCCGCGGCCTGCAACGCGGTCAGCATTCGCTGCCAGAGACCCGCGCGCTGCCACCGCTGGAACAACCCCATAAGCAGCCGCCCAGGACCCATACCCGACCGGCATGTCCCGCCACGGTGCGCCGGTGCGGACCCGCCACCGGATCCCGTCTGCTCCACAACGACGGCCGACCCGGCCGCGACGGCGCGGGCAGCAACGGCTCCAACGCTGCCCACTGCTCGTCGGTCAGGTCAAACCGCCTCCTCACCTCTAGGGTGTCCACGAGGTTTCCGGTGGTGTTCGGGTTCTTGGTCGACGAACCACCTACCGGAGACCTCACCCATGTCGGCCACCGACCCGCCCGACAGCGCCAACTCCAGCTCACCTTGCTTGAGACCACTTCGACACAGGCCCAAGGGGCGCACCGCCGGACCGCTGGGCCTCAGCAGCGTCAAGCACCCAGTCGGGCCCCCGTCGACGAGCGTCAGAGCACCTGCGAGAGGAAGTGCTGCAGCCGGGGGCTCTCCGGCTCGTCGAAAAGCTGGGCCGGCGAGCCCTGCTCCACGATCCTGCCCGCGTCCATGAACGCGACCTCGTCGGCGACGCTGCGGGCGAAGCCCATCTCGTGCGTGACCACGATCAGCGTCAGGCCGCGCTCGGCCAGGCCCGCCATCAGGGTCAGCACGCCCTTGACCAGCTCCGGGTCGAGGGCGCTCGTGGCCTCGTCGAAGAGCATCACCTCGGGCTCCATCGCCAGGGCCCGCGCGATCGCGACGCGCTGCTGCTGGCCGCCCGACAGGGCGCTCGGCCGGTACGGCGCCTTGTCGGCCAGGCCGACGTCCGCCAGCCGGGCGCGGGCGATCGCCGACGCTTCCTCCTTGCTCAGCTTCTTCACGCTGCGCAGCGGCAGCACGATGTTGTCCAGCACGCTCCGGTGGCCGAAGAGGTTGAAGTGCTGGAACACCATGCCGACCCGCTGGCGCAGCGCGTCCGGGTCGGACCTGATCACGGACTCGCCGTCGAGCAGCAGGTCGCCGGAGTCCGGCTCCTGCAGGCGGTTCACGCACCGCAGGAGCGTCGACTTGCCGGAGCCGGACGGCCCGATCACGCAGGTCGTCTTCCCGCTTTCGACCTTGAGGTCCACACCCCGCAGGACTTCCAGCGTGCCGAAGCTGACGTGGATGTCCCGCAGCTCCACACTGGACGAACGCACCGCCGCCGTCGTCGTCACAACGAGACCGCCCTTCCGCCGGCGCCGAGTTCCACCGCGTCGCCCTCGTCCGGGTCGTCGGCGCGCACCTTGCGCCCGGTCCGGAGCTTCTTGTCGATGTAGTTCACCAGGTGTGTCAGCGGCACGGTGATCACCAGGTAGACGAACCCGGCGGCGACCAGCGGCGACAGGTTGCCGGTGTTGGCCGCGAGGTCCTGCCCGATCCGGAACAGCTCGCGCTGCTCGGACAGCAGGCCGAGGAAGTACACCAGGCTGGAGTCCTTGACCAGCGAGATGAACTGGTTGACCAGGGCCGGCAGCACCCGCCGCACGCCCTGCGGGATGACGACGAGCAGCATCGCCTTGCTGTAGGTCATCCCGAGCGCGCGACTGGCCTCCAACTGTCCTTTTTCGACACTCTGGATGCCGGCCCGGAAGATCTCGCCGATGTAGGCGGCGGCGATCAGGCTCAGCGCCAGGATGCCCAGCGGGTACGGGTTGGTGCCGACGACGTCGCGGGCGAGCGTGCCGAGACCCTGGCCGATCACGAGGATGGTCAGGATCGCCGGCAGGCCGCGGAAGATGTCGGTGTACAGCCGGGCCGGCCAGCGCAGCCACGCCTTGGTGGACAGGCCCATCACCGCGACGACCATGCCGAGCACCGTGCCGATCACCGCGGAGGTGAACGCCAGGATCAGCGTGTTGAGCAGGCCCGTCTTCAGCAGGTCGGGGAAGACCTGCCAGATGTACTCCCAGTCGAGGAAGGTGCTGAAGAACTGGTCCATCGCCGGGTTACTGCCCCGCCTTGAATTCCGCCGGCACCGGCGCGGTGGGCTCGAACTGGTCGTGCACCTTCACCCAGGTGCCGTCCGCGATGACCTTCTTCAGGCCGTCGTTGATCTTGCCGATCAGGTCGTTGTTGCCCTTCTTGAAGGCGAACCCGTGCGGGATGGTCGTGGTGATCGCCTTGGTCACCTTGAGCTTCGCGTCCGGGTTGTTCTTCGCGTAGTCCTCGGCGGTCGCCTGGTCGAACACGGCGCCGTCGACCGAGCCCGTCTTGAGGGCGCTCAGGGCGGCCGCGTCGTTCGGGAACCGGACGGCCTGCGCGGTCGGCGCGTTCGAGCCGAGCCAGGTGTCGGACACCGTGCCCTGGACGACGCCGATCCGCTTGCCCGCCAAGGAGTTCTCGTCGGTGATGCCGGCGGTTTCCTTGGCCTCGATGCCGAGCGACTGGTAGTTGTACGGCGCCGAGAAGTCGACGGTCTTCTTGCGGGCGTCGGTCTGCGAGATCGCGGAGCTGCCGATGTCGAAGGTGCCGTTCGCGACCTGGCCGAGCAGCGCGGAGAAGTCCGTCGCGACGAATTCGAGCTTGAGGCCCTCCTTCTGCGCGATGGCCTTGAGGAGCTCGTTGTCGAACCCGGTGAAGTTCCCGTTCTCCTGGTAGGCGTTCGGCTTCGAGTCGCTCAGCGTGCCGACGCGCAGCGTGCTCGATCCGCTGTCCGAGCCCCCGCCACATGCCGTGAGCGCGGCCAGCAGCGTCGCGGTGAGCGCCGTGACCAGTGTCTTCTTCATGCTTCTCCTAACCCTGGAACCCGGCCGGCACCGGAGCGGTCGGCAGGAACTGCTGGTGCAGCTTAAGCCAGGTGCCGTCGGAGATCACCTGCTTGAGCCCGGTGTCGATCTTGCCGAGCAGGTCCGCGTTGCCCTTCTTGACCGCGAAGCCGTGCGGCACGTCCGTGACGAAGCTCTTCACGACGACGAGCTTGGCGTCCGGGTTGTCGGTGACGTTCTTCTCGGCGATGCTCTGGTCCAGGATGTACGCGTCGACGGCGCCGGTCTTCAACGCGGTCAACGCGGCGGCGTAGTCGGGGAAGCGCACGGCCTGCGCGGTCGGCACCGTCGTGCCGAGCCAGTGGTCGCCGACGGTCGCCTGGATGACGGCGACGCGCTTGCCCGCCAAGGCCTTCTCGTCGGTTACCGGCGTGCCCTGCTTGGCCTGGATGCTCATGGTCTCGAAGTCGTAGGCCGCCGAGAAGTCGACGGTCTTCTTCCGCTCGTCGGTCTGCGCGATCGCCGAGCTGGCGATGTCGTAACGACCGGACGCGACCTGCCCGAGCAGGGCGGAGAAGTCCGTCGCGGCGAACTCCAGCTTCAGGTTCTGCTTGGCCGCGATGGCCTTGAGCAGTTCGTTGTCGAAGCCGGTGTAGTTGCCGTCCTTCAGGAAGACGTTCGGCGGTGCGTCGGAGAGCGTGCCGACACGCAACGTCGAGGAGGCACTGTCCGAGTTGCCACCGCCGCACGCGGTGAGGACGGCGACGAGCGTGGCGGTGAGAGCGGTGACGATCAGCTTCTTCATGTCACGCGCCCAGGTTCTTCACGGGCAGGCCGGGGCCACCCTGTTGCAGTTCCTTCGACAACGGCGTCGTCTTGTAGAACTGGCCGTAGATGCGGGCCACCGAGCCGTCCGCGATGGCCTTGGCGAGGCCGTCGTTCAGCTTCTTCAGCAGGTCCGGGTTGGTCTTGGCCACCGCGAACGCCGACGGCGTGTCCTTGTCCTCGACGGTGTAGCCGAGCTCCAGCGGCACCGCCGGGTTCTGGTCGAGGTACTTCTGGCCGATGTCCTGCGGCACGACCCAGCCGTCCAGCGTGCCGTTCTTCAGCTGCGCGAAACCCGCGTTGTAGTCGGGGAAGCGAACGACCTGCGCGCCGGCGGTCTTGCCCGCGAACTCGTCCTGCACCGAACCCTGGACGACGCCGAGCCGCTTGCCCGCGAACGCCGCCGGGTCCTTGAGGTTCGCGCCCTTCTTGGTCACGATCGTCGTGAAGCCGGTGTTGTAGCCGTTGGAGAACGAGACCGTCTTCTTGCGCGCCTCGGTGCTGGAGATCGTCGAGCTGCCGATGTCGAACTTGCCCGTCGCGACGCCGGCCAGCAGGCCGGAGAACTCGGTGCCGACGAACTCGACCTCGAAGCCTTCACGCTTCGCGATGTCGCGCAGCAGCTCGTTGTCGTAGCCGGTGAACCGGCCGTTCTCCAGGTAGATCGACGGCGGGGCGTCGCTCAGCGTGCCGACGCGCAGGGTGGTCGACCCCGCGTCGGAGCCACCGCAGGCGGCGAGGGTCAACGTCAGCGCGCCCGCGGTCAGGGCGGCGGCGATTGTGGACAGCGTGGATCTCATCGCTTCTTCCATGGTGAGGACAAGCGCTTCGCAGCGCTCCGTGGTCAGCGATCGAGATTAGGGATTTCGCCCGTTCGTGTGGCTTTGTTCCAGTCCGTGGACTCGTGCGTCAGCTCACAGGATCGGCTGGGGCGCGTAGCCCGCCGCCTCCGGGAAACGCTCGAGAACCTCTTCGACGCGCGCCCGCAGCTGCTCGACCTGGCGCCCGGCCGTGCCGGTGAACGAGATGCGGTCGGCGAGGAGTTTGTCCAGCTCACCGCGGTCGAGCGGGATGCGCTCGTCGGCGGCGAAGCGGTCGAGGAGGTCGTTCTCGGCGCGGCCTTCCCGCATCTCCAGCGCGACGGCGACCGAGTGCTCCTTGATGGCTTCGTGGGCCGTCTCACGTCCGACACCCGCGCGGACCGACGCCATGAGCACCTTGGTCGTGGTGAGGAACGGCAGGTAGCGATCAAGCTCACGCTCGATGACGGCCGGGAAGGCCCCGAACTCGGCCAGCACCGTGAGGAACGTCTCCAGCAGGCCGTCGAGCGCGAAGAACGCGTCCGGGAGCGCGACGCGGCGGACGACGGAGTCGGAGACGTCACCCTCGTTCCACTGGTCGCCGGCCAGCTCGCCGATCATCGACAGGTACCCGCGGAGCACGACGGCGAGGCCGTTGACGCGCTCGCACGAGCGGGTGTTCATCTTGTGCGGCATGGCGGACGAGCCGACCTGGCCGGGCTTGAAGCCCTCGGTGACGAGCTCGTGGCCGGCCATCAGCCGGATCGTCTTGGCCAGGCTGGACGGCGCCGCCGCGACCTGGACCACAGTGGACAGCACGTCGAAGTCGAGCGAGCGCGGGTAGACCTGGCCGACGCTGACGAACCGGCGGTTGAAGCCGAGGTGCTGCATCACGCGGTCTTCGAGCTCGTCCAAAGTGGACTCGTCGCCGAGCAGGTCGAGCATGTCCTGCGCGGTGCCGACCGGGCCCTTGATACCGCGCAGCGGGTAGCGGCCGATGAGGTTGTCGAGCCGCTCGAAGGCGACCAGCAGCTCGTCGGCGGCCGTGGCGAACCGCTTGCCGAGGGTGGTGGCCTGCGCGGCGACGTTGTGCGAGCGCCCGGCCATCACGGTGTCGGCGTGCTCGACGGCGAGCGCGGCCAGCCGGGCCAGCACGGCGGCGACGCGGGTGCGGACCAGCTCCAGCGAACGGAGCTGCTGCAGCTGCTCGACGTTCTCGGTGAGGTCGCGCGAGGTCATGCCCTTGTGGATGTGCTCCTGGCCGGCGAGCTCGCTGAACTCCTCGATGCGCGCCTTGACGTCGTGACGGGTGACCCGCTCCCGGGCCGCGATCGACTCGAGGTCGACCTGGTCGACGACGCGCTCGTAGTCCTCGACGACGCCGTCGGGCACGTCGACGCCGAGGTCCTTCTGCGCCCGGAGGACGGCGAGCCAGAGCTGGCGCTCCAGCACGACCTTGTACTCCGGCGACCAGAGCGAGACCAGCTCCGGCGAGGCGTAGCGGGCGGCGAGCACGTTCGGAATGCGGGGCTTGTCCGTCACGGCTTCACGATACCTGTGCAGGTGGCGGCCCCGGGCGGGGCCGCCACCGCGACCGGTCAGCCGCTGTAGGGCACGGCCCGGACGTCCGACGCCTTCACGTAGACGAGCCGGTGGTTGTACGAGATCTGGAAGTACGTCGTGCCGCCGGTGACGAGCGTGTGGTTGGCCGGCACGCCCGCCGGGTCGAACCGCGCGTAGTAGTTCTCCGCCCGGAACGAACCGGTCGCCAGGTAGTTCTGGCCCGCGGGCAGCGTCCACGGGATCGGGGCGACCGTCCACGTCGCGTCGAACGGGATCGTGGCCGGGTAGTCGGTCTGTTCGGGGAAGGCGCGCCCGTACAGCGGGACCGAGGAGACGCCGTCCGGCGCGGTCAGCAGCAGGCCGCGGCCGGGGACCGTCGAGCGGTGTCCCGGGTTGTCGAACCACGCCTGCTGCCCGCCGTACCAGATGGCCGTCCAGTCGCCCTGCTGTCCGGCGAGCGCGTACGAGCGGCCCGTGACGGCCTTGTCGCTCCAGTCGTCGATCGCGGTCGTGCCGGGCGAGCCGTCCGGGTGCACGACGGGGTCGGTGATCAGCGGGGACGCGGCGTCCGGCGCGGTGTGCAGGGGCACGAAGTTCGCTCCGTGCGCCGGCAGCGGTGTGCAGGTCGTGCCGGTGCAGGACGTCATCTCGGGCTGGTTGGTCGCGTAGTCCGGATTGATCGTCACGACCTGGCTCGCCGGGCCGCCGGTGGCCTTGATCGGCGCGCCCAGCAGGTCCATGTAGTGCGCCCAGTCCCAGTAGGGCCCCGGATCCCAGTGCGCGGCCGCGAAGTTGCTCGTGCGCTCCCGCGAGATGTCCTCGTGGCCCAGGATGTGCTGCCGGTCCAGCGGGATGTGGTACTTCGCGGCCAGGAACTTCACGAGGTCCGCGGACGCGCGGTACATCTGCTCGGTGTACCAGGTGCCGCCCTCGGTCGCGATGCCTTCGTGCTCGATGCCGATCGAGTGCTCGTTCATCGTCCAGTTGCCGGCGTGCCAGGCGACGTCCTTGGTCGGCACCATCTGCGTGACCTGGCCGTCGGACGAGCGGATCACGTAGTGCGAGCTGGACCCGCTCGACGCCTTCTGGAACGTGGCGATGGCCTGGTCGTACGGGCTCACCGTGCTGCCGGGCAGGGTTTCGGTGTCGTGGATGACGATGTACTGGATCTGCTGGCCGTCGTCCGGCCGGTTCGCGGGGTCGTAGTTGCCGTAGTTGTTGGGGTTGGTGTGGTCCGCGGACGACCAGTCGTAGGCCGCCGGGACGAACCGGCAGTCGAGGTTGGTGGGACATTCCGGGGTGGGAGTGTCAGCCGCGTGCGCGGTGACTGGGACCGCGGCCGAGATCGCCAGCGCGAACGCCGCGACGACAAGACTTCTGACAGTGGAGGTCACGCGCCAACCGTGGCACGGATGGTCAGCGCGGTCGAGCCTGCCGGCGCCAAAGTGGTCAGTGGGCCGAGAACTTCCAGCTCGACGATGCGCGCCGGCGGGTCGAGATCACCCAGCTCCTTCAGCGGCGACGGGAGCGGGTGCTCCAGCCAGATCTCCAGCGGCGAGCCCTCGTCCGGGTACTCGCCGGTCGGGTCGACGTCGAAGGAGAGGGTCAAGCCGCCGTACGAAACCCAGCCCGCGGTGCCCGGCACACCCAGCTTGCCGACGACGTCCTGCGCCGGCACGACCAGCCGGTCACCGTCCACTGTGTACTCCGGCGTGCCCGTCCCGGCCACCAGCGCGACCACGTCGGGACGCCTGAGACCCGCGGTGACCGAGCCGCCGCCGGGCAGCTGGGTCACGTTCCACAACGCCCAGCGGACCTCGCGCGAGGAGACGTTCTCCGCGCGCAGGTCCAGCCGGTAGCCGTCGTCGAGGATCGTGACGGCCCGCGTGAACCGCAGGCCGGTGCGCGGGTCCGGCACGCTGGTCATGGTGACCGTGTCGCCGTCGGCGGCCACGGAGTACGGGCCGGAGTCCAGCACCGGGTCCGGCGGGCCCGCCCACTCGTCCGGGCCGGACCAGCCCTGCGGCGCGGGCCAGGTCTTGTCGCCGCCGTAGTTGACCCAGTCGCCCATCCGGCCGGAGTTCGGGGCGTACTCGCCGCGCAGGTCGTCGTCCAGGTGCTCGGGGTTGCGCCACAGCAGCTCGGCACCGCGGTGGCGCACCGACAGCAGCCGGCCGCCCAGCTCCGGGACCAGGCCGAGCCGCAGGTCGCCGTGGTCGAGCCAGGTCACCATTCGGCGAGGCCGCCGTCGTCGTGGCGCCACACCGGCGAGCGCCAGGCGTGCCCGATCTCGGCCGCGCGGCGGACGGCGGCTTCGTCGACCTCGATGCCGAGGCCCGGGCCGAGCGGGCGGGCCGCGTACCCGTCCTGGAAGGTGAAGATCGACGGGTCGAGGAGGTAGGCGTGCTCGCTGCCCTCGTGGTAGTGCATGCCGACACTCTGTTCCTGGATCAGGAAGTTCGGTGTCGCGAACGCGACCTGCAGCGACGCCGCCAGCGAGATCGGCCCGAGCGGGCAGTGCGGTGCGAGCGAGGCGCCGTACATCTCGGCCAGCGCGCCGATCCGCCGCAGCTCGGAGATGCCACCGGCGTGTGACGGGTCCGGCTGCAGGACCGCGACCCCGGCGTCGAGCACCGGCTTGAACTCCCAGCGCGAGTACAGCCGCTCGCCGACCGCGATCGGCACGGTCGACGCCTCGACGACCGAGCGCAGCGCGCCGCCCTGCGTCTCCGGCAGGATCGGCTCCTCGACGAACATCGGCTGGACGTCCTCGAGGAGCTTCACCAGCCGCCGCGCCATCGCGGGTGAGACGCGGCCGTGGAAGTCGATCGCGAGGTCGCGGTCCGGCCCGAGGGCCTCCCGCGCTTCCCACGCGCGCGCCACCGCCGCGTCGGCTTCGCGCGGTGACGCGATCGCCGTCAACGGCCCGGCGACGTTCATCTTCACGGCCGTGAATCCCGCTTCGACCTGCGCGGTCACGGCTTCGCGGATGCCGGAGGGCCGGTCGCCGCCGACCCAGCTGTAGACCCGGACGCGGTCGCGGACCGGGCCGCCGAGCAGCTCGTGCACCGGGGCGTTGCGGACCTTGCCGGCGATGTCCCACAGCGCGTGGTCGAACCCGGCCAAGGCACTCGAAAGCACCGGCCCGCCGCGGTAGAACCCGCCGCGGCGCAGCACCTGCCAGTGGTCCTCGATCCGCAGCGGGTCCTGGCCGATGAGCAGCTCGGACAGCTCGTGCACGGCCGCGCGCACGGTCTCCGCGCGGCCCTCGACCACGGGTTCGCCCCAGCCGCTGATGCCCTCGTCCGTGCTGACCTTGAGGAACAGCCAGCGCGGGGCGACCAGAAACGTTTCAATGCCGGTGATCTTCACCCGTGTCCCCCATCTACGCGGAATCCTTGGCGGCGGACCAGCCGCCGTCGACGGTCAGCTCGGCCCCGGTGACGAACGACGCGGCGTCCGAGAGCAGGAAGGCGATCACGTCCGCCACCTCCGCCGGCTTGCCGAGCCGCCCGGCCGGCGTGGCGCGGGCACTGCGCTCGCGGTCCTCGGGCGAGATGCGGTTCCAGGCCTCGGTCAGCACCGGCCCCGGCAGCACGGAGTTGACGCGGACGGCCGGCGCGTATTCCACGGCCAGCTGCCGGGCCAGCGCGACCAGCGCGCCCTTGCTGGCGGCGTACGCGGGGTGACCCGGCAGGCCGAAGTGCGCGTGCACCGACGAGACGAGCACGACCGCGCCGCGCCGGGCCCGCAGCGAGGGCAGGCAGGCTTTCAAGGCGAGGTACGTGCCGGTCAGGTTGACGTCGAGCTGCCGCTGCCACTGCGCGCGGTCGATCTCGTGCAGCGGGCCGACGCTGGGCACGTAGGCGTTGCTGACCAGGGCGTCCACCTCGCCGATGGCCGCCCAGGTCGTCTCGTCGGTGACGTCGCCCCGGACCGGGGTGACGCCGCCGGGGAGTTCGGCGATGTCCACGCCGAGCACGCGGTAGCCGTCGTCGAGCAGTTTCCGGGCGGTCGCCGCCCCGATCCCGGACGCCGCACCGGTCACCACCGCAGTCCGCGTGGACATCGCCTCTCCCGTTCCTAGAACTTCGCTACATGGACATGGTCGTCCGGCCCGCGGGCGGCGAACCACAACGACCCGCCGTCGGACGCCGCGCCGAGGGTTCCCACGATGCTCCCGCTCGGGTACTCCGGCCGTTTGAACCAGCCCGACCAGGTGCCGGACCACTCGTTGGCCCACAGCGAGTAGTCGCTCGCGGACGCGGTGAGCGCGACGTTCGCGCCGACCGCGACAAGCGTCGGGCTGCTGCTGACCGTGCCGCCGATGCCCGTCCAGTCCGACCACGTGGTGCCGACCTTGGTGCGGGCCCAGACGCTGTCGTCGGCGGTGCGGACCGCGACGACCGTGCCGCCCGTGGCCGTCGCCGCGCCGGGACGGCCGTAGATCGGCTTGCCGCCGGGCGCGCCGAGCCCGGACCACTGACCGGCGCTGGTCCGCTGCCAGACCTGGCCGTCGGCGCCGCGCGCGAAGAGCGTGCCGTCGCTGGTCACGGACGGCGAATCGGTCAGCGTTCCGCCGAGCCGCTTCCAGCCGCCCCAGTGCCCGTAACGGTAGGTGCGCTGGTAAGCCGCGTTGTCGAGACCGCGGACGTAGACGTCGATCTTGCCGTCCGAGGCCACGGCGGTGGGCTGGCCGAGGAACCTGCCACCGACCTGATGCGGCCCGTCGAGGCCCTCGACCTGCAGGGAGCCGCCCTGGTCGCGGAAGAACGTCACCGTCTTGCCGCCGGTCCGGACGATCGCCGGGCTGGCAGACGCGTCGCCGCCGAGGTCGTCACCCGGCACGAGATCGGTGCCGTGCAGGCGGAGGAAGGCCGTGCCGTGCGCGGGCACGGTGACCGTGTACGAGCCGGTCGCGCTGCCGCGGTCGGCGCGGGCGCGCAGGTCGCGAACGGACACCCGGCCCTTGAGCCCGGCGTCGGCGAAGTTCAGCGTCATCCGGTTCGGCGTCTCACCGCGGTTGAGCAGGACCACCGCGCGGTCGCCGCCCGAGGAGAGGACCTTGCTGTAGGTGTCGGTGCTGCCGTTCGTCGCGACGCGGACGCCCTGGGTACCGAGGCGGTCCTGGTTGACGCCCACGATCTCCGGGTTCTTCAGCGTGCTGATCATCGACGCGGGCAGCGTGCGCGGGTCCGAGCCGAGGATCAGCGGGGAGGCCATCTCCGCCCACATGACGAACTGGGTGGTCGACTCCTCCTCGTTCAGCTCGTAGGTGTCCTGCTCGGTCTTGCGCATCGGGATCAGGTAGTCGGGGTCGTTGTAGTGCCCCGGCCCGTTGGCCTCGGGGTGCGCGGCGTTGGCGTCCATGTTGCGCAGGACGTCCGTCCAGATCCCCTCGTACGGCGTGCCGAACGCGATGTCCGTGCTGGTGCGCCAGGAGTCGGCGACGAGCGGCCCGTAGCTGTAGGCGATGCCGGCGACCTGGTCCGGTCCGTGCGGGGTGCCCCACTCGTCGGTGACCGGGTTGCAGACGTTCAGCACCATCGGCCGCCCCGCCTTGGCGAGGGCCTTGCTGAACTGCGAGAACGCGTCGGCGGGCTTGAGGTTCTGGGCGATGCCGCAGAGGAAGTCGACCTTGACGGCGTCGAACTTCCAGTTCGCGAACCGCTTGGTGTCCTGCTCGTAGTGGCCGCCGGAACCGGCCGCGCAGTTCTTGCCGTCCGACGCCCCCGCGTCGGTGTAGATGCCGGCCTTGAGTCCGCGGGCGTGCAGGTAGCCGACCAAAGTGGACAGTCCACTCGGGAACTTGGCCGGGTCCGCGAGGAGGTTGCCGCTCTGGTCGCGCGGGTCCGGCGCGGTCCAGCCGCCGTCGATCCAGACGTAGCGGTAGCCGGCGTCGCGCAGGCCGCTGGAGACGAGGAAGTCCGCGACGGACTTGACCGACGTCTCGCTGGGCGCGCCCAGGCCGTAGTAGGTGTTCCAGCCCATGTACGGGGTCTTGGCGACCCCGCTGTCGTAGTAGTCGGGAGCGCCTTGGTCTACGGCCGGCGTGGCCTGGGCCGGGATCGCGACGGCGGCGAGCGCGGCCGCGACCGCGGCTACGACCGCTAGGGATCGCTTCAAGAGCATGTTGCTGGACACCCTTCTCCAGTGAAACAGCGTCGAGCTAGCCGTCGAGCAGCATGCCGGGGCGTGTGATCCTCCGTCAAGAATAAATCCTAAATTAAGATTTCACGCGCTATGCTCTTCTCGATGAACACCGAAGTCGTCACTCTCGGCGAGGCGATGCGGCTGCTGCTCGCCGAGCCCGGCGTCGCGCTGCGGCGCGCGCACACCTTCACCTCGTCGGTCGCCGGCGCCGAGACGAACGTCGCGGTCGGCTTGGCCCGGCTCGGGCACGGCGTCCGCTGGCTGAGCCGCGTCGGCGACGACCCGTCCGGCGCTTCGATCCTTGCGACGCTGCGCGCGGACGGCGTCGACGTCTCGCGCGTCGAGGTCGATCCCACGCGCTTCACGGGCTTCCTGATCCGGGACACCGAGACGGTCGAGTACCACCGAAGCGGCTCCGCTGCTTCGGCTCTGTCAGCCGCGTACGTGCGCGAAGCAGGCTTCGACGGCGCTCGGCTCGTCCACGTCTCCGGCATCACCGCGATGCTCTCGCCTGACGCGCGCGAAGCCGTCGAAGTGCTCTTCGCGCTTGCACGCGCTTCGGGCGCTTGGGTGTCCTTCGACCCGAACGTCCGGCTGAAGCTCGGCCGTCCGGAGCGCTGGCGCGAGACCGTCGGGCCGCTGCTGAGCAGGGCGGACCTCGTCTTCACCGGTGAGGACGAGCTCGAGCTGCTCGGGCAGTCGCCGGACGCGCTGCTCGCGGGCCGGGCGCAGACGGTGGTCGTCAAGCAGCGGGACAAGATCGCGCGGGCCGTCACGGCGGAGGGCTCGTGGAAGCAGGAAAGCCTGGTCACGCGGATCGTCGACCCGGTCGGGGCCGGGGACGCCCTGACGTCGGGTTACCTGTCGGCCTGGCTTCGGGGCGCGTCGCCGGCCGAAGCGTTGCGCGCGGGCGCGGCCTGCGCGGCGCTGGTCGTCGGCACGCGGACCGACCTCGAAGGCCTGCCCGACCAGGGCGAACTGGCCAAGGCACTGATCGGCACGGAGGTGGACCGATGACCTACCGCTGGGAGATCACGGCGGACGCGCTGCGCCAGGGCGTCGTCGGGATCGTGCGCACGCACGACGCGGAATCCGCGGTGGAGGCGGCGCGGGCTGTCCTGGAGGCGGGGTTGCGCTCGGTGGAGCTGCCGCTGACCAATCGGGGCGCGCTGGACGCGATCTCGGGGCTGTCCGCGGCGTACCCGGACGCGACGATCGGCGCCGGCACGGTGCTCGACGAGGCGTCGGCGGTGCTGGCGATCCGCGCCGGCGCGCGGTTCCTGGTGTCGCCGTCGGTGGACGCCGCGGTGATCCGCACCGCCCACCGGTACGGCGTCGCGGCGTTCCCGGGCGCGGGCTCGGTGACGGAAATCGTGCGGGCACTGGAGGAAGGCGCCGACGCGGTGAAGGTGTTCCCGGCTTCCGCTCTCAGCCCGTCGTGGGTGAAGGACGTGCGGGCCGCGCTGCCGCAGGCGCCCCTGGTACCCACCGGCGGCATCGGCCCGGACGACGTGCCACGCTGGCTGGCGGCGGGCGCGGTGGCCTGCGGGGTCGGCTCGGCGCTGACCCGCGGCACCACCGAGGAGATCTCCGCCCGCGTCGAGACGCTGTTGAGGAGCGCGCATGGCTGAGCTGGTCTTCGTCGGCTGCTACACCGGCGACGCGGGGAACGGCACCGGGATCACGACGTTCTCGCGATCGTCCTCCGGCTTGACCGAGGTCGCCTCGCTGCCGCTGGAGTCGCCGTCGTGGCTGACGCGGCACCCGTCGCTGCCGGTGATCTACGCGGCGAACGAGACGGCTTCGGGCGGTGTGACGGCGCTTTCTTTCGATTCCTCCGGCGCGTTGTCGGTGCTGGGCACGGTGGAGACGGGCGGTGCGCACCCGTGTCACCTGGCGGTGACCCCGGACGGCCGGTTCCTGCTGTGCGCCAACTACACCGGCGGCAGCCTGGCGGTGTTCTCGCTGTCTCCCGACGGTGCGCTGGGCTCCCGGACGGCGCTGGTCCAGCACACCGGCAGCGGCCCGTCCGCGGATCGGCAGGAAGCGGCGCACGTCCACATGGCGGTTCCCGGCGACGGCATCGTGAGCGCGGTCGACCTGGGCACGGACGAGATCCGCAGCTACACGCTGTCTTCTGACGGCTCGTTGACGCCGCTCGCGGTCTCGTCCCTGCCGCCGGGCACGGGTCCACGCCAGCTCGTCCGGCGTCCTGGCACCGACCTGGCGTACGTGGTGGGCGAGCTGGCCGGAACGGTGGTGACGGTCCGCGAGACGTCGCCGGGCGCGTTTTCGGTGGTGTCGGTGACTGCCTCGACGCTGTCTTCGGTGACGCCGAACCTGGTGGCCCACCTGGAGCTGACCGGCTCACGGATGTACGTGTCGAACCGCGGCCCGGACTGCGTGACGGAGTTCGCCCTCGACGAGGCCCTGGCGGTCGCCGACCAGCCCTGTGGCGCGAACCCCCGCCACTTCGCCCTGGTGGACGGCACGTGTTACGTCGCAGCCCAGAGCGACGACGCGATCACGGCGTTCACGCTGACCGCGTCGGGCGAGTCCGAGCTGCGCCGCTATCCGACGGGATCGCCGACGTTCGTGCTGCCGGTCTCGCTTCCCTGAAGCCGGAGGATCACCACGTCGGCGTCGTGATCTGCCGTCCAGTCGAACGGGAGGCCCGCGTGCTTCAGGTGCGCTCCCGAATAGCGGTTTCCCGCCGAGTCCACATAGGACGAGTCCGGATCCACCGAAAGGCGCACCCGGGACGACCGGCCGGGGACCAGCGGTGCTCCGGTCAGGGCGCCCGTGTTCCAGGCCAGGACGACCACCGTGTCGCCGTCCTCCGAGGTGTACTGCGTGGCCGCGGTGGGTTCGGCGGGGCCGTGGATGACCCGGGCGGCGCCGTGGTGGATCACGTTGCGGATCTGCTTGTAGAGAGAAACCAGCGAAGCCGCTTCGGCGTGTTGGGCGTCAGACCACTTCGACAGGTCCGCGCCGATGCCCAGCACCCCGGCCATCGCCGTCACGAAGCGGAAGCGCAGCGACCTCGGGCGCGGGTCGAAGACGCCCGGTGCGTCCGTCACCCACGAGCTCATCAGGTGCGGTGCGTGCATCAGCAGGAAGCCGTCCTGGATGGCCAGGCGGTCCAGGGGGCCCGTGTTGTCGCTTGGCCAGACGACGTCCGTGCGCGCGACCGTGGCCAGGTCCGTGCGGCCGCCGCCGCCCGCGCAGGCCTCGATCGTCACGTGGGGGTGGGCCACGCGCAGGTGGTCCAGGACCGCGAGGTAGCCCGCGACGTGCTCCGCGTCGAGGTCCGCGAAAGGCGCACCGGGACGTCCTCGTTCCGTTGGCGGGCGGTTCATGTCCCACTTCAGGTACGAGATCGGGTACGTCGACAGCAACGAGTCCAAAGTGGATTTGACGAAGGAGACCACCTCGGGGAGACCCAGGTCCAGTAGAAGCTGGTTTCGGATTAATGTCAAAGGGCGGCCGTCGATGCGGTACACCCAGTCCGGGTGCGACGCGTACAGCTGCGACTTCGGGCTGACCGCCTCCGGCTCGACCCACAGGCCGAACTCCAGGCCCAGCTCGCGCACCGAAGAGACGAATGCGCCGAAGGAGGACTCCGCAGGCGTCCAGTCGCCCAGGCCGCCGGTGTCGTCGTCGCGGCCGGTGAACCAGCCGTCGTCCACCACGAACAGCTCGACGCCGATGCCGGCCGCGCGCTTGGCCAGCTCCAGCTGGTGTGCGCTCCGGACGTCGAACCCTGTGGCTTCCCAGGAGTTGTAGAGCACCGGACGCGGGCGTCGCCACCGGGAGCCGGCCAGCACGCGGTCGTAGTCGTGCCACACCGAAGCCAGCCCCTCGAGACCGTCCACACTGGACGCCAAGGCGACGCGCGGAGTCGTCAGGGAGGCGCCGGGTTCCAGGAGGACCGGGCCCGGTGACGGCAGCCGGCCGGCTCGGACGCGCGTCAGCCCGGACGGCTCCACGTCGGCGGAGATCTCCCACGAGCCCGGCCACTCCACGGAAACGCCGTAGGCGGGGCCGCCGGAAGCGTCCTGCACCGCCAGCCACGGCACATGAGCGTGGCCCGGGACGCCGAACCGGCTCTCCATCCGGAACCCGCCCGCGGGCAGCGCAACGGACTGCCGCGTGAACTCCTGCGACCACTGCCCGGTCAGGTAGGTCAGGCGCGCCCCGGAGACCGTCGGGACGCACACGCCCGCCGAGCCCAGCCGGTCGAACTCCAGCGTCGACGCACCGCCGTTCGAGAACTCGACCCAGCGGGTGAGCACGTCGGTGCCGGGCACCGGCTGGTAACAGAGTTCCGCCCGCAGCCCGGTCAGTTCGTCCACAAAGGCCAGTCGCAAGAAACCGTCGGAAACAGCACCGTCGAACCGCCACCACGAACCGCCCCGGACCGCGACGTCCGCGCCGGAGAACGGGCGCAGGCCCAGCGGCGCGTACTCGACCGGCGCCGCGTCGGCCTCGGTGATGAAGTGCACCGAGCCCGCGTTCGTGAACACCGACGGGCCGTCCTCGACACCGTGCGGCCCCCACGCGACGAGCTCGGCCCATCGAGAAGACGGATCCAGCGCCACGGTGTACGACGTGGTCGCGAGCGGCACGGTCCACGTCACTTGATCGCCCCGATCGCGAGCCCCGAGATGAAGTGCTTCTGGAACCGCAGGAACACCGCGACCGTCGGCACGGCCGCGATGACCGAGCCCGCCGCGATCACGTTCCAGTTGGACACGTACTGCCCCTGCAGGCCGAGCAGTGCCGGCGTCACCGGCATCACCGTGCCGGTGCGCAGCACGGTGATCGACCACAGCAGGTCGTTGAACGTCCAGGTGAACGCCAGCGCGCCGAGCGCGGCCAGCGCCGGGCGGGTCATCGGCAGGATGATCCGCGCGAAGACCTGCACGACGCCGGCGCCGTCGATCAGGGCCGCCTGCTGGATCTCGTCCGGGATGGACCGCATGAACCCCTGCAGCACGAACGTGTAGAAGCCGAGGCCGAACCCGACCTGCACGATGATCAGCGCGGTCAGCGTGTCGTAGATGCCGAGCAGCTCCGACAGCTTCGCCACCGGCACCAGCAGGATCTGCGGCGGTAGCAGGTTTCCTGACAACATCACCAGGATGATCGTACGCCGCAACGGGATCCGGTAGCGGCTGAGCGCGAACGCCGCCGCCGCGCTGAGCAGCAGGGACAGCAGCACCGTCGGGATCGTGACGATCAGGCTGTTGAGCATCGCGTGCCCGCCGCCGCCCTCGCCCCACGCCTGGCCGAAGCCGTCGAGCGAGAACGACGCGGGCAGCGCGCCCAGGCCGTTCGACGCGATGTCCGAGAACGTCCGGACGCTGGTGGTCAGCACCAGCGCGATCGGCAGCAGCCACAGCACCGAGAGGCCACCCGCGAGCAGGTGGAACCCGGCCGTCCGCGTCCTCCTCACGAGTCCTCCCGGAATGCGCGCACGAGGTACGTCACGATCACGCCGAACGCCAGCACGAAGATGACGACGGCCAGCGCGGACGCGTACCCGAGCCGCAGCGACTGGAACGCCGTCGCGTACATGTACGTGCTGAGCAGCTCGGACGAGTGGTACGGCCCGCCCTTGGTCATCGACCACACGACGTCGAAGGAGCGCAGCGAGTCGATGATGATCACCGACAGGACCACGGAGTTGACGCTGCGCAGCTGCGGCCAGGTGACGTTGCGGAACTGCTGCCACGCCGTGGCACCGTCCAGTTTGGCCGCTTCGTACAGCGCCGGGTCGATGCCCTTGAGCCCGGCCAGGTACAGCACCATGACGTAACCGAGCTGCCGCCACAGCGCCGGGACGAGCACCGCGTACAGCGCGGTCTTCGGGTCGGCGAGCCAGGCGTGCTGCCAGCTGCCGAGCCCGATCGCACCGAACACCTTGTTGACCACGCCGTCCGGCTGATAGATCACCTGCCAGATCAGCGACGTCGCGACCAGCGAAAACACCACCGGCGTGAACAGCGCCGCGCGGTAGAAGCCGACACCTTTCCTCTCGCGCTGCAACAGCGTGGCCAGGGCGAGCCCGCCGACGGCCGAGAGGCCGCCGAAGAGCACGATCCAGATCACCGTGTCGAGCGCGGCGGTGCCGAAGATGTCGTCGGAGAACATCTCGGCGAAGTTCCCGAGGCCCACGAACTCGGGCGCGGAGACGCCGTCCCAGTTCGTCAGCGACAGGTAGAACCCCTGCAACGCGGGCCAGAACACCCAGAACCCCTCGACCACGAGGGGCACCAGGACGAACGCCAGCAGCACGGGCGAGATCCGGCGACGACGTTTCGCCGCCCGCGCGGCCGTCTTGGGTCGTTCCGCGGTCAGCACCGCCATCTCAGGACTGCCAGACCTTCTGCGCGGCGGTCTGCCAGTCGCTCAGGATCGAGTCGAGCTCGTTCGGCTTCTGGATGAACCGGATCAGCGCGGCGTCGGCCGTCGGCTGCAGCGCGTCGGAGGAGTCGCGGTTGAAGAACTGCGTGATCTCCTTGGCGTCGGTGAGCAGCTTCCGTCCCTTTTGGACCAACGGCGTGCCGTTGTCCTTGGCGTCGGGGTTGGTCGGCAGGACCGTGCCGGAGGAGTTCTTGATGTAGAGCTCCTGCGCCTCGGCCGTCGCGACGTAGGAGAACCACTCCTTCACCTCGGCGACGTGCGGGGTGCGCGCGCTGGCGAAGAAGCCGTCGGTCGGGCCCTCCTCGGCCACCGGCACGGCCGGGTCGAGGATCGGGAACTGGAAGAAGTCGAGGTCGTCGAGGGCGTCCTTCGGGGCGGCGTCGGCGAAGAACGTGCCGGTCAGGATCATCCCGGTGCGGCCCTGGAGCAGCACGGTCGTGGCGTCCTGGAACGCGATCGCGGTGCCGTTCGGGTCGGTGTAGGGCAGCGCCTGGCGCCACGGGTCGAAGACCTTCTTGACGCGCGGGTCGTCGAAGCGCTGCTTGCCGGCCAGCAGCTCGCGGTGGAACGGCGCGCCGTTGATCCGGATGTTCAGGTAGTCGAACCAGGCCGACGCGGTCCACGGCGTGGTGCCGCCGGCGCCCATGCCGATCGGCGCGATGCCCTTGCCCTTCAGGGTTTCGCACAGCGCGAGGAACTCGCTCCAGTTGGTCGGCGGCTGCACACCCCACTTCGCGAAGTTCGACTTGCGGTAGAAGAAGCCCCACCAGTAGTAGGACGTCGGGACGAAGACCTGGTGCCCGGCGCCGTCGCCGGAAAGGGAGCGGAAGGCCGCGCTGTAGTTGCCCATGGTCTGCCAGACGTCGCCGACGTCGAGCAGCAGGCCCTTGCGCGCGTACCCGGACAGCAGCGAACCCGGGTACCACGTGAAGGTGTCCGGCGGGTTGGCCGCGGTGAGGTAGCTGGGCAGCTGGGTGCGGAAGGTCTCGGACGCGACGGTGTTGACCGTCGCCTTCGTGCCGCCCTTCGCGCTGAACGCGTTCGCCAGTGCCTCGATCGCCTTCTTCGCCTCGGGCGAAGAGAGGTTCGACTGGACGGTCACCGCGCCGGCGGCCTGCTTGACCGGGCCGGTGGACGCGGAAGTGGCGCAGGCGGCCAGGAAGCTGCCGGACCCGATCGCGCCCAGGCCGGCCAAGCTCGCGTTGCGCAGGAAACGACGGCGGGACAGGCCTGCACTCGTCATGTCGTGACCCCTTTGTCATGTGCACTGGCGTGACTGCTGCCAAAGAGTGCAACCGGGCGACGCCGGTGTCAAGATGTATTCATAATTTATGACGACTTCGTGGGCAGCGTAGGATGCTCGCAGCACGACCGCCGCCAGCTGAGAGGGCCCTCCATTGACCGAACACCGGCCACGCGGGCTGCACGGCCAGACCGTGGAGGCACTGGCCAGCCGGATCCTCTCCGACGAGTGGGGCGAGGGCACCGTCCTCGACCTGCCCGCGCTGCGCGAAGAGCTCGACATCAGCCTCACGGCCCTGCGTGAGGCCCTGAAAGTGCTGGCCGCCAAGGGAATGATCGACGCGCGGCAGAAGCGCGGCACGTTCGTCCAGCCGCGCGAGAAGTGGAACATGCTCGACGCCGACGTCATGCGCTGGCAGACCGCGGCCGCCGACGACCCCGGCCTGCTCGACGAGCTGACGGAGGTCCGCACGGTCGTCGAACCGGCGGCGGCGCGCATCGCCGCCGAACGGGCGTCGGACGAGGACCTGGATTCGCTGCGCGAGGCGCTGTCCGACATGGCCGCGGCGACCGACGCCGAGGCCAGCGTCCAGGCCGACCTGGCCTTCCACCGGCGGCTGATGGCCGCCACCCACAACAACTTCCTGATGCGGATGGAGCGCGTCATCGCGATCGGGCTGGCCGAGCGCGACAAGCTGGTGCACGGCGCTTCGGCGGCGGAGGACCCGGTGCCGTCCCACCGGAAGGTGCTGGACGCGATCATCGCCCAGGACCCCGCCGCCGCCGAGCAGGCGATGCTGGCGCTGGTCACCAAGTCCCGTGACGACCTGGCGAAGGCTCAGCGCAAGAAGTCGTGAGGGGTCACGAGCCGTCGAGGGCGGCCTGGAGCATCCGGGCCGCCGCGGCGCGCGGAGCCGGGTCGACGGCGATCAGCGCGTTGACGACCGCGCCGTCGACCAGCGCGACCAGCTTCTCCAGCTCGGCCTCGGACACCGGCGTGCCCGAACGCGCGAAGATCTCCGTCAGCAGCTCGTTGAGCTGCGCCGACAGCGTCCGCATCAGCGGGCGCAGGTACGGGCGGCGGCCGGTGGCGACCAGGCGCTCGTAGCGCAGGAGCACCGCCTCGGCGTCCGCTTCCTCGTCACCGCTCTCCGGCCCGAGCAGCAGGTCGAGAACCAGCTCCACCATCGCCTGGACCCCGCGGTTGCGGGTCGCGAGCTCCTCCAGCCGGCGGCGGCCGGTCGCCAGCTCGGCGTTGCCGTGGTGCTCGACGGCCGCGGCGACCAGGTCTTCCAGCGAGTCGAAGTAGTACGTCGTGGACGCGAGCGGCAGCTCGGCCCGCTCCGCGACCGCGCGGTGCCGCACGGCGTCGAAGCCACCCTCGACGAGCAGCTTCGCGGCGGCCTCGACGAGCGCGGCGCGCCGTCGTTCTCCCTTGGGCGTGGCCGCGGCGGTCATGACCGTAGATTCTGCCAACCGGGTGCGGCCCGGCTCAGAAGCGGGGCGCGAGTTCGCGCGCGAACCGGTCGACGTCACCCGCGTAGGGGGCCGCGTTCTGCGCGCCGGGGACGCTGACCAGCACCAGCGTGCCGCCGGACATCGTGGCCACCTGGGCCGTCACCGTGCCGGCCGGCTGGGACTTGAAGGCCACCGGGATGCCCTTCGGGTAGACAGCCGCGGCGACCTCACCGCCCGGAACCGGGAACCCCGCGGACCGCGACGCCGTCGTACAGGCGCTGCCCGGGGACGCCTGGGCAGCGGCGACGTGGACGGGGAGCTCGCCAGCGAGGGCGATGGCGAGCTCCCCGTCCACCTGTTCGCACCCGGAGGCGCCTTCGGCCAGCTGGCCGGTCTTCCCGTCCCCGCTGCCCCCCTGCTGAGGCGGCGTGGAGGAGAAGTTCGGTGACTCCCCACCGACTTGAGGACGTGCCGGGCCGAGGCCGGGTTGCCCCGACTGCGCCGACACGGCGTTGTCCTTCGCCGAAGTCAACCCGG
Source organism: Amycolatopsis sp. NPDC049252 (assembly GCF_043197175.1). Classification (NCBI taxonomy): domain Bacteria; kingdom Bacillati; phylum Actinomycetota; class Actinomycetes; order Pseudonocardiales; family Pseudonocardiaceae; genus Amycolatopsis; species Amycolatopsis sp. NPDC049252. The sequence goes on from NZ_JBICSQ010000004.1 coordinate 126,123, forward strand.
GGGTACCCCCCGAGAGCAGTCCGTAAGCTCCGAAGCCGACGACCACCAGCGCCGCGGCGCTCACCCCGGCGGTGATCCGGTTCCGGCGCCGCAGGGTCTGGCGGCGGGACTCGCGGACGACATCCTCCTGCGTGAAACCCGCCGAAGGCTCGTCTCCGGGCGCGGCGGAGAACAACGAGCGCAGCTCCTGCTCATCCATTGGTCTCCACCTCCCGTTCCAGTACCTGCTTGAGGTTCGCCAGCCCGCGGGCGGTCTGGCTCTTCACGTTGCCTTCGCTGCAGCCCAGCGCCTGCGCCGCGCCGGTCACGTCCAGTCCTTCGAAGAACCGCATGACCAGCACCGCCCGCTGCTTGGGCGGTACTTCCTTCAACGCCGCGAGCAGGTCCTCCCTGGTCGCCACGAGGTCGTCGAGGCCGGGACCGTCGTCGACCCGTTCCGGCAACGTCTCGGTCTGCCACTCACGCCGCCACGGACGCCGCGATTCGTCGATCGACGCGCGCACGAGCGTCTTGCGCACGTACGCGTCGGTCGCCGCGCGATCCCTGATCTTCTTCCACCTCCGGTGCAGCGCGACGAACGCCGTCTGCGCGAGGTCGTCCGCCCGGTGCCAGTCGCCGCAGAGCATGTACGCGGTCCGGCGCACGGCGTCCCGCCTGGCGGCGAAGTACTCCGCGAACTCCTGCTCGTCGCGCTGATCCACGCGCTGTCGTGCTCCGCTCTGTTGTCGTCGGTGGGTAGGACGGAATCAGGGGCGTCCACGGTTGCACGGACCGCCCGGGTTCGACCACCCGAGGGCTCATTGATCCTCGTCCGGCCGGTGTGATGTGATCACTCCGTGACCTTCACGCTGCCGCCGCTGGACTTCCGTTCCGACACCGTCACGCAACCGGACGACACGATGCGCGCGGCGATGGCCTCCGCCGAAGTCGGCGACAACGTGCTGGAGCACGACCCGACGATCGCGGCGCTGGAGGAGCGGGCCGCGGACGTCCTGGGCATGCCGGCCGCCCTGTGGACGCCGAGCGGGACGATGGCCAACCTGATCGCGCTGAGCCTGCACCTGAGCCGCGGCGACCGGTTCCTCGCCACGCGCGGCGCGCACGTGCTGACCAACGAGCTGGGCTCGGCCGCGTGGCTGGCCGGCGGTATGCCGGAGGCCCTGGAGCACGACGGTGGCCCGGGGCGCCCTTCGCCGGACGCCCTCAAAGCGGCGATCGGACAACCCGGACCGTACTTCACATTACGGACATCTCTGCTCTGCCTCGAGAACACGCACAACGCGGCGGGCGGCGCGGTGACCCCACCCGACGAGCACGCCCAACTGCTGTCCGTCGCAAAGGACGCCGGGCTGACCGTGCACCTCGACGGCGCCCGGATCTGGCAGGCCGCGGTGGCCCTCGAGGTGCCCCCGGCCGCGCTGACCGTCGGCGTCGACAGCGTGTCGGCCTGCTTCAGCAAGGGCCTCGGCGCGCCGGTCGGCTCGGTCGTGGCGGGCAGCAAGGAGTTCGTCGAACGGGCCCGCCGGATGCGGCAGATGCTCGGCGGCGGCGTCCGGCAGGGCGGCGTGCTGGCCGCGGCCTGCCTGGTGGCCCTGGACCGCGTCCCCGACCTGGCCGAGTCGCACGAGAACGCCCGGCGGCTGGCCGAGGGCCTGCGGGAGCACGGCTGGTCGGCGAACACGCCGGACACGAACATCGTGCTGGCCGCGGTACCCGACGTGCCGACGGCACTCGCCTGGCTCGACTCGCTGGGGATCCGCGCGGTGCCGATGGCGGGCAAGGTCCGGTTCGTCACGCACCGGGACCTGAGCGCGGCCGACGTCGAAGAAGCTCTGCGCCGGCTCAAGGCCGGCGCCTGACCACCTGGGGGAACCTGTGAACTGGATCGTCTTCGACTACGGCGACGTGCTCAGCAAGCCGAGCGCGGCCCGCCCGGAACTGGCCGCCAAGCTGGGCGTGCCGCTGCCCGAGTTCGAGCAGGCCTACTGGGACCTGCGGATCCCGTACGACGCCGGCAGCACTCCGCTGGAGTACTGGCAGGCCGTCGGGGACGCGCTGGACGCCCCGGTCGACGAGGCGCTCTCCGACGAGCTGACCCGGATCGACGTCGAGGGCTGGAGCCACCTCGAACCGTCGTCGAAGGACCTGCTCGAAGCGCTCGCCGAAGCGGGCGCTTCGCTGGCCCTGCTCTCGAACGCACCGTCGGTGTTCGGCGAATGGGTCCGCGCCCAGGACTGGGCGCGGCTGTTCAAGGTGACGCTCTTCTCGGGTGACGTCCGGTGTGTCAAACCGGACGCGAAGATCTTCGAGCTGCTGCTCGAACAGCTCGAGGCGAAGCCGGCCGACTGCCTGTTCTTCGACGACCGCCAGTCCAATGTGGACGGTGCGAACGCGGTCGGGCTCCAGGCCCGCCTGTGGAACGGCGCCGACGCGGCCCGGGCGTGGCTCGGCTGAGCCCCCGGGCCGCCGGCCCGCTCAGTAGCGGTTGATCTGCTTGGGGTCCTTCTTGCCGCTGATGGCGCGGTAGCCGGCCGCGCCCAGGAAGACGATGCCGCCGATGATGGCGATCCACAGGACGGCCTTGAACACGAAGCCGATCACGGCGCCCAGCACCATGAACGCCACCCAGGCGACGATCAGGCCGCCGACGATCTTCCAGAACATGGCTTCCTCCGATGTGTTCCCGCGGCCCCTCCGGCCTGGTGACTCAAGCGTGCCACCTCGGCCGGTGAAACTCCCCTCGTGAGAGCAACGTTCAGGGATGAATCAGGGTTCCCCCTGGCCCAGCCAGGCCCCCAGGCGGCGGACGCCCTCGTCGATGTCGCCGGCGCTCCCGGCGAAGGAGAACCGCACGTACTTGCCGCCGTCGACCGGGTCGAAGTCGACGCCGGGGGTGATGGCGAGGCCGGTGTCGGCGAGCAGCCGCTGACACCAGCTGAGGCTGTCTTCGGTGTGGGCGCTGACGTCGGCGTAGGCGTAGAAGGCGCCGTCGGCGGGGGCGAGCTTGTCCAGCCCGATGCCCTTCAAGCCGGTGAAGAGCCGGTCGCGGTTGGCGCGGTAGTGCTCGACGTGCGCGTCGGCCTCGGCGTACGCCTCGGGCGTGAACGCGGCGATCGCCGCGTACTGCGAGACGGCAGGCGGGCAGATGGTGAAGTTGCCGGTCAGGACGTCGACCGCGCGGTGCAGGCGCTGGGGCACGAGCATCCAGCCGAGCCGCCAGCCGGTCATCGCGAAGTACTTCGAGAAGCTGCCGAGCACCATCGGCTCGCGGCCGTACTGCCAGGCGCAGTCGAGCTCGGCCCCGTAAGCGATGCCGTGGTAGATCTCGTCGCTGATCAGCTGCACGCCGTGTGACGCGCACCAGCCGGTGATGGCGGCGAGCTCCCCGGGCGGCAGCACGGTGCCGGTCGGGTTGCTGGGGCTCGCGACGATCAGGCCGTCGATCGGCCCGAGCTCGTCGAGCAGGGCGACGGTGGGCTGGAAGTTCGTGTCGGCGCCGGTCGCGAACTCGACGACCTCGCAGCCGAGCACCGAGAGCAGGTTGCGGTAGGCCGGGTAGCCGGGCCGGGCCATCGCGACCCGGGCACCGGGGTCGAACGCGCTGAGGAAGGCCAGCAGGAACCCACCGGACGACCCGGTCGTCATGACGACGTCCTGCGCGGTGACGTCGAGGCCGTACCTGTTCCGGTAATGCCCGGCGACGGCTTCCCGCAGCTCGGGGACGCCGAGCTGCTCGGTGTAGCCGAGCGTGCTGCTGCGAAGGGCCTTCTCGGCGGCTTCCAGGACGGGCTTCGGCGCGGGCGCGGACGGCTGCCCGGCCGCGAGCGACACGAGGTCGCCGTGACTGCGCTGCCGGGCTCCGGCCGCGGAAAGGACGTCCATGACGTGGAAGGGCGGCACCGCGGCCCGCAGCGCGGGCCCGGCGAAGGCTCCGAGGTCGACCATGCGGCCAGGCTAACCCGGCTCAGTAACCCTGGTAGGCACCGCCGTGGGCCATGGCCTTGATGCCGGGCACGTTCCCGAGGCCGCCGTAGCGGTCGATCGAGTACTTCACCCCGGCGATGATGTTGTCGACCGGGTTGTAGATGTTGTCGTGGCCGGGCAGCTTGTGTGCGTTGAACGTCGAGTCGATGCACTGCATGAGCCCCTTGGAGGGGTGCCCGGCAGCCGCGTTCGAATCCCAATTGTTGATCGCGTTCGGATTTCCGCCGGACTCGTGCTGGATGATCGCCCAGATGTTCGGAATGTCGGCGTCGGTCACCGGCACGCCCGCGGCCTGCAGGGCCTTGATGGCCTCCTGGATCCACTGCTGGACGTTGCCCGGGGGCGGCGAGGAGGGCGGGCCGCCGCTGGGCCCGAGGCCACCGCCTCCGCCGCCACCACCACCGCCGCCGCCGCCCCCACCGCCGCCTCCGCCGTGGGACGCGCCGTTGGAGTGGATGCCGCCGGTGCTCTTGGGAGCCGCGGCCGAGCTGGCCGGCAGCGGCACCTGGTCGTAACCGCCCTCGATCTGCTGGGACATCAGCGTCTGCGAGGCCTTGATCGCGGTGTCGGCCTGGGTCTGCAGCCCGGCCACGTCACCGTCGTAACCCGCGGTGATGGTGTGGATGTCGGCCTTGGCCGTCTCGAGGATTTCGGCCGCGCTGGGACTCGGGGCCGGCTTGCCGTTGTCGACCGCCGTCTTGGCGTCGGCCAGCGCCTTGTTCATGGCGGTCTCGGCCTGGGTGTTGCGTTCGTTGACCGCCTTTTCCGCGGCCAGCTGCTTGTCCTGGACGGTCTTCTTGATCTGCGCGAGGTTCTGCTGCAGGTCGTCGAGATCCTTGGCGACGTCCTCGAGGTGGGTCTGCACCTTGGTGCCGGCGTCGCGGACCTGGCGGACGTAGGTGAAGAACTGGTCCGCCGCCGGACCCGCCCACACCTGCGCGTCCAGTGAGTCCGTCGAGGTCTTCAGCGAGGCGTTGTGGTCACCCGCGTTCTTTCCGGCATCGCGGAACTGCGTCGCGGCGTCGGTGATTTTCTGCAGATTGACCTTTTCGACCTGATCGACCTTCTTCATGAAGGCGTCCCAATTGTCCGGTGTCCCGGCGCCGACCCCGTTCAATGCCACTCTCGTGCCCCCTGCTCAGTTCACTTGTCGACGTGCAGCTTCAGATCGCTCGCCCCGACCTGGTCGGTTTCGGCGATCAGGCCGGCGGCCTTGCGCATGGCGAACCCCAGCGCCTCCATGTGCTTGCCCGCGGCGTCGAACTGGCTGTGCACGCCGTCCTTGAACTTGCCGACCGCGCCGTGCGCGTCGCCGTTGTCGTCCATACCGCCGAAGGGGCTTTCCTTCTCGTGGTCCAAGCCGGTGACCTTCTGCTTGGACTTTTCGAACTCGTCCTTCAGCTTCTCCACCTGGCCGGCCGCGATGGCCATCGAGTCGGTGTCGTAGACAGGCACGGTTCGTCATCCCCTTCGGAAAACTTGTGTCCGCCCGATCAGACGTCGTCGTGACCAGGACGGTTCCCCGCATACTTTATGACTTCCCGCGCACTCTGCGTACCGATCTCCGCCAACTTCCACCCGGCGGGGCTCAGGCCTCCGCCATCAGCTCGCGGATCCGGGTCGCCAGCAGGACGTTGTCCGACGGCGTGACCGTCGCCCACTCGCGGCCGTCGCGGTCCTTCGCCACCTGGAAGAGGTAGCGGCCCGCGTCCGTGTCGAAGAACGCCACCACGCGGGGGGCGCGGTGGACGATGCCGTCGCGGCTCGTGCGCTCGGCGCCGAACTGGCCGCGGGCCTCCTGGCCCAGCAGCATCCCGGACAGCTCCTGGGCCTGGAACAGCACCACGCCCTGGTCTTCCAGCGCCGTGACCAGCGCCTTCGGGTCGCCATTCGCCGCCGCGTCCGCCGCGCGCAGGGTGTCGTACGGGATGCTGACCGTCTGGCCGATGCCCGGGCCCAGGTCGCCGGCCACCGAGACCGCCGCCTCCGGGAGGCCGTCTTCCGTCGCCGGGATCAGCCACACCTCGCCGCTGTCGACCACCGCCAGCACCGCCTGGCTGCGGACGCTGACCGCGCGGCCGCGGATCTCGCGTTCGGCCCACACCCACACGTCCACGCCGAACTGCGGGCGGGCCAGCAGGTGCAGCGTGTCGGCCACCTCGCCGGACACCCGGCGGTTGCGGGCCAGCCGCCGGTCGGCCAGCGACGACCAGGCCGACTCCACGAACTCCGCGCGTTCCGTGCGGGTGGTGCCCGCACTCGGCACGTCCAGCGCGACGTGCCGGCGGGGCAGTTCGAGCGATTCCCAGAGCACGTCGAACTCCAACGCGGACAGCACGAGGCTGCCGTGCTCACGCGTCATGGTCACCGATCACGTCGGGCGAGACCATCCGCTGGTCCGCGAACAGGTCCTTGTCGTCGACGCCGAAGCGGCGGACGTGCTCGGCGTCCTCCTCCTGCGGGGCCGCCTTCGACAGGAACCTCGGGTCCTCGCCCTTCTGCTTCGCGCCGATCTGCTCCGACTTCCGCAGCGCGGCCGCCTCTTCCTCGGGCAGCTCGCCGACCGGCAGCGGCCGCACCGGGCCCTTCGACTGGCTCTGGCTGCGCTTCTCGCGGTCCTTGTCGCCGGCGAGCGCGCCACCGGCCGCGCCTGCGCCGACCGCCGCCGCACCCGCGCCCAGCTCGCCCGGGGTCGCGCCCGGCTTCGCCGCGAAGCCGCGTTCGGCGGTGAACTGTCCCGGTGCGATCGGGGCCTGCGGCCCGGCGCCGACCGTGCGGCCCTTGGCCAGCACGCCGTCCGCGCCGCGGTTCGCGCCACTGGCCGAGCCTTCGAGTCCGGTCACGCCGGCGCCGGACGCACCACCGCCGCCGAGCCCCTTGATCGGCGACGTCGCCGTCGAGCCGGTGCCCGGGCCGCCGGGCAGCTGCCCGGGTGCGCCGGACGAGCCGGGCGCACCGGGCGGGACGAAGGTGTTCGGGTCGCCGCCGCCGGGCAGGCCGGGGTTGAACCCGCCGGGACGGCCGGGCTCACCGGACGTGCCGCGGCCCGGCGCGGTGACCCAGCCGGGGCCGGGTGACGTCGGCGGCTTCGCGCCCGAAGGCGCCGTCGCGGAGCTGGGTGTCGTGCCCTGGCTCGCCGCCGGGGCGGTCGCGCCGGTCTGGCGCGGTGCCTGCGCCGGCGGCCGGGACGGCTGCTGTTGCTGCACCGGGGTGCCGTAGAACGGGGTCGGCGGGTCGGCGTGGACGGTGTGCGACACCGGCTGCACCACCGGCGGGTCGACGTGCACCGACCGGACCTTGTCCGAAGCCGGCCGCACGCTGCCGTCGGGAGTGACCGCGACGGACGCGGCGGCGACGTCCAGCACGCCGGGCGTGACGCCGGGAGCCGCCAGCTTCAGCGACTCCGGGTCCGACAGCGACTGCGTCGACAGCAGGTTGGTCCCGCTGTCCTGCGCGTACTCGTTCAGGGCCTGCGTCGCCTGCGCCTTGGCGTCGTTCGCGGCTTCGACCTGGCGCGCGTGGTCGGTCTCGAAGCCGATCAGGCTCAGCAGCAGGCCGTCGGTGAGGCTGTAGCCGCCCGCGCCCTTCCGGACCGTTTCGGCGTCCGGGAGCTTGTACTTGGTGCGGTTGAACGCCTCACCCTGCGCGAAGACCATTTCCGCGGCGTGCGCGACCTTCGTGGTGGCGTCCTGGGAGAACCCGGCCTGCTCGGTGAGCACCTGGCTGGCCGCGCCGCCCGCCTGGCTCTGCCACTCGACGCCGAGCTTGAGCAGCTGCGACCGCAGGGTCTGGTCGGTGTGGGCGAGCGCCGTCGCGACGGCCTTCAGCGCGTCGACGGCGGTGCCGATGCTGCCGGTGCCGTCGCCGTTGATCATCCGCGTGATCTGGTCGGCGATCGCGGTGTTGGTCCAGCCGTCGAACCGGTGGTTCTGGATCCCGGCCGCGAGCTCGGAGAATTCCACGCGCCCTCCCTAGTTGCGTGACTTCAAGGACTGCAGCGCCAGGTCGGCGGCGTGCGCCGACATCTCGCACAGCTGCGGCTGGGTGAGCTTGCCGCGGGTGATGGCGAAGGTCTGGACGGTCAGCGTCTGGCCCCTCGCGACGCCGACGAGGGTCTCGCAGTCGGCCGGGTCGCCGGCCGCGCGGTAGTTCGTCAGCGCCGGGTAACCGCCGATGTTCTGCGGCACGGTGGTCATGCTGTTCTTCTTGCGGGCGCCGGTGATCCACTGATCGAGGTCCGCCGCCACCGCCCCCACGTGGTAGGAGTGCATCGGCTCGGCGCCGTCCGCGTCGAAGACGCAGACCGGCCCGTCCGGCTCCGGTGCCTCGCGGGGGACGCTGGTGATCTTCAACGCGTCGAGCTGCACCTGCGGCAGCACGTCGCACAGGTCGACGTTCTGCAGCGTCAGCTCGGCCGGCCGTTGCGGCAGCTGGGCCGCCTTGGCGCTCTGCGACGCCGCGGTCGCGGCCGTCTCGACCGGGTAGGGGGTGCCTTCGGTGCCCGCCGAGCAGCCGGCGAGCGCCGCCGTCGCGAGCACGCCCCCGGTGATCCGCAAGGTCCGGTTACGCACCGTGCTTGCCGCGGTCACCGAACACCGCCGCCTTCTCGTCTTCGCTGACGTTGTAGTCCTTCGCGGCTTCACGCAGCTGCGACACCAGGCGCTTGAGGCCGGCGACGTACTCGCGGACCTGGCCGGCGTAGGAACGGTCGCCGTCGGCGATCAGCGCGTTCCACGCGTCGATCGACTGGGTGCTGATCACGTCCGCGGACGGGGCGTCGATCCGCAGCAGGCCGAGGCGGGTCAGCAGCTGGTCTTCGAGGCCGTTGGCCTGCTCTTCGACGATCCGGGCGACGTCGAGCAGCTTGTCCGGGTGGACCAGGACGTCCGCGGCCGCCGGCGCCACCGGGACGGCCGTGCTGAGGTCGTACGAGGGTCCTGACAATGCTCTCCCCTGACGTGATACCGACGGTGACCGGCCGACTCCCGTTGAGGCTACCAACCAGGATGTAGCAGCGGCCTGAGTTTGGACGAAGTTCGTCCGCCGCCGGTTCCCCCGATCCGTCAGATCACGCGTTCTGCTGCGCCACCGGGGCGCTGACCTCGCCGTTCGCCGCCTTGAGCGCGATGTCCGTGCGGTGGTGCGAGCCCGCGAGGTGGACCTTCTCCACGGTTTCGTACGCGTGCTTGCGCGCCGACTTGAGCGTCTTGCCGGTGCCGACGACCGAGAGCACGCGGCCGCCGGAGGAGACGACCGCGCCGTCGTCACGACGGCGGGTGCCGGCGTGCAGCACGCCGTCGATCTCGCCGCCGGTGATGACGTCGCCGGTGCGCGGCTTGCCCGGGTAGCCGTCGGCGGCGATCACGACGGTGACCGCGGCACCGCCGGCCCACTCCAGCGGCGGGTGCTCGGCGAGCTTGCCGGTGGCCGTGGCGTGCATCAGCCCGGCGATCGGCGTGCGCAGCAGGGCCAGCACGACCTGGGTCTCCGGGTCGCCGAAGCGGCAGTTGAACTCGATGACCTGCGGGCCTTCGGAGGTCAGCGCGAGCCCGGCGTAGAGCAGGCCGGAGAACGACGCGTCGCGCGCGACCAGCTCGTCGGCGACCGGCTGGACGACCCGCTCGACCAGCTCGTCGACCAGGTTTTCGGGTGCCCAGGGCAACGGGGCGTAGGCACCCATGCCGCCGGTGTTCGGGCCGGCGTCGTCGTCGCCGACGCGCTTGAAGTCCTGCGCCGGCAGCAGCGGCACGACGGTGTGGCCGTCGACGAAGCAGAAGAGCGAGGCCTCCGGACCGTCCAAAAAGGACTCCAGAAGCACGGGGTGGCCGCCGTCGAGCAGCATGATGGCGTGCTTGCGCGCGACGTCGTAGTCGGTCGTGACGACGACGCCCTTGCCCGCGGCGAGGCCGTCGTCCTTCACCACCCAGGTCGGGCCGAAGCGCGAGAGCGCGGCGTCGAGGCGGGCCGGGTTGTCGACCACCTCGCTGCGCGCGGTCGGCACGTTCGCCGCGGCCATGACGTCCTTCGCGAACGCCTTGGAGCCTTCGATGCGGGCCGCCGCGGCCGACGGGCCGAAGCAGGCGATGCCCGCCTTGCGGACGGCGTCGGCGACGCCGGCGACGAGCGGGACCTCGGGCCCGATCACCACGAGGTCGGCCTGCCAGCTCTTCGCGAGCTCCGCGACCGCTTCCGGGTCGGCCGCTTCCACACCGAGCTGCTCGGCCATCGCGGCCGTCCCGGCGTTGCCGGGCGCGCAGGCCAGAGCGGTGACCGTGGGGTCGCCGGACGCCGCGAGGACGAGAGCGTGCTCACGGGCGCCGGAGCCGATTACCAGTACGCGCACGCCGCACAGCGTATCCGGACGGCTTCGCGCCGGACATTTCGCCGTCCCCGGAACGGGTGGCCACGTGCCGTTTACCGCCGCTTTCGCCCGGATACGCACTTCGGATGCTTGCGACAGTGAGGGTTGCGCGAGTAGTCAGGGTCAACCCTGTGGGAAAAGAGGTCACCAGATGAAGCGCAAACGTGTCGGCGTCCTGGCACTCGCCGGGCTGGCGTTGCTGAGCGTCACCGGGTTCGCGATCGGCTCGGCGAACGCGGCCGAGACCGGGTCCGCCGATGCGGCCGCGCACGGCCGGGGTCACGATGACCCGGTGATCATCGGACACCGCGGCGCGCCCGGGTACCGCCCGGAGCACACCCTCGCCTCGTACGAGCTCGCCTACCGGATGGGCGTGAGCTGGGTCGACGTCGACCTCGTCCCGACGAAGGACGGCCAGCTCGTCGCCCGGCACGAGCCGGAGATCGGCGGCACCACCGACGTCGCGCGGCACCCGGAGTTCGCGAACCGCAAGAAGACCCTGGTGATCGACGGCGTCTCGACGACCGGCTGGTTCACCCAGGACTTCACGCTGGCCGAGCTGAAGACGCTGCGGGCGGTCGAGCGGATCCCGGCCAACCGCCCGCACAACACGCTGTACAACGGCCGGTACCAGATCGCCTCCTTCCAGGAGGTGCTCGACCTGACCAAGCGGCTCGGCAAGGAACTGCACCGGACGCTGGGCACCTACCCCGAGGTCAAGCACTCGACGTTCTTCCAGTCGATCGGCAACCCGGTCGAGCCGAAGCTGGTCTCGGCGCTCAAGAAGAACGGCCTCGACCGGCCCGACGCGCCGGCGATCATCCAGTCGTTCGAGGTGTCGAACCTGATCGCGCTGCACAAGCAGGTCCGCACGCCGCTGCTGCAGCTGACGTCGGCGTCCGGCGCCCCGGCGGACTTCGTCGCGAGCGGCGACAAGCGGACGTACGCGGACCTCGTGACGGCGTCCGGGCTGCGTGAGGTCGCGAAGTACGCGAAGTACCTCGGGCCGGACAAGGGGCAGATCATCCCGCTGGACGCGGCCGGCAACCTGACGAAGCCGTCCTCGATCGTCGCGGACGCGCACAAGGCCGGCCTGAAGGTGCAGCCGTACACGTTCCGCAACGAGAACCCGTTCCTGCCGGCCAACCTGCGCTCCTCGGCGGAGCCGGACGCCTACGGTGACGTGTTCACCGAGGAGGCGGCGTTCCTCAAGGCGGGTGTCGACGGTTTCTTCGCCGACCAGGCCGACACCGCCCTCGAGTCACTGCACGCGTTCCTGGGTCACTGATCGCTTTGCCGTGAGGGGCACCTTCATGGACTCTTCGTCCATGAAGGTGCCCCTCACGACGTTCTCCGGCTCGCGATCGCCAGCGGTACCAAGGGGTTCATCGCGCTGGTCGTCGTCGGCGACGACCTGCCGTTGATCGACGACGCCGTGACGGTCGAGCACCTGCTGACGCACACCTCCGGCATCGGTGACTACTGCGACGAAGAGGCGGACCCGCCGCCGACCCCGCTGCTCGCCGAACGGATCGCGGACCGGCACGGCGACGGCGGGATCTACAGCACCGCGCCGGACTTCCGGGCGTTCTGGCCCGCGTTCCTGGGCGGCCGGATCGTGCCGCGCGAGTGGGTCGACCGGATGCCGCGGCCGCACGCGGACCGGTACGGCCTCGGCTTCTGGCTGCCGTGGCCCGGCCGGTCCGGCTCGAAGGCGGTGACCACGGCGGCACGTTCCGGAGCACGCACTCCGATGGTGTCACCGCGACGCTGATCTCGAACGACCACCGCGGCGGCGGGCCGCTGCTCAAGCAGCTGGACGAGTTTCTTGACGAAGCCTTGACACCCCTCGCCCACCAGGGCTAACTTCGGCGAATTCAATGGTCTGGCCGCATACCTTTCAAGAGGTGCCCGATGGATGTCTCCGACCAGCAGACCACTCCCGACCACGATGACGACTCCGCACGACTGCACCAGCTCGGCTACGCGCAGGAGCTCAAGCGGACGATGTCGGGGTTCTCGAACTTCGCCGTCTCGTTCACCATCATCTCCATCCTGTCCGGCTGCCTGACCCTCTACGGCTTCGGCATGAAGACCGGCGGACCGGCCGCGATGATCTGGGGCTGGCCGCTGGTCGGGATCTTCGTCATCCTGGTCGGCCTGGGCATGGCCGAAGTCTGCTCCAGCTACCCGACCGCGGGCGGCCTGTACTACTGGGCGGCGCGGCTGGCGCGGAAGAACGGCCCCGCGTGGTCGTGGTTCACCGGCTGGTTCAACCTCGTCGGGCAGATCGCCGTCACCGCGGGCATCGACTTCGGCGCGGCGCTGTTCCTCAACGCGTTCCTCGACCTGCAGTGGGGCTTCTCGGCGACGCCGGGGCACACGATCCTGCTGCTCGCGATCATCCTCGTGGTGCACGGCCTGCTGAACACCTTCGGCGTCCGGATCGTGGCGATCCTCAACAACGTCAGCGTGTGGTGGCACCTCATCGGCGTGCTGGTGATCGTCGGCGTGCTGGTCTTCGTGCCCGCCAAGCACCAGGACGCGTCGTTCGTCTTCGGCAGTTTCGTGAACCAGACGGGCTGGGGGTCGGCGTTCTACGTCTTCGCGCTCGGGTTGCTGGTCGCGCAGTACACGCTGACCGGCTACGACGCGTCGGCGCACATGACCGAGGAGACGAAGAGCGCGGCGACGGCCGGGCCGCGCGGCATCGTGATGTCGATCGTCGTCTCGCTCGTCGCGGGGTGGATCCTGCTGATCGGCCTGACGTTCGCGATCCAGGACTACGCCGGCGAAGTCGGCTCGGCCACCGGCGTCCCGCCCGCGCAGATCTTCATCGACGCGACCGGCGCGGTCACCGGCAAGTTCCTGCTGCTGATCTGCATCGGCGCGCAGCTGTTCTGCGGCATGGCGTCGGTGACGGCGAACTCGCGGATGATCTACGCGTTCGCCCGTGACGGCGCGATCCCCGGGTCGAAGTTCTGGCACAAGATCAACAAGCGGACACAGACGCCGACCAACGCCGTCTGGCTCGGCGCGGGCGGCGCGCTCATCCTGGCGCTGCCGTACCTGTGGAGCTACACGGCCTACAGCGCGGTCACGTCCATCGCCGTCGTCGGCCTGTACGTCGCCTACGTGATCCCGGTGTTCCTTCGGGTGCGGCAGGGTGACGACTTCGAGCGCGGGCCGTGGCACCTCGGGCGCTGGGGCAAGCCGGTCGGCATCATCGCGACGGTCTGGGTCGTGCTGATCTTCGTGCTGTTCATGCTGCCGCAGGCGTCGCCGGTGACGGTGGACTCGTTCAACTACACGCCGATCGCGTTCCTCGTGGTGCTCGGCGGTGCCGCCCTCTGGTGGGCGGTCTCGGCCCGGAAGTGGTTCAAGGGCCCGAAGGTCCAGGGCTCGGAAGCCGAACTGGCCGCGGTGGAACAGGAACTCAAGGAACTCGGCTGAAAGTCCGTGAATGGCACATTGAGGGACTTAGAGTCCCTCAATGTGCCATTCACGGCTTTAGGTGGTGGCGGGGCGGGACTCTGATGCCGGGGCGGGTTCTTCGACGCGGGCTTCGCGGCCGGGGCGGACCACCGTGACGGCTGCCGCGCCCAGGGCGCCCACCGCGGCGAAGGCGTAGAAACCCCACGGGTACGCGATTCCGGCCGTCAGCAGCGCGCCGCCGAGCAGCGGGCCGGAGATCGCGCCGATCCGGCCGATGCCCGCGGACCAGCCGAGGCCGGTCGCGCGGATCGCGTCCGGGTAGATCCGGCCGATGTAGGCGTACACCAGCACCTGCGCGCTGAAGACGAAGCAGCCGGTCAGGAACACCGCCGCGTACAGCCCGACCGCCGGCAGCTTCACGCTCAGCAGCGCCAGGAACACCGCGCCCGCGCAGAACCAGACGATCGCCGACGGACGGATGCCGACGCGGTCGGCGACCCGGCCCGCGACGAGCAGGCCGACGATGCCGCCGACGTTCAGCGTCAGCAGCAGGCTGAGCGCGGCGCCGAGCGGGTACCCGGCCTGGCGCATGATCTCCGGCAGCCAGGTGTTGAGGCCGTAGACCAGCAGCAGGCCCATGAACGACGTCACCCAGAACGCGATGGTGGCGCGCAGCAGCCCGCCGCGGAACAGGCCGGCGACGGCGTGCCCGGCCGAGCGTTCGGTCTCGCGGACCCGCTGGAACGACTCGGACTCCGGCAGGAACTTCAGCATCAGCGGGATCAGCACGACGGCCGGGAGCGCGCCGGCGACGAACATCGCGCGCCAGCCCAGTGGCGAGATCAGCACGATGGCCAGCAGCGCCGTCAGCACCGCGCCGACGTGGTAGCCGGTCATCACCGTGGTCGTCGCGCTGCCGGCCTTGCCGCGGCGCGCGTACTCCGTGACCAGCGTGATGGCCGTCGGCAGGCAGCCGCCCAGGCCGAGACCGGCGACGAAGCGCAGCAGCCCGAAGACGAACGTCGACGGCGCGAACGCGCACAGCAGCGTGCACAGCGAGAACAGCGCGACCGAGATGATCAGGGACTTCCGGCGGCCGATGACGTCGGTGATCGTGCCGATCGCCAGGCCGCCCAGCATCATCCCGGCCAGGCCGACCGTCGAGACGACCGACGCCGTGCCGGGCGTCAGGCCCCAGACGTGGTCGCGGAGGAGCACGGGCAGCACGGAGCCGAGCACGACGAGGTCGAACCCGTCGAGCAGAACGGCGGTCCAGGCCAGGGGCACGACCCAGGAGCGGGTGCCAGGGGACATGGGGGAACCTCCGGATGTGCGTCGGTGCACGTGATCCGCACAAGTGTGCGTTGTGCGAACAAGTGTGCATATCGGACATGCCGTAAGCCAGGTCACTTCCACTCACCGGAAGCCGGGCGCAGGGCGCCCACCTGCGCGAAGATCACGCGCGTGGAGATCCTGGTTCTGATGGGCGTGCTCGCCGGCTCGCTCGCGTTGACGGCGTTCGCGCGGCGCTACAACCTGTCCGCGCCGCTGCTGGTCGTGGTGGTCGCGCTCGGGGTGGCGCTGATCCCCGGCGTGCCGCGGCTCGAGCTGGAGCCGGAGCTCGTCCTCACCGTCGTGCTGCCGCCGCTGCTCTACTCGACGTCGCTCGAAAGCTCGTTGACGCACTTCAAGCGCAACCTGCGGCCGATCGTCGCGCTGGGCGTGGTGCTGGTGGCCGTCACCGCGGTGGTCGTCGCGCTGGTCGTGCACCTCCTGCTGCCGGACGTGCCGTTCGCCTCGGCCCTCGTCCTGGGCGCGGTCGTGGCGCCGCCGGACGCGGTGACGGCCGTGGCGATCGGGCGCAAGCTCGGCCTGCCGCGGCGGGTGATGACCGTGCTGACCGGCGAAAGCCTGGTCAACGACGCCGCCGCGCTGACGCTGTACAAGGTCGCGCTGGCCGCCGTCGCCGGCACCGCGGGCTCGGCCGGGCACGGCTTCGCGGTGTTCGGCGTCGCGACCGTGCTGGGCATCGCGGTCGGCCTGGCGATCGGCGCGCTCGTCGTCGGGATCCGGCGGCTGCTCGACGACCCGCTGCTGGAGTCGGCGTTCGGGATCATCGTGCCGTTCGGCGCGTACGTCACCGCGGAGCACCTGCACCCGTTCGGCGAGGAGTTCAGCGGCTCGGGGGTGCTCGCCGTCGTCGCCGCGGGCCTCTACCTCGGCCATCGGTCGCTCTACGCGTCACCCGCGACCCGGATGCAGGACAGATCGGTGTGGGCGTCGATCGACGTCCTGCTGGAGGCGCTGGTGTTCGCGCTGATGGGCCTGCAGCTGCCGTTCGTGCTCGACGGCGCCGGGCACGCGGCCCGCGACAACGGCACGCTCACGCTGGTCGCCCTGGCCGTGCTCGCGGCGACGATGCTCATCCGGATTCCGGCGGTGGCCCTGTTCGCGTACCTGCCGAAGACGTTGCGGCTGTTCGGGCAGGTCCGCCGGGCCCCGGACTGGCAGACGATCGCGGTGATCTCGTGGACCGGCATGCGTGGCGTCGTCACGCTCGCGGCCGCAGCCGGCGTCCCGGCCGATACGCCGGGCCGTGAGGAGATCCAGTTGTTCGCGTACGCGGTGGCGATCGGCACCGTGCTCATCCAGGGGCTCACGCTGCCGCCGCTGATCCGGGTGCTGAAGGTGGGCGACCCGGAGGAGGCGGCCCACGACGAGGCCGAGGAGCTCGCGGCCCGCGAGGTCGCGCAGAAGGCGGCGCACGCGCGGCTGCGCGAGATCAGCCGCGACCGGCTCGCCGAGCTGGACCTGCCGCCGGAGAAGATCGAACGGCTTCGCGAGCGCCTCGAACGGCTCGTGGACACGCGCTACCGGTTCGCGAAAGCGGCGATCACGCTGTCCGGCGAGGACCGCTCCGGCAACCCGCACGCGCAGTTCGCCAAGGCCCGGCGCGAGCTGCTGATCACCCAGCGCAAGGCGATGATCGAGGAGAACCGCGCCGGCCGGCTCGACGACGAGGTCCTCGGGAAGGTGCTGCGCGAGCTGGACCTGGAGGAGCTGTCGGTGTCGACGACCCTCACGAACCGATTGAGCTGATGACCTCCCAGGTCCGCCGCCGCTCTTCGGACGAGCGGATGCCGGTCTGCGACACGAGGACGTCGGTCGCGCCGGCGTCGTAGTAGCGCCGCAGCCCGGCCAGGACGGTCTTCTCGTCGCCGATGATCGCCAGGTCCGCCGGATGATCAACGCCTTCCGCGGCCAGGATGCGTTGATACGACGGGATCTGCGCGTAGAACCCCATCTGCTCGACGGCGAGGGCGCGCACGGCGTCGGGCTCGTCGGTGACGATCGCGGGCACGGCGGCGAGGATCCGCTTGCCGCTGGGCAGGTGCGGAACGATCTGTTCGGCCAGCGCCCGCGGCCCGGCCAGGAACGGCAGCGTCCCGTCGGCCAGCTCCCCGGTGACTCGCAGCGCCTGCGGCCCCATGGCGGCGACGATGATCGGCACGTCACCGCCCACAGTGGACAGTCCAGGCGCGTGCGCCTGCACGGTCTCGCCGTCGAAGTCGACCTCCTCGCCGGCGAAGACCTTCTTGAGCACGGTGAGGTACTCGCGCAGGTGCTTGATGGGCGGCGGGTACTCGACGCCGTAGACGGGCCCGAGAAATCCCTTCGAGCCGAGCCCGACGCCGAGGGTGAACCGCCCGTGGGTGGCGGCGTGCGCGGTCTGCGCCGCGTTCGCGACCACCAACGGATGCCGCGGGTAGATGGGCACGACGGAGGTGCCGACCTCGAGCCCGGGATTCTCCCGCCCCGCGATGGCGGCGACGGTGATGGCGTCCTGGCTGAGCGGAAGCTGCGAGAACCAGACGGACTTGAGCCCGGCATCGGCGGCCTCACGGGCCTGCGCGACGAGCTCGTCGACGAGGTTCGGCGCGGCGGCGGTGTCGCCGGCGGGAAGCGTGACTCCGATGGTCATGCGTTCCAAGTTAGCGAGCGAGGCCACCGGTTTCCGGCTTCCCAGCGCGTGGGAAGTCGCGCGGACTGTGCGGAAATCGCCCACCCTGGGCGAGATCCCGATCACCATCCTCAGGAGATCCCATGTCGCTGACCGAGGTCATCGACGGCACTCGCAAGGCCGTCGACGCCGACCCGCACAACGCCGCCGTGTCCTTCAGCGTGGACCACACCCTCAAGCCCGGCACCAAGACCGAAGTCGCGGTCAAGGTGCGGGACCACAGCTTCACCGTCGACGAGCCGCCGGCGCTCGGCGGGACCGACCAGGCCGCGAACCCCGTCGAGTTCGCGCTCGCCGCCCTCGGGTCGTGCCAGGTGATCACGTACCAGTTCTGGGCGGCCAAGCGCGGGATCCCGATCGACTCGATCAAGGTCACCGTCGACGGTGACCTCGACCTCCACGGCTTCTTCGGCTTCTCGCTCAACACCCGCCCCGGGTTCGGGGACGTCCGGGTGTCCGTCGAGCTCGAAGGGCCGGCGAGCCGGGAGCGCTACGAAGACCTCAAGCGCGAGGTCGACGAGCACTGCCCGGTGCTCGACCTGTTCCGCAACGAGACGCCGGTCAGCACGAAACTGACCTAGACGAACTGATGCCGCACGATCGTCTGGTCACGGCCCGGGCCGACGCCGATCGCCGAGATGCGGGCGCCCGACAGCTCTTCCAGGCGCTCGACGTACGCGCGGGCGTTCGCGGGCAGCTCCTCGAACGTGCGGCAGCCCGAGATGTCCTCGAACCAGCCCGGGTGCTCTTCGTAGATGGGGATCGCGTGGTGCACGTCGGTCTGCGTCATCGGCATGTCCTGCGTGCGGAAGCCGTCGACCTCGTACCCCACGCACACCGGCACCTTCTCCAGCCCGGACAGCACGTCCAGCTTGGTGAGGAAGTAGTCGGTGATGCCGTTGACGCGGACCGCGTAGCGCGCGATCACCGCGTCGAACCAGCCGGTGCGCCGCGAACGCCCGGTGGTGACACCGAACTCGCCGCCCTGCTTGCGCAGGTACTCGCCGGACTCGTCGTTCAGCTCGGTCGGGAACGGGCCGGAGCCGACGCGCGTGGTGTAGGCCTTGAGGATGCCGAGCACCGTGCCGATCCGGCCCGGGCCGATGCCCGAACCGGCGCTCGCGCCGCCGGACGTCGGGTTCGACGACGTCACGAACGGGTAGGTGCCGTGGTCGACGTCGAGCAGCGTGCCCTGTGAGCCCTCGAGCAGCACGGTCTCGCCGCGCTCGAGCGCCTGGTTGAGCTGCAGCCGGGTGTCGGCGATGCGGTGCGCGAACTTCTCGCCCGCGGCCAGCACCTCGTCGGCGACCTGGTTCGCGTCGAGGGCCTTGCGGTTGTAGACCTTCACCAGCACCTGGTTCTTGAACTCCAGCGCGGCTTCGACCTTCTGGCGGAAGATCTTCTCGTCGAGCAGGTCCTGCACGCGGACGCCGACGCGGGCGATCTTGTCCTGGTAGCACGGGCCGATGCCGCGGCCGGTGGTGCCGATCTTGCGGCTGCCCAGGTAGCGCTCGGTGACCTTGTCGATGGCCACGTGGTACGGCATGATCAAGTGCGCGTCCGCGGAGATCAGCAGCTTGGACGTGTCGACGTCCCGCGCTTCCAGTCCGGACAGCTCTTCCAGCAGCACACCCGGATCGACGACCACGCCGTTGCCGATGACGTTCGTCACGCCGGGGGTGAGGATGCCGGACGGGATGAGGTGCAGGGCGAAGTTCTCGCCGTTCGGCAGGACGACCGTGTGACCGGCGTTGTTGCCACCCTGGTAGCGGACGACCCACTGGACGCGGTCACCCATCAGGTCGGTGGCCTTGCCCTTGCCTTCGTCTCCCCATTGGGCACCGATGAGCACGATGGCCGGCATGTGACACTCCAAGGTGTTCGACGACGTGAGGTTTAGTGTCCGGGACGGACACCGGTGGCGCTGGTAAATGCCGGTGCATGACTGTAACGGAGGACCCGCGGGTGCGCGGAATAGTGGTGGCCTGTGGCGACGGCTCGGCGGGCTTCGAAGAGGTCGATGACGTCGAATCGATCCGCGTGCCGAGCCGTCCCGGCAAGGCGGAAATCGACCCCTTGCTGGGCGAACACGATCACCTGGTGGTGTCGGGCACTGACGCCGATCTCGCCGCCGTCGTGCTGCGCCTGCTGCGCAAGGACGCGATCTCCGGCGTGTCGGTCGGGTTCGTGCCATCGTCGCCGGAGTCGTCGGTCGCCGCGCTGTGGGGGCTGCCGAAGACGCCGCTGCAGGCGCTCGCGCTGGCGTTGCGCGGCGAGGTCGACCCGGTGCCGCTGATCCGCGACGACGTCGGCGGGGTGCTCGTCGGGCGCGGGCTGCTGCGGCTCGTCCGCGGTGTCGCCTACTGCGACGAGCAGGTCGCGCTGCGCGGGGCGGCCGCGTCGATCGAGGTGACGCCGGACCCGGGCGGGCCGGGGATGGCCGTGCGCGTGGTGAAGGGAACCATCTTCAAGCGCCCGACGACGCTGTACTCGCGCGCGTTCCAGATCGGCTGCATCCCGACGCGGCCCGTGAGCGACGAAGTCGTGCACGAACGCGCGGTGAACAAGTGGACCTGGTACCGGCACACGGAGGATCTGCGACTCGTTCGTGGCGCGGTCTGACCTGCGAGTTTCACTCCGAAGTGAGGATCTGGACACTCAGCGTTCGGAAACGGGCAGCAACATGTCACCTATACGTGTTGCACTCGCCACACAGGTGTATCAGGGTTAGCTGTCCCCACACCTGACATGGAGGCAGCAATATGCCAACCAGGCGTGCTGTTCGTCATTCCTTGACTGTCCTCGCCGCCACCGCGGTGCTCTCCGGCACGCTGGCCGGCGTCGCCGACGCCACCCCGCCGGGCATCCCGTCGGCCACGACGGCGAAGTCCGAGCTGGCCGCGCTGACCGTCAAGGCCGACGGGTCCCAGACCGGCTACAGCCGCGACAAGTTCCCGCACTGGATCCAGCAGGGCGACAACTGCGACACCCGTGAGGTCGTGCTCAAGCGCGACGGCACGAACGTGCAGACCAACTCGAGCTGCAGCGCGACGTCCGGCAGCTGGTTCAGCCCGTACGACGGCGAGACCTGGACCGCCGCGTCCGATGTGGACATCGACCACGTGGTGCCGCTGGCCGACGCGTGGCGCACCGGCGCGTCGTCGTGGACGACGGCCCAGCGCCAGGCGTACGCGAACGACCTGACCGACCCGCAGCTGATCGCCGTGACGGACAACGTCAACCAGGAGAAGGGCGACAAGTCGCCCGACCAGTGGAAGCCGCCGCTCACCGGCTACTGGTGCACCTACGCGAAGATGTGGACCGCGGTGAAGTACAAGTTCAAGCTGACGATCAACACCGCGGAGAAGACGGCGCTGACGGACATGCTCGGCCGCTGCTGACCTGACTTCAAAGCCGTGAAGGCCACCTTGAGGGACTCTGAGTCCCTCAAGGTGGCCTTCACGGCTGTCAAGGGGGAATCCCTGCGGTGTCAGGGATTGGGACCCCGGTTCGCTCTGTGGGACGGCCTCGGGGGCGGAACTAGCGTCGCTGCTTGAAGACGCAACCACTCCCCCCTGGAGGCCGTCGGTGTCCCCGCTTTCCCGTGCCCGCAACGCCGCGGCCCTGCTCACCCTGCCCGTCCTGCTGACCGCCTGCTCCGCCGCCGGCACCGAGCAAGCCGCTTCCGGGCCGCCCAAGGCCGGCGGCACGCTCCGGCTCGGCATCTCGTCCGCGCCCGACTGCATCGACCCGCAGCAGACGTCCACGAACGCCTCGATCAACGTGTCCCGGCAGCTGGCGGATTCCCTCACCGACCAGGACCCGAAGAGCGGCGAGATCAAGCCGTGGCTGGCCGAGAAGTGGGAGAGCAACGCCGATTCGACGGCGTTCACCTTCCACCTGCGCTCCGGCGCGACGTTCTCCGACGGCACCCCGGTCGACGCCGCCGCGGTCAAGACCAGCTTCGACGGCCTCAAGGCGCTCGGCACCAAGGCGCCCCTCGGCTACGGCTACCTGGCCGGGTACCGGGGCACGACCGTCGTCGACCCGCGGACGGCGCGAATCGAGTTCTCCGCGCCCAGCGCCCAGTTCCTGCAGGCCAGCTCGACGGTTTCGCTCGCCGTCCTGGCCCCCGCGGCGTTCCAGAAGACGCCCGAACAGCGCTGCCAGGGCACCGGCCTGATCGGCTCCGGGCCGTTCGTCTTCGAGAGCCTGAAGCAGAACCAGGAGATCGTGCTGGCCAAGCGCAAGGGCTACACCTGGGGCTCGTCGCTGTTCAAGCACCAGGGTGAGGCCTACCTCGACAAGATCGACTACAAGATCGTGCCGGAGCCCGGCGTCCGCACCGGCAGCCTCGCCTCCGGCCAGCTCGACGCGATCACCGACGTCCAGCCGGTCGACGAGCCGCAGTTCACGGGCAACGGCTTCACCGAGAACATCCGGCCGAACCCGGGCGTCGTGTTCAACCTGCACGCGAACACCACCCGCGGCGTGCTCACCGACGAGAAGGTGCGCCAGGCCGTGCTCAAGGGCGTCGATCGCACCGAGGTCGTGAACACCGTGCTGACGCCGAGCTACAAGCCGGCCACCAGCATCCTGGGCTCGGCGACGCCGTTGCACAGCGACCTGTCCGCCCAGCTCGCCTACGACCAGAAGGGCGCCGCGGCCCTGCTGGACGGCGACGGCTGGGTGCCCGGCGCCGACGGTATTCGCACGAAGAACGGGCAGCGGCTGAGCGCGGCCGTCGTTTTTTCGCCGGTGTTCAACCAGAACCGCAGCGTGCTGGAGCTGATCCAGCAGCAGCTGCGCAAGATCGGTTTCGACCTGAAGATCGAGCAGCACACCAACGCCGAGACCACGCAGATCCAGCTCGCCGGGAACTACGACTTCCTCTGGTACAACGTGACCCGCGCCGACCCGGACATCCTGCGCGGCCAGTTCTCCACGAAGTCCGGCAACCGCAGCCGGCTGACGCCGGGCAACCCGCTCGACGTCGCGCTCGACGCCCAGTCGTCCACTGTGGACAACGCCAAGCGGAAGCCGGCCGCCGACGAGGCGCAGAAACTGATCGTCGACCACGCCTACGCGGTGCCGGTGTTCGAGCTGACCCAGGTCGTCGCGCAGAGCGCGAAGGCGCACGCCGTCGACTTCGAGGCTTCGTCACGGCTGCAGCTGTTCGACGCGTGGCTGTCGTGAGGAACTACCTGCTCCGCCGGGTCGCGCAGGCGGTCTTCGTGCTGTGGGCGGCGTTCACGCTGTCGTTCCTGATCCTCTACCTGCTGCCGGGGGACGCCGTGTCGGCGAAGCTCGCCGGCGGGGAGGCCGGGTCGTCGACGACGCCCGAGCAGCTCGCCGCGGCCCGCGCGGAGTACGGCCTCGACTCCCCGCTGCCGGTCCAGTACCTGAAACGGCTGGTCTCGGCGCTGCACGGCGACTTCGGCCGCAGTGTCGCGACCGGTGACGACGCCACGCACATGGTCGTCACGGCCCTGCCGCCGACGCTCGCGGTGACGAGCCTGGCGCTGGTGTTCGCGGTCGTGTTCGGCGGCGGCTCGGCGTTCCTCGGCACGTTCACGCGGTTCCGCTGGCTGCGGCAGGCGCTGCTGTCCCTGCCGTCGCTGGCGATCTCGCTGCCGCCGTTCTGGGTCGGTCTGCTGCTGATCCAGTTCTTCTCGTTCCGGCTGCGGCTGCTGCCCGCGCTCGGCACGCAGGGCTTCGCGGCGCTGATCCTGCCCGCGGTCACCCTCGCCCTGCCGACCGGCGCGATCATCGGCCAGGTGCTGGCGAAGAGCCTGGCCACGCAGCAGGAGCAGCCGTACGCGGAGATCGCCGCGGCCAAGGGCGCGAGCCGCTGGCGTGTCCACTTCGGACACCTGCTGCGCAACGCCGCAGTGCCGACGCTGACCGTCGCCGGCGTGGTGGCGGGCAACCTGGTGGCCGGTTCGGTGATCACCGAGACGGTGTTCTCGCGCGACGGCGTCGGCCGGGTCACCGCCGCCGCCGTCACCGCCCAGGACGTCCCGGTGGTGCAGGCGGTGATCGTGCTGGCCGCGCTGGTGTTCGTGGTGCTCAACCTGGTCGTCGACCTGCTCTATCCGCTGCTCGATCCGCGGATCGCGCGTACCCCTGAGGCGGTGGCCCGTGGTTGACCTCGCCACCCCGGCCCGGACGGCGGCCCGGCAGCCCGGGCTCGTGATCGCCGTCGTGGTGCTGGCGTTCGTGCTGCTCGCGGCCTTCGTGCCCGGGCTGCTGACCGGGTACGACCCGATCACCGGCGTCCCGGCCGAACGGCTGCAGGGGCCGTCGCTGCACCACCTCTTCGGCACCGACGAGACCGGCCGCGACGTCTACGCGCGGGTGATCCACGGTGCGTCGCTCTCGCTGCGCGCGACCGCGATCGCCGTGCTCACGGCCCTGATCGCGGGCTCGGCGCTGGGCCTGCTCGCCGGGTTCCGCGGCGGCTGGGCGGACACCGTGATCATGCGGATCGTCGACGTCTTCCTGGCCATCCCGCCGATCCTGCTGTCGCTGGCCCTGGTCACGGCGCTGGGCTTCGGCACGACGAACGTCGCGATCGCCGTCGGCAT
Organism: Amycolatopsis sp. NPDC049252; assembly: GCF_043197175.1. Taxonomy (NCBI): domain Bacteria; kingdom Bacillati; phylum Actinomycetota; class Actinomycetes; order Pseudonocardiales; family Pseudonocardiaceae; genus Amycolatopsis; species Amycolatopsis sp. NPDC049252. The sequence continues at coordinate 150,511 of NZ_JBICSQ010000004.1, forward strand.
CGCGAACCTCGCGTCCTTCGCACGCGTCATGCGCGCGGAGGTGCTTCGTGTGCGAAGCGGCGTGTTCGTCGAAGCCGCGCGAGCCAGCGGAGTGCGCTGGTCCGGCGTGCTGCTGCGGCACGTCCTGCCGAACGCGGCGGGCCCAGTGCTCGCGCTGGCGACGCTCACCCTCGGCACGGCCGTGCTCGAGGTGTCGGCGCTGAGCTTCCTCGGGTTCGGCGCGACCCCACCGACGCCGGAGTGGGGCTCGCTCGTCGCCGGCGGCCGCAGTTTCCTGGCCACGGCCTGGTGGATGACAACGTTCCCGGGGCTGACGGTCGCGGCGGTGGTCCTGTCCGCGAACCGGCTGTCCCGCGCCCTGGACGGAGGCGAGCGATGACCCTGCTGCGCATCGAAGACCTGGCCGTGTCGTACCGGAAGGTCCCGGCGGTCCGTGACGTCGGCCTGGACGTCGCCGCGGGTGAGGTGGTCGCCGTCGTCGGGGAATCCGGCTCGGGCAAGTCGACCACGGCGCACGCGGCGATCGGCCTGCTGCCCCGCGGCGGCCGCGTCGACGGCGGCTCGATCACCTTCGACGGCCGTGACCTGCTTTCCCTGTCGGACAAGCAGTGGCGCCGGGTGCGCGGGCGCGAGATCGCGCTGGTGCCACAGGACCCGGCGGTGTCGCTGAACCCGGTGCACCGGGTCGGCGACCAGGTCGCGGAGGTGTTGAAGATCCACGGCCTCGCCGACCGGCGCGGTGCTGCCTTGCAGGCCATCGAACTGCTCGAACGTGCGGGTGTGCCCTCGCCGGAGCTGCGCGCGAAGCAGTACCCGCACCAGCTGTCGGGCGGCCTGCGGCAGCGCGTGCTGATCGCGTCGGCGCTGGCCGGACGGCCGAAGCTGATCATCGCGGACGAGCCGACGTCGGCGCTGGACGTCACCGTGCAGCGCCGGATCCTCGACCACCTGACGTCGCTGGCCGCCGAGTCCGGGACGGCGATCCTGCTGATCACGCACGACCTGGGCGTCGCGGCCGACCGGGCGTCGCGGATCGTGGTGCTTTCGCAGGGCTCGGTCGTCGAAGAGGGTTCCTCGGTCGTCAGCGCGCCGACGCACCCCTACACCCGGCAGCTGCTGGCGGCGGCGGCGAGCACGACCAGCGCGTCACGCCCGCCCGCCCCGGCCGCCGAGCCGCTGGTTTCCGTCCGGGACCTCGCGAAGACGTTCGACGGCGGCATCCGCGCGGTCGACGGGATCTCCTTCGACATCCCGCGCGGCCAGACGCTGGCGCTGGTGGGCGAGTCGGGCTCGGGCAAGTCGACGACGGCCCGCATGGTGCTCCGGCTGGAGACACCGTCGGCGGGTTCGGTGGAGTTCGACGGCCAGGACATCACGACGTTGTCCGGCACCGAACTGCGCAAGCTGCGGCGGCGGATGCAGATCGTCTACCAGAACCCGTACGCGTCGCTGAACCCGAAGTTTTCGATCGAGGACGTCGTCGCCGAGCCGCTGCGGGCGTTCGGTCTTCCGCGCACCCGGGTCCCCGAGCTGCTGGAGCAGGTGGCGCTGCCCGCGTCGGTGGCCCGGCGGAAGCCGTCGGAGCTGTCGGGCGGCCAGCGGCAGCGGGTGGCGATCGCGCGCGCGTTGGCGCTGCGGCCGGACCTGGTGGTGTGCGACGAGCCGGTGTCGGCGCTGGACGTCTCGGTGCAGGCGCAGATCCTGCGGCTGCTGGCGGAGCTGCAGTCGGAGCTGGGGCTGTCGTACCTGTTCATCTCGCACGACCTGGCGGTGGTGCGGCAGCTGGCGGACCAGGTCGGCGTGCTGCGGGCGGGCGCCCTGGTCGAGCTGGGCCCGGCGTCCCGGGTGCTGCACGAGCCGCAGGCGGAGTACACGAAGGAACTGCTGGCCGCGATCCCCGGCCGTTCGGTCCAGGAGGTCTGATGAAGTTCGGGCTGTTCTCTCTGGTGGCGCACTACCCCGGCGGTGGCTCGCAGCACGAGCGGCTGCGGCGGGTGATCGACGAAGCCGTCCTGGCCGAGGAGCTGGGCTTCGACGCGTACGGCGTCGGCGAGCGGCACGGCGCACCGTTCTTGTCCTCGGCCCCGCCGGTCCTGCTGGCGGCGATCGCCGAGCGGACGTCCCGGGTGCGGCTGCTGACGACGTTGACGGTGATCAGCGTGCTCGACCCGGTGCGGGTCGCGGAGGACTACGCGACGGTGGACCAGCTGTCCGGCGGCCGGCTGGAGCTGATGATCGGCAAGGGCAACGACCCGCGGCACTTCCCGCTGTTCGGCCTGTCCGAGGAACGGCAGTGGGAGTACCAGGCGGAGAAGTTCGCGCTGTTGCGGCGGTTGTTCTACGAGGAGAACGTCACGTGGTCGGGTTCCTTCCGGCCGCCGCTGACCGACGTCACCACCCAGCCCCGGCCGTTCCACGCCCGGCCGAGGATCTGGCACGGAAGCGCTTCCAGCACGGAGTCGACCGAGCTGGCGGCTCGCTTCGGTGATCCGCTGTTCACCGCGAACGGCTTCCACCCGAAGAAGAAGTACGCGGACCTGATCGACCACTACCGGGAGCGGTGGGCCCACTACGGCCACCCGCCTGCCGATGCCCTGGTGGGCTCGGGCGCGGGCGGGCTGTACGTGGCGCGGACGTCCCAGGAGGCGCTGGACGGGTACCGGCCGTACTTCGAGGCGCTGACGAAGACGCCCGCGTACCAGCACAACAAGTCGGAGTTCACGACGTTGGAGGAGAAGATCGCCAACGGCTCGGCGCTGGTGGGGAGCCCGCAGCAGGTGATCGACAAGATCGGCGACTATCACGCGTCGTTCGGTCACGAGGTCCAGGCGGTCTCGGTGGACGGCCTGTCCGCGGGCGAGGCGCGATCGGTGCTGGAGCTGTTCGCGTCGGACGTCATGCCGGTGGTGGCGAAGGAACTGCCGTCGCGGGTGTGGAGCTGACAGTACGCTCGGAGGGGTGCGAATCCTCTTCTCGTGCCGCCCGGCGTACGGCCACCTGTACCCGCTGGTTCCCCTCGCGAACGCGGCGAAAGCGGCGGGGCACGACGTCGTGTTCGGGACCGGGGCGACGTTCCTCGAGACCGTGCGTGACCTCGGGTTCGAGGCCCGCCGGGCCGGGATCTCCATCAGCGACGCCGAAGCCGAGGCCAAGCGGCGCCACGGTGAGGACGCCGGATTCGCCGAGCTCGGCATCACGATGTTCGCCGAGCTGCTGCCGTTGGCGCTGCTCGACGACCTGACGCCGCTGCTCACGGAACTGCGTCCGGACCTGGTGGTCTACGAGCAGAGTGACGTCGGCGCCGGGGTCGCGGCCCGGCGGGCGGGCATCCCCGCCGTCTCCGTCGTGATCGGCCGGTCGATGCCGCCGGAGCTGCTGGCCTTCGCGACCGAACGGCTGGCGCCGCTCTGGGGCACGCTGCCCGCGGACGCCATGTTCGGCGACGCCTGCGTCGACGTCTGGCCCGACAGCGTCCGCGACCCGGGCACGGCCGCCGTGCCGAAGGTGTTCCGGATGCGCCCGACGCCGTTCGACCCCGACGTCCCGCTCCCGCCCCTCCCGGCCGGCGGCTTCGTCTACCTGACGCTGGGCACGGTCGTCTTCGGCGCGACGCAGGTCCTGCGCGGCGCACTCCACGCGTTGGCCCGGCTGCCGGTCGACGTCCTGGTGGCACTCGGCCCCGGTGATCCCGCGCTGCTGGGCGAGCTGCCGCCGCGGGTGCGGGCCGCCGGGTTCGTGCCGCAGGCCGAGGTGCTGAAGCACGCGGGCCTGGTGGTGCACCACGGCGGCACCGGCACCGTGCTCGCGTCGCTGGCCGCCGGCCTGCCGCAGCTGGTGCTGCCCCAGGGGGCCGACCAGTTCGTCAACGCGGAGACGCTGTCCGCGCTGGGCGCGGCGAAGTCCCTGGTGGGCGCGGCCATCCGGATGGACGCGATCGAAGCGGCGGCCCGCGAACTGCTGGACGACCCGAAGCCGCGCGAGATCGCCGAAGGCGTCGCCAGGGAGATCGTCGCGATGCCGGAGCCGGAGCAGGTGCTCGAAGAGGTCGTCAGCTGGGCGGGCTGACCAGCGCCAGGATCTCCCGCGCCACCGCGTCGTTCTGGCGGAACGACGACGCGTTCGTCCGCGGCCGGGTGAAGGCCGCCGCCGAGCGGGCGCTCGTGTGCGGGCCCACGGCGAAGCGGTGCGTGTGCGGGTTGCCCGTGCCATCGAGCAGGCGGGAGTCCGAGACGCGGGTGTGGATCCGGCCCGACGGCAGGAGAACGCCGGTTTCCGGGTCCGCCACCGTCTCCTCGGCGAGCTGGCCCGTGTCCCGCAGCTGCCGCAGCAGGCCGTCGGCCGCCCGCGTGACGCTCGGGCCCGGCAGGCGCGCCTCGATCAGCGTGCGGGATTCGACCTCGCCCGGGTAGCTCGCGCCGGACGCCACAAAAACGCCACGCGCGGCATCGGCCGTCACGCGCATTTCCGCGCCCGCGAACGAAACCACCCCGGCCTCGTGCAGCGCGAGCAGCTCCTCCAGCCGGCGCGGCGGCGGACCGCTGGCGTAGTAAGAGAAGAAGCCGTGGAACCAACCGTCCATATCGGACACTTGAGAGGCGGCGTTCAACCGTCGCTTTTGGACCAGCGCCGGCATCTGGCCGTACACCGAGAGCAGCGCCATGAACGCGCCGAGGTCGGCACTGAACGTCTGGTCGGCGCGGCGCGCGAGGTCGCCCTCGACGTATTCGCGCAGCTCCTTGCCGAACTCCTCCGGCGTGCCGAACTCGCGGCCCGCCATCGGCCGGTCCAGCGCGTCGAGGTCGAGGCGGTCCTCCTCGGCGGGCACGGCCCGCTCGACGAGCTCCCGCATTTCCGGCGACCCCCAGGCCAGGTCGGCGAAGGCGTCGGCGAACACGGCGAAGTCCAGCCGCACCCGGTCCGGGTGCCCGGTGAACAGCTCGCTGTAGTAGCCCCAGGCCAGTTCCTTCGCGATCCGCGGCCAGACGTCGGCGCGGAAGTCGAGCGCGCCCGGCGCCCCGGCCAGCTCGTCGATGGCGTAGGCGTCGAAGAACCTGGGCAGCCGCAACGGTTTCCCGCACAGCCGGTAGCCGATCTTCGCGTGGTAGGGCACCCCGCGCCGTGAGCCGACGTGCAGCACCGGCTCGTGGCCGCTCGGGTGGTAGCGCAGGCCGCCGCCGTCCAGCTCCTCGAAGCGGCCGCCGCGGCCTTCGGTGAGCAGCAGCATCAGGTCGACGAACGCCAGCCCGAACCCGCGCACCAGCACGGTTTCCCCCGGTGCGACACCGGAGTAGTCGACGTCGGCGGTGTAGCCGGCCGGGTAGTAGGCCAGCCCGTGCCGCCCGGCGAACGACGCCAGCTCGCGCTCCCACTCGTCCGGTTCCGCGTCGAGGTGCCCGACCGTGAACACGACGGCGTCCGCGTTCAGCTCCGTACCGTCCGACAGCCGGACGAGCGAGCCGTCGACGTCCACCGCGCGCGCCGCGTGCTCGACGACGCCGATGCCGTCGGGCAGGTCAGCGAGGATCTTCCGGTACACCCACGTCAGGTACGCGCTCTGCAGCCGCCGCGTCGGGAAGTGGAAGGCGTCCAGCGCGGTCAGCTCGGCGACGACGTCCGGCGGCACCTCGGCCTCGAGCGAGCCGTCACGCACCTTCCGCGCCCACTCCAGCAGCGACGGCCCGGGCAGCACCGGGCCCGCCATCTTCACCGAGTCGTCGGTGAACATCGTGACGTCCTCGGGCATGGAGTTCATCCGCAGCAACGGTGACTGGTCGTAGCGCCACACCCGGCCCGGTCCCGGCGGGAACGGGTCGATCAGGTGGACGTCGAGCCGCCGGCCGCCGAGCAGTTCGGCGGCGTTCGCGCCGAGCCGTTCGAGGACGCCGACCCCGCGGGGTCCGGCGCCCACGACGGCGAGTGTGAACGGCGCTGGATCGGCCACGCGTTCGAAGCTACGCCGGAGCCGAAGCGCCGGACGTCCTTCCCACACTGCGGAATTCCGCCGATCGCACCAAACACTTCGGCCGTGGGCGCCGAATCCCCGCCGCAGCGTCTTCCCTCGGCGAGAAGGAGCGGATTTGTCCCTCACCCACTCAGGCGCCCGGGCCTTCTCGACGTCGCCGCGACGCCGAAGACTTGACCGGTGACATCGGCACGCCGCACCGCGTCCACACCGCGCAGGACGTGGTCGGCACCCTGCTCAGGGGGAACTGGGCGATCTACGCCCACGAATGGGGCGATCAGGACGGCGTCGACCCGCAGCACTGGCGGGACGTCGTGGAGGCCGCCGCGGAGGCGGCCGGCGTCGACGTCGAGTTCGTGGTGGTCCCACGCCGGTCCCTGACCGTCGTGGTCAACCGGGCGATCCCGCCCACCTTCGACCAGGTCCGCGCGTCGATCGAGGTGATCGAGCGCTACCGGAGGCACTGACCGGTTCCACCCTGCGGACGTCGTTGCCGCCCGGGTGCGCCCAGGCGTAGCCGTTAGAGGTAGCGACGCGAGAGAAGGTGGACGTCATGCCGGTGGAGTTCCTGGGCATCGGGGGCACGCACGACGGATCGGAGACGCACGCCCGCTCGGGCGGGGTGTTCGACAAGGAGTACACGCTGCGCCTGGCCCGCGCGCACGAGGACTTCGGCTGGGACCGCGTGCTGTTCGCGTACGGCTCGGGTTCGCCGGATCCCGCGCAGGCCGCCGCGTACGTCGCGACGAAGCTCGACAAGCTGCAGATCCTGCTGGCGCACCGGGCGAACGTCTCGTACCCGACGTTCGCCGCGAAGACGTTCGCCACGCTCGACCAGATCTCCGACGGCCGCCTCACGGTGCACTTCATCACCGGCGGCAACGACCACGAGCAGCAGCGCGAGGGCGACTACCTGACGAAGGACCAGCGCTACGGGCGCACCCGCGAGGCCATCCAGATCATCAAGAAGGCCTGGACGTCGGACGAGCCGTTCGGCTTCGAGGGTGAGTACTACCGCTTCGCCGACTACGTAAGCGACGTCAAGCCGGTGCAGCAGCCGCGGCCGGGTGTCTCGTTCGGTGGCTCGTCATCCGCCGCGTACGCCGCCGGGGGCGCCGAGGCCGACATCTTCTGCCTCTGGGGCGAGCCGCTGGCCCAGACCGCCGAGCAGATCGAGTCGGTCAAGGCGGCCGCGCTGGCCGCCGGCCGCACGGACGTGCCGCGGATCCAGGTCGCGTTCCGGCCGATCATCGCCCCGACGGAGGAGCTGGCCTGGGAGAAGGCCCACCGCACGGTCGGCGCGATCAAGGACCGCACCAAGGGCGGGCAGCCGCTGACCCGCCGTCACAAGCTGACCGAGCCGGAGAACACCGGCTCCCAGCGGCTGCTGGCGGTCGCGGCGCAGGGTGAGCGCTTCGACCGCGCCCTGTGGACGCCGACGGCGGCCGCGACGGGCGGCGCGGGCAACTCGAACGCGCTGGTCGGCACGCCGGAGACGGTCGCGCAGGCGCTGCTGGACTACTACGACCTGGGCGTCGAGATCCTCTCGGCCCGGGGTTACGACATGCTCGGCGACACGATCGACTTCGGCCGCTACGTCATCCCGATCGTCCGCGAAGAGGTCGCCAAGCGGGACGCGGCCCGGGCCGCCGGAACGACCCGGACTCCCGCGGAGGACGCCCTCGCCGTCGACGGCTGAGCCTCTTTCCCCCAGTAGCCACCTCGCCCCGCGCGAGGTGGCTACTTTTGCCTCTGGTCCTGGGCCAACGGGTACGGAATGATCCATTAGTGACTCCTGGGCGACCACTCAGACACTGCGGGCTATCGTCTGACACGTTCGGGAAAGCTCCGTGACACCTTCGATACCGGCGAAAGCACCTAGAGATTCACCAACAGTCACGGGACACTGGCTTGGGTAAATCACGTATCGTGACCACCCCATGACCGTCCGGTCCTCACCCTCACCGCCGGTCATGCACGGGGCACGATCCGCAGAAGAGGTCGGGAGACACGCATGGCAGCACCGCCGGATCGGATCACGTTCCGCGAGGTGTTCGGAATCGCCGAGTTCCGTGCGCTCTGGTTCGGGGAACTGCTGTCGATCGCGGGCGACCAGCTGGCGAGAGTCGCGCTGTCCATCCTGGTGTTCACCGGCACCAACTCGGCCACCCTCACCGGCCTCACGTACGCGCTGACCTACGCCCCGTCGCTACTGGGCGGGATCTTCCTGACCGGCTTGGCCGACCGCTTCCCCCGCCGCAGCGTGATGGTGCTGGTCGACGTCCTGCGCGCGGCGCTGATCCTGCTCGTCGCCGTGCCCGGGATGCCGTTCTGGCTGATGTGCGTGCTGGTCGGCCTGGTCTCGCTGCTGAACCCGCCGTTCAAGGCGTCCCAGCTGGCCATGCTGCCTCAGGTGCTCGAAGGCGACCGGTTCGTCGTCGGGATGGGCATCCGGAGCATGACCGTGCAGAGCGCCCAGCTGCTCGGGTTCGCCGGCGGCGGCGCGCTGCTGATCGCCCTCGACCCGCACGTCGCGCTGGCCATCGACGCCGCGACGTTCCTGCTCTCGGCGGCGTTCGTGCGCTTCGGCGTGCGGGCCCGCCCGGCCGCGGCGCGCGACGAGAAGCGCAAGTCCTTCTTCGCGACGCTCGGGGGCGGCGGCCGCGTCGCCTTCGCCAACTCGCCGCTGCGGACGCTGGTGCTGTTCACCTGGCTGATGGGGTTCCTGCCGGTCTACGAGGGCATCGCGGCGCCGTACGTCGCGGCGGCCGGCGGCGGCCCGGAGTCGATCGGCCTGCTGCTCGCGGCGGACCCGATCGGCAGCGTGATCGCGACGTTCGTCTACACCCGCTGGGTCCCGGCGTCGGCCCGGCCGAAACTGATCGGCCCGCTGTCGGCGCTCTGCGCGATCCCGCTGATCGCCTGCTTCCTCGCGCCGGGACCGGTCTCGTCGATCGTCCTGTTCATCGTGTCCGGCGGGTTCGGCACGGTGTGCCTGCTGCAGGCGACCGCGTCACTGACGCTGGCCGTGCCCGACGAGCAGCGCGCGCAGGTGATGGGCCTGTCGAACACCGGCCTGACGACGATGATGGGGATCAGCCCGCTGATCGGCGGGGTCCTGGCCGATCAGCTGAGCCCGCACGCGACGGTCGGCCTCTTCGGCATCGCGGGGATCATCCTCACGTTGCCGCTGGCCGTGCTGTGGGCGCGTGCCCTGTCCGGGGAGCCTGATCGATGGATCGACAAAGAAGCCGCACGCGCAGAACCTGCCTAGGCATGCTCCGCGCGTGGGCTTGACCTGCGCGACCTTGCGGTGCGCTGTGCGGTCACTGATCTTTGCCGCGCATCGCTGGCCACCTCTCACTCCGGTGTCAAAGAAAAAAGTACACACCTAAAGCCCTTGTGGACAGCAGGCAAACGGACTGAAACTGTCCGTGAGTACATTGTCACTGAGTACCTGCACAAGGGGCTGGGGGAAAAATGGTCACATCGGGGGAACAGGCTGGACAAGACTCGGTACACGGTGTTGCGCACTGGACACTGTGGACGAGGCCTCGCGCGTGGATCGCGGCCACGCTGTCCGCGATCGCCGTCATGCTCGCTTGGACGGTCACCGCAACACTGACGATACCGGTCACGCTCGCGAACGTGGGGACGTTTGCGCTGCTCACCGGCCTCGCGGTGGCACAGACCGAGGTCAGCAGGCGGATCGAACGGCAGCGCCGGATCCTGAGCAACGGCCCGCACATCAACATGACGCCGGTCTGGTTGCTGCCCGCCGGACTGCTGGTGCCGCCGCAGCTGGTCGCCGTGCTGGGAACCCTGCTCTACGTGTACCTCGCGTTCCGCAGCTGGTCCGGCACCCGTCCGGGTGAATCTCACCGCGTCGCGGCCAACGCGACCACGATGATCCTCTCCGGGTTCGCCGCGGGGGGCGTCGCGGACCTGCTCCACGGGCACGGCATGACGGCCGTGGCGCTCGCCGCCATCGCGTTCTTCGCCACCAACACCGCACTCACCGGGCTCGGCCTGTACCTGGCCGCCCCCGAGAAGGCGACCGTCGAGGGCTGCCTCGGCAACATGGACGACAACCTGCTGGAGCTCGCCACCCTGTGCGTCGGCGGCCTGCTGGTCATGGTCCTGACCACCGAGCCGCTGCTCTCGGTGCTCGTCATCCTGCCGCTGTACGTGCTGCAGCGGTCGGTGCTGATCAAGCGGCTCGAGGAGCTCGCGACCACCGACCAGAAGACGCAGCTGCTCAACGCCACCACCTGGCAGGACGGCGCCGTGCGCGAGATCTCCCGCGCGGAGCGCGAGAACGGCAGCTTCGGCGCCATGATGATCGACCTCGACCACTTCAAGCGGATCAACGACACCTACGGGCACCTCGCGGGGGACGACGTGCTCAAGGCGGTCGCGGCCGTGGTCAGGCAGGAGACCAGGGCGCACGACCTGGTCGGCCGGTTCGGCGGCGAGGAGTTCGTCGCGCTGTTGCCCTCGACGTCCAAGGCGGACGCGATCGTGACCGCGGAACGCATCCGGCAACGGGTCAGCGAGCTGATCATCAGCACCACCACCAACGAGGGCGAGGCGGTGGACATCCAACGGCAGACGGCGTCCATCGGCGTCGCCGCGTACCCACTCGACGGGGCGTCGATCGAGGCTGTGATGGCGTCCGCCGACGCGGCCGTGTACGCGGCCAAACACGGCGGGCGAAACCGGGTCATCGGGTCGCCAGACCTCGAAATGGCCGCGGCTTAGCTCACCGCAGCCGGTCGATGACGTCGCTCGCCTTGGTCTGGAGACGGGCGACACCACCGACGGTGAACTCGGTCAGCAGGTCGATCAGGGCGTCCTGGGGTGGCGGTTCGCCGTCCCAGGTCGCCTGGACCAGTGATTCGGTCATCGCGAAGAAGAGCGTGACCAAAGCCCGGTCGGCGCGGCCGGAGTCGATGCCGTGCGCGGCCCACCGCTTGGCGCTGGCGTCGGCGTAGACGACGGCCAAGCGCTCCCGCAGCCGCGTGAGAGCGGGGTCGCCCGCGCGTTCCGCGGCCCGGAGCACGCCGTAGGCCTCCGGGCTGGCGGCGACGAACGTGACCATGGAGGCGTAGTTGGCCCGGGCCCACGCCCGGAGCCCGGCCTGCGGGTCGGCCGCCGACGCCCGCGCGATGGCCGCGAAGGCCCGCTCCTCGACCTCGGCCACGACCTCGGCGAACAGCGCCGTCCGGTCGCCGAACTGCTCGTAGACCGCTTGGCGCGAGACGCCGGCTTCGCGCGCGATCTGCTCGATCGTCGCGCCCTGCATCCCGTGCTGCGCGACGACCTTCGCCGTCGCCTGCAGCACGCGGGCGCGTTGCTCCCCGACGGGGAGCTTCCGCGGCCGCCCGCGCGGCGCGGGGCTGGACATGGTGACCTGCCTCACTGGTTCTACGGCCCGGTCGTGAGCGGCGATCCCGGACCGCCGCTCACGACCGGTGGGTCACTTCAGGCCGGTGGCTTCCGCGGCGGCCGGGTCGGAGTCCGCGAGGAACGTCCGGCAGCGGTCGTACTCCTCGGTCTCGCCGATCTTGCCGGCGGCCTTGCCGAGCACGGCGAGGGCGCGCAGGAACCCCTGGTTCGGGCGGTGCGACCACGGCACCGGGCCGAAGCCCTTCCAGCCCGCGCGGCGCAGCTGGTCGAGCCCGCGGTGGTAGCCGGTGCGCGCGTAGGCGTAGGCGGCGACGGTCTCACCCGACTCGAAGGCCTTCTCGGCCAGCGAAGCCCACGCCTCGCTGTAGTCGGGGTGTTCGGCCGCGACGGTCGCCGGGTCGTTCCCGGCGTCGAGCGCGGCCTGGGCGGCGGTGTGCTCGGGCAGCAGCGTCGGCTCGGGGCCGAGCAGGTTGTGCGTCATGCCGCTCATTCTGCCCACGCCCGCGGGTCAGGGGCTGGTGGGTCAGAAGAACAGGCCCGCCAGCACCCCGCCGCCGGCCAGCACCATGGCGGCGATCAGCACCGCCGCGACAACTCGTTTCGGCATCATGGCGGCACACCTTGCCAACCGCCGCTGGGCGAAAGCAAATCGTCCACCCGTAGGGGTGAACCCCGATTTTGGCGTCGTTTGCCACTGTCTTGGCCCGCTCGTGACCATGAGCGGCCATGATGTCCGCATGGCGAAGGCAGTGGACGTCCCGGTCGCGGACGTGATCCCGCGCAGCCCCATCGGCAAGACACGGCTGTTCTTCTCGCGGTACTGGCACCGCGGCGCACCCGGGCAGCCGACACCGGACTGGGTGCTCCGGTTCTGCTACGGGATGTGGCTGGCGGCGTTCGCGTTCAAGCTCGTCGGCTCGTCGTGGGACATGTCGTGGCACTTCATGTGGCTGCGCGACGACCTGGCGCCGCCGCACCTGATCAACACCGTCGGCACGGTGATCATCGTCGTGCTGGTGGCGATCCACAGCTACACCGGCCTCGGCGCCGACAAGACGTCACTGCGGCTGATGCAGATCGGCCTGCTGACGTTCCTGGTCGCGGCGCCGCTGGACGTCATCAACCACCGCGTCAACGGCCTCGACCTGACCGCGTGGAGCCCGTCGCACATGATGCTCTACCTGGGCACGGGCATCATGCAGGCGGGCGTGCTGCTGGGCTGGCTGCGGCTGTCGCCGCCGGGCCGCTTCCGCACCGGCGTGCTGCTCGCGCTGTGGGCGTTCTTCCTGGAGAACACGTTCTTCCCGAACGGCCAGCAGGAGTACGGCATACTCGGCCTGCGCGCCTGGGAGCGCGGCGCGCCGGAGGCCGAGCCGTCGTTGCTGTCGTTCGCGGCGAACCAGATCGGCCACCCGGTCGACCGGACGGCGATCCTGCACTTCACGATGCCGATCCCGGAGTGGGTGTACCCGCTGTGGGGCATCGGCGTGATGGCGCTGATCCTGGCCCTGGCCCGCCACACCCTGGGCCGCCGCTGGTCGGCGACGTTCGTGGCGCTGGCGTACCTCGCGTACCGGTCGGTGATGTGGCCGCTGCTGCTGGGGCTGGGCTTCCCGGTCTCGACGATCCCGTTCTACCTGCTGTTCGTGGGTCTGGCGGTGGACCTGGCGTTCACGATCGGCCGCGGGCACGCCTTGCTGACGGCGGGAGCCGGGGCCCTGCTGGTGACGGCGTTCGGGTACGGCGCGCTGTGGCTGCAGTCGCAGTTCCGGCCCTGGGTCCTCGGGGACGCGCACACGGAGTCGGCGCCCCCGGTGGAGTACTGGACCGCGGGGGTGGCGCTGGTGGCGGTGTTCGTGCTGTGGGCGGCGGCTGGGCCGGTGACCCGGAGGCTGGCCGCGAGGCGGGTCACGGTGTAGCACAGGGTGCTACACTCTTCTTGTGAAGATCATCAGCCAGCGGGAATTCCGCAACAGCTCCGCGGCGGTCATGGACGCCGTCGAAGCCGGCGAGACCTTCCACGTCACGCGCAACGGCGTGGAGATCGCCGAGTTGCGACCGCTGTCCCAGCGGCGCCGGCTCACCACCGAGGAACTGATCGCCAAGCACCGCCGTCTACCGCGAGTCGATGCAGCGGAGATGCGCAAGGACATCGACGAGTTCTTCGGCGACGATCGATTGAGCGACAACGACAACCCCTGGGATCGGCCGCGTGACTGAGAACCACGAGGTGGGCGTGCTCGACACCTGTGTCTACATCGATCTGGCGCTACTGGAGCCATCGCAGTTGCCGGCAGTCGCCGAACTGACCGCAGTCTCGATGGCCGAGCTGCACCAAGGTTTGGCAGCGGCCAAGGATCCCGCGGTCCGCGCCGCTCGCACCGAAAAGCTCGGCGCCGCGATCGCCGACTTCACCCCACTACCCTTCAACGGTGACGCAGCCACTCGGTACGGAACATTCGTCGCAATGGTGATCGCCGTCGGGCGCGATCCAAGACCGCGCAAGATGGACTTGATGATCGCCGCGACCGCCTCCGTGCACGACTTGCCGCTGTACACCCGCAATGCGAAGGACTTCCAGGGCCTCGAAAGCCTGCTCGAAGTCGTCGAGGTTTGAACACGACGAAGGGCCGCCACGGAAACCGTGGCGGCCCTTCGCGTATCCGGCTTACTTGACCTTCGTACCGGCCGAGCCGAGGGCCTCGCAGGCCTCGACCACGCGGGCGGCCATGCCGGCCTCCGCGGCCTTCAGGTACGAGCGCGGGTCGTAGACCTTCTTGTTGCCGACCTCGCCGTCGATCTTCAGGACGCCGTCGTAGTTCTTGAAGAAGTGGTCGACGATCGGGCGGGTGAACGCGTACTGCGTGTCCGTGTCGACGTTCATCTTCACCACGCCGTACGTCACCGCCTCGCGGATCTCCTCCGGGAGCGAGCCCGAGCCGCCGTGGAAGACCAGGTCGAACGGCTTCGCGCCGGCGTCGAGGCCGAGCTTCTTCGCCGCCGCTTCCTGGCCGCCCTTCAGCACGTCCGGGCGCAGCTTCACGTTGCCCGGCTTGTAGACGCCGTGGACGTTGCCGAAGGTCGCCGCCAGCAGGTAGCGGCCTTTCTCGCCGGCCCCGAGGGCGTCGATCGTCTTCAGGAAGTCGCCTTCGGCGGTGTACAGCTTCTCGTTGATCTCGGCTTCGACGCCGTCTTCTTCGCCGCCGACGACGCCGATCTCGACCTCGAGGATGATCTTCGCCGCGGCCGTCTTCGCCAGCAGCTCGGTCGCGATCTCCAGGTTCTCGTCGAGGTCGATCGCCGAGCCGTCCCACATGTGGGACTGGAACAGCGGGTTCTGGCCGTTCTTGACGCGCTCGGCCGAGATCTCGATCAGCGGGCGGACGAAGCCGTCCAGCTTGTCCTTCGGGCAGTGGTCGGTGTGCAGCGCGACGTTGACGTCGTAGCGCGCCGCCACGACCTGCGCAAACTCGGCGAGCGCGGTCGCGCCGACGACCATGTCCTTGACCTTCTGGCCGGACGCGAACTCGGCGCCGCCGGTGGAGAACTGGATGATCCCGTCGCTCTCCGCCTCGGCGAACCCGCGGATGGCGGCGTTCACGGTCTCGGACGAGGTCACGTTGATGGCCGGGTAGGCGAACTGGTCCGCCTTCGCCCGGTCGAGCATCTCCGCGTAGACCTCGGGGGTCGCGATGGGCATCGGTATTCCTCCTTGGCAGGGATGGGTCCCGACCGCATCGTACGAGGTGTACCGCCGCCGCACACCGGTCCCCGCTCCGAAACCACGGAAACTTTCCCGCACGTCGAATCGGTTCAGAAGGAGTGCGTCCGGCCGCCGGCGAACCGGCGGCCGGACGAGGATCACAGCAGTTCGGCAGCCAGCGCGCGGTAGGCGGGCCACGGGTCCTCGTTCAGGACCTGGACGACGACCTGGTCCGCGCCCGCCTCCAGGTGGGCCGACAGGCCGCGGGCCACCGTCGCCGCGTCGCCGTGCAGAGCCAGCGCGTCGATCAGGCGGTCGCTGCCCTCGCCTTCCAGATCGGCGTCGGTGAAGCCGAGTTTGCGCAGGTTGGCGACGTAGTTCGACAGCCCGAGGTAGTACTTCACCGTGTTGCGGCCGATCGCGCGCGCCTCGTCGACGTCGGTCGACACGACGACCTTGTGCTCCGGGGCCAGCAGCTTGCCCGCGCCGAGGATCTCGCGGGTGTCGCGCGTGTGTTCCGGCGTGGTCAGGTACGGGTGCGCGCCCGCCGTACGATCGCCGGACAGCTTGACGACCTTCGGGCCGAGCGCCGCCAGGGCCCGGCCGCCGACCGGGACACCCGCCGCGTCGAGGCCGTCGAGGTAGTCGACCAGCGCCGCGTACGGCTTCTTGTACTCCTTGGTCGCCTCGCGGTGGCCCGCGCCGACGCCGAGCAGGAAGCGGTCCGGGTACTTGCCCGCGATCCGCTCGTACGCCCGCCCGATCGAAGCGGGCTCGTCCTGCCAGATGTTCACGATGCCGGTCGCGATGACCAGCGAGTCCGTCGCGGCGAGCAGGTCGTCGACGGACGCGAGGTCGCCGCCGGGCGAGCCGCCCAGCCAGATCGCGCCGTAGCCGAGGGCCTCCGCGTCAGCCGCGAACTTCGCGTCGACGTTTCCGTGGTAGCGCCAGATTCCGAGCTTGCCCAGTTCGATTGCCATGGAACACTCCAACGCGTGGGATGCCGATTTTCCTCCCACCCTCCCAGCTCGTGGGAAAGCTAGCGTGGTGACATGACCAAGCTGGGCAACACCGACCTCGACGTGTACGGGCTCAACCTCGGCGGCAACGTCTTCGGCTGGACGGCCGACGAGCCGCAGTCCTTCGCCGTGCTGGACGCCTACACCGCGGCCGGCGGCAACTTCGTGGACACTTCCGACCTCTACGGCGGTGGCGGCCGCTCCGAGGAGATCCTCGGCAACTGGCTGACCGCGCGCGGCAACCGGGACGACGTCGTCGTCGCGACCAAGGTCGGCATGTGGGACGGCCGGCCGGGCCTGTCCGCGAAGAACATCCAGGCCGCGGCCGAAGACTCCCTGCGCCGCCTGCGAACCGACCACATCGACCTCTACTACGCGCACCGGGACGACCCGGACACCCCGCTCGAGGAGACGCTCACCGCGTTCGACGCGCTGGTCCGCGCGGGCAAGGTCCGCCACCTCGGCGCGTCCAACTACAGCGCCGAACGCCTCGCCGACACACTGTCCACTTCGGACAAGAACGGCCTCGCGCGGTTCGCCGTGCTGCAGCCGCACTACAACCTCGTCGAACGCGACTACGAGCACGACCTGGCCCCGCTCGTCGCGCGCGAAGGCCTGGCGACGCTGCCGTACTTCGCCCTCGCCAAGGGGTTCCTCACCGGCAAGTACCGCTCCAAGGAGGAGACGGTCGACAGCCCGCGCGCCGCCCGCGCTTCGTCCTATTTGGACGGTCACGGCGAACGCGTGCTCGCCGCGCTCGACGAGGTCGCGCAGGCGCACGGCGTCTCGGTCGCCACGGTGGCGCTGGCCTGGCTGCGCGTGCAGCCGACGGTCGCCGCGCCGATCGCCAGCGCCCGGACACCCGAGCAGCTGACGGACCTGATCGCGTCCGTGACACTCGAGCTGACCACCGACGAAGTCACCGCGTTGAGCGAAGCCTGAACCTACTATCGGGTAGCTTACTGTGGGTAAGTTGGGGTACGGTGCCCTCCAGAAGCGACGTGCGACGTCCAGGAGGGCACCGTGGCCAACCCGTTTTCGCTGCTCAGCGGCAGTAGTAAGAAGGTCGACGGCAAGGTCGTCCTGATCACCGGCGCGGCGCGCGGCATCGGCGCCGGGCTGGCCGAACGCCTCGCCGCGCGCGGCGCGAAGGTCGCCCTCGTCGGGCTCGAAGCCGAGGAGCAGCAGAAGGTCGCCGACCGGATCGGGCCGAACGCGCACGCCTGGGAAGCCGACGTCACCAGCTGGGATGCGCTGGAAAAAGCCACCGCCGGTGTCGTCGAGCACTTCGGCGGGATCGACATCGTCATCGCCAACGCCGGCATCGCGACCGCGGGCTTCGTCCGCTCGGTCGACCGGGCCGCGTTCGAGAAGGTCATCGAGGTCGACCTGCTCGGCGTCTGGCGCACGTTCCGCGTCACGCTGCCGCACGTCATCAACCGCAAGGGCTACCTGCTGGCCATCTCGAGCCTGGCCGCGATCACGCACGCGCCGGGCATGGCCAACTACTCCGCCGCGAAAGCCGGCGTCGAAGCCTTCTCGAACAGCCTGCGCGCCGAGGTCGCCCACCTGGGTGTCAAGGTCGGCGTCGCGCACCCGACGTGGATCCGCACCGACCTGGTCGAGAGCGCCGACGCACACCCGGTGTTCGGCAAGCTCCGCGCGTCGATGCCCGGCCTGATCGGCAAGACCTACCCGCTGGACGTCGCCCTCGACGACCTCGAAGCCGGGATCCTCAAGCGCGCCCGGACCATCCACGTGCCGCGCTGGGTCGGCGGCCTCAAGCTGATCCGCGCGTTCCTGCCGCCGATCATCGAGATCGGCTCGCGCAGCCGGGTACCTTCGGCGGACAAGGCCGCGCTCGCCGACATCGAGGCGCGCGGCGCGTTCGAGTCCGCGGTCACCGGGCACGGCGGCCGCGCGGCCACGACGAAGTCGTAGGAGCTGCGGATGTCACGTCGCGACCAGATCAGGATGACCGAGGACGAGGTGCGCGCGTACTTCGCCGAGCAGAAGGTCATCAACGTGGCCAGCGTCGGCCCGAACGGCCGCCCGCACCTCGCGCCGCTCTGGTACTACCCGCACGAGGACGGCGTCGCGACCTGGACGTACGGCACGTCGCAGAAGGCGAAGAACCTGCGACGCCTGCCGGAGGCGACCGTGCTCATCGAGGACGGCGACAGCTACGAGAAGCTCCGCGGCATCTCGCTCGAGGCCGACGTCCAGCTGGTCGAGGACACCGAGGAGGTCACCCGGATGGGGATCACGCTCATGCAGCGCTACGCGGGCGCCAAGCCGGGCGACCCCGTACCGTCCGAACTGAGCACCTTCATCGCAGGTCAGGCACCCAAGCGGATCGGGTTGATCTTCCACCCGACGAAGATCGTCAGCTGGGACCACACGAAGCTCGGCGGGACGTACTAACGGGTAGGTTGTACTTCCAAGTAACTGTTACTTGAGGTAACGTCATCTCCGCAGTTTCCCCGAAGCAGCGGAGGCCGACAGATGACCGAGCGGTTCAAGGTCGTGATCGTGGGCACCGGGTTCTCCGGGCTCGGCCAGGCGATCCAGCTCGAAAAGGCCGGCATCCGGGACTACGTGATCCTGGAGAAGGCCGCCGAGGTGGGGGGCACCTGGCGCGACAACTCGTACCCCGGGTGCGCGTGTGACGTCCAGTCGCACATGTACTCGTTCTCGTACGAGCAGAACCCGGACTGGTCGCGGTCGTTCTCGCCGCAGCCGGAGATCTTCGACTACCTCAAGGGTGTCGCGGACAAGTACCGGCTGCGCGAGAAGATCCGCTTCGGCGTCGAGCTCACCGGCGCGCACTGGGACGAGCGGGAGCGCCGCTGGACGGCCACGACGAAGGACGGCCGGGAGTTCTCCGCGCAGTTCCTCGTCTCGGGCGTCGGCGGCCTGCACATCCCGCAGGTGCCCGAGCTGCCCGGGATCGCGAACTTCCGGGGCCAGACCTGGCACTCCGCGCAGTGGAACCACGAGTACGACCTGCGCGGCAAGCGCGTCGCCGTCGTCGGCACCGGCGCCAGCGCGGTCCAGTTCGTCCCGAAGATCGCCCCGGACGTCGCCGAGCTGACGCTCTTCCAGCGGACGCCGCCGTGGATCATGCCCAAGCCGGACCACGCGATGCCGGAGTGGTCGCAGACCCTGTTCCGCCGCGTCCCCGGCGCCCAGCGCGCCTACCGCAACGCGCTGTACTGGCTCCTCGAAGCCCGCGCCATCGGCTTCAACGGCCACCCGGGTGTCATGAAGGCCGGCGAGCTGATCGCCAAGCGGAACATCGCGAAGGGCATCACGGACCGCGCGCTGCGCAAGAAGGTCACGCCGGACTACACGATGGGCTGCAAGCGCGTCCTGATCTCCAACGACTACTACCCGGCGCTGAACCGGCCGAACGTCGACGTGAACACGTCGGGGATCAAGGAGGTCAGGGCGCATTCGATCGTCGACTCCGCCGGGGTGGAGCACGAGGTCGACGCGATCATCTACGGCACCGGTTTCAAGGTCACCGACGCGCTGGAGTACCTGGACATCACCGGCGTCGACGGCCGCAACCTGGCCAAGGAGTGGGCCGCCGAGGGGATGCGGACGCACAAGGGCATCACGGTGTCCGGCTTCCCGAACCTCTTCTTCCTGCTCGGCCCGAACACCGCGCTGGGCCACAACTCCGTCGTCTTCATGATCGAGTCGCAGTCGCGCTACGTCGTCGACGCGATCAAGCTGGCCGACTCGCGCGGCGCCGCCGCGGTCGACGTCCGGCCGGGGGTGCAGGACGAGTTCCAGCGCGAGATCCAGGACAAGCTGGTCAAGGGCGTCTGGACGCAGGGTGGCTGCAAGAGCTGGTACCTCGACTCCAAGGGGGTCAACCGGACCATCTGGCCCGGTTTCACCTGGCGCTACTGGCTGGAGACGCGGAAGGTGGACCCGGCCGACTACGAGCTCAGCGGTCGTGCGCAATGACCCGCGAGGACACTGAACAGTTCGTCCTGCACGCCCGGGACGTCCACTTCGACTGGGCGAGCCTGCCGATGCACTGGATTCCCGGCGAACCGCAGGCCACGCACACCATCAACGTGCTGCACCTGGCGCTGCCCGAGGGTGAGCGCTGGTTCGTCGAGGTGTTCAAGCAGGCCGTGCCGCTGATCCGCGACGAGCGGCTCAAGCAGGACGTGCTCGGCTTCATCGGCCAGGAGGCGGTGCACGCCGAGGCGCACGACGGCGCGGCCGCGCACCTGGAGGCCGCCGGCGTGCGCGTGCGGCCGTACACCGCGCAGATGGAGTGGCTGTTCCGGAAGCTGCTCGGTGACCGCGACCTCACCGGTCAGGCCGCCGAGGAGTGGCTGGTCGAACGGCTCGGCATCATCGCCGCGATCGAGCACTACACGGCGTTCCTCGGCCAGTGGGTGCTCGACGCGCCGCTCGCCGAAGCCGGCGCAGACCCGGTGATGCTGGACCTGCTTCGCTGGCACGGCGCGGAAGAAGTCGAACACCGGTCGGTCGCGTTCGACCTGTTCGTGCACCTCGACGGCCGCTACACCCGCCGGGTACGCAGCATGGCCGCGGTGACACCGGTGCTGGCCTGGGTGTTCCTCCGTGGCACGCGGTTCCTGATGCGCAACGACCCGACCCGCCCGGGACGCGCGTCGCTGCGCGGCTACCGGCGGGCGGCGAAGAAGCGCCTGCTGCCGACCGGGCGCCAGCTGCTGCGGGAGATCCGGCCGTACTTTCGGAAGTCCTACCACCCGACCGAGACGGGCAACACCGAAAAGGCCGTGGCCTACCTGGCGAGCTCACCCGCCGCGCGGGCGGCGGGGTGACCCTCGGCCGGCCCACCCGGCTGGACGGCAGCGACCGCACCGATCGGCTGATGTCCGCGATGGTCGGGGTGGTCGGGGTGTACCGCCGGCTCTCGCAGGTCAGCGGGAAGCGGCGGCCGCCGGTGCGCGCGGTTGACCGTGACCTGCCGCTGAGGGTCGAAGCGGTTCGCCCCGAAGCCGAGGGCGTCGTGAGCCTGCGCCTGGCGAACGGCGCGCCGCTGCCGAGCTGGCGACCGGGGGCGCACATCGACCTCGTCCTGCCGTCCGGTCGGGTGCGGCAGTACTCCCTCTGCGGCGATCCGTCCGAAAAGGACCATTACCGCATTGCCGTGCGGAAGATCGGCGTCGCGTCGGCCGAGGTCCACGCCCTGACACCGGGCACGCGGGTCGTCGTGCGCGGGCCGCGGACGGCGTTCCCGCTCGTCGGCGACGGACCGTTCCGGTTCATCGCGGGCGGTATCGGGATCACGCCGATCCTGCCGATGGTCCGCCGCTGTGTGGAACTCGGCGCGGACTGGCGGCTGGTCTACACCGGCCGCAGCCGCGCGTCGATGCCGTTCGTCGACGAACTGGCGGCCTACGAGCGCGCCTGGATCCGCCCGGACACGGAGTACGGCATCCCGGCCTCGGGCGCCGAGCTCCTCGACGGCCTGCCGGAGGGCGCTGCGGTGTACTGCTGCGGGCCGGTGCCGATGATCACCGGCGTCCGGGTCGACCTGGCCCCGACCACGGGCGCGGTGCACTTCGAACGGTTCGCCCCGCCGCCGATCGTGGCGGGCGAGCCGTTCACGCTGACTTTGCGCCGGTCGGGACGGGTACTGGACGTCCCGGGCGACCGGTCCGCCCTCGACGTCGTCCGCGAGGCGCTGCCCGACACGCCGTATTCGTGCCGACAGGGCTTCTGCGGGACCTGCGCGGTGCCGACGGCCGACGGCGGATCGATGCGGATCTGCGTCGACCGCGGTCCCGCGGTGCTGGAGTTATGAGCTTTCGGGCAGCCAGGCGCCGATGACCGGCTTGAACTCGCGGACCGTCCGCTCGGCGACGACCCCCTCCAGGGCGTACGGGTCCCGGTCGAGCGTCTCCTTGAGGTGCGCGTCGTCGTCGGCCTGGTAGAGCGTGACGCCGCCGGTGCCGTCGCCGAGCGGGCCGGCGACCGCGACCCGGCCTTCTTCGGCGAGCTTGGCCAGGAAGTCGCGGTGGCGCGGGCGCACCTCCTGCAGTTTCTCCTGGACGTAGGTGATTTCGACGAGGTACCAGGCCATGTGGATCTCCGTGCTCGGACGGGCGGGATGCGACCGACGCTACTCTGTGTCCCAGTATCCGAACGCTGGCGACGCGGGGCCAACCCGATAGGCTAGGCGTGCGTCAGTACCTGTGTGAGCGCTGTGAATACCGTGAACCTGCTGACGCGGCACACCGTGCAAACCGGGGTCGAGGACAGGCAGGGGTTCATGCTCGAAGGCAATGCGGAACGCAGTGTCGAGGCGACCCTCGGCCACTTGCGGGTCATGGACGGGCCGGCGCCGGTGCAGACGCCGGCGCCGCTGAACCTCGAAGACCTGTACCGCCAGCACCGCATGCGGCTGGTCCGGCTGGCGATTCTGCTGGTCGACGAGCCCGCGACGGCGGAAGACGTGGTCCAGGAGGCCTTCACCGGCCTGCACCGCAACTGGGGCCGGTTGCGTGACGCCGCGGCCGCGGTCGGTTACCTGCGCACCGCCGTGGTCAACGGGTCGCGCAGCGTGCTGCGCCGCCGCAAGACCGCCCGGGAGTACGTGCCGCCCCACGCCGTCAACGCGCGGTCCGCGGAGAGCCTCGCCATGCTCTCCAGCGAGCACCAGGCGGTGGTCAGCGCGCTGTCCAAGCTGCCGCCCCGCCAGCGCGAGGTGCTGGTGCTGCGTTACTACGGTGGGCTGAGCGAAGCCGAAATCTCTGAGGCCGCGGGCATCTCCAAGGGTACCGTTAAGTCGACCGCCAGCCGGGCGCTCGAGGCTCTCCAGAAGGCCATGCAGACGCCACAGTGACCCGGGTGGACCATCCCGATCACTGAGTCGTATCACCATGCTTGGTCCAGACCAATATATGCTGGGGTACGTGAGAGGCGCCGGAGATTTCGTGATCATGGGCGGCCGGGTCGTCGCCCCGGACCGTGTACTCGACGACGGCTGGCTGGCCGTCTCCGACGGGCGGATCGCCGGCGTGGGTTCCGGGACCCCGCCGTCCGGCGAGCACGTGGACGTCGGCGGGGCACTGGTCGTGCCTGGATTCGTCGATACCCACTGCCACGGCGGGGGAGGTGCTTCGTTCACCTCCCTCGATCCGGAGGAGCTCTTGACGGCAGTGCGGGCGCACCGCCGTCACGGCACCACGACCATGCTCGCCAGCCTGGTCTCCGATCCGGTGGACATCCTGCGTGAGCAGGTGGCCGCGCTCCGTGAGCTCGTCCAGGACGGCGAGGTCGCGGGCATCCACCTGGAGGGCCCGTTCATCTCGAAGGCCCGCTGCGGGGCCCACGACCCGGAGACGCTGCTCGAGCCGGACACCGGCACGGTCGACAAGCTGCTGCGGGCCGGCCAGGGCGCGATCCGGATGGTGACCATCGCGCCGGAGCTGTACGGCGGTGTCAAGGCCGTCCGCCAGCTGGCCGAATCGGGCGTCATCGCCGCGATCGGGCACACCGACGGCGTCGAGGAGCAGCTCCGGCCGGCGATCGACGCCGGCGCGAGCGTCGCGACCCACCTGTTCAACGGCATGCGCCCGCTGCACCACCGCGAGCCCGGCCCGGTCGGCGCGCTGCTGGACGACGAACGCATCACGATCGAGCTGATCGTCGACCTGGTGCACCTGCACCCGACCGTGGTGCGGCTGGCCGCCAAGCACGCGGGCCGCAACCGGACGGTGCTCATCACCGACGCCATGTCGGCCACCGACGCCGCCGACGGCCGCTACACGCTGGGCCGGCTGGAGGTCGACGTGCACGACGGCGTCGCCACGCTCGCCGACAACGGTTCGCTGGCCGGCAGCACCCTGACGATGGACACCGCCTTCCGCAACCTCGTCAACGGTGCGAAACTCGGGATCCTGGACGCGGTGCACGCGACGTCCCGCCGTCCGGCCGAGCTGCTCGGCATCGCCGACCGCACGGGATCGCTGGTCCCGGGCAAGGTGGCCGACGTCGTGGTGCTCGACGCGGACCTGCGGCCGGCCAAGGTGCTGCGCCGGGGTGAATGGGTCGCCGAAGTGGGTACGGCTACCTTGAGCACCTAAAACCGCAACGAGGAGACGGGTGGGATGAGCGAGCCGAAGGACCCCGAGCAGCTGCTGGCGGACGCCCTTCGCGCGCAAGCCGTCTTCGCCCCGCAGGCGTCCCCCGCCCCGGCCCGGGCACCCGAGCCGGGTACCGGCGCGGTCCCGACCGACGCCATCGCCACCCCGGCCGAGCTGCCCTCGGCCTACGGCCTGCTCTCCGGCGCGAGCGCGGACTCGCTCGAGCGGGAACGCGCCGCCCTGGACGACGCCAACGCGCCCACGACGTTCACGCCGCGCCCGGACCTCGAGCCGGAGACGGTCCGCCAGGCGACGTCGGGCGCGCAGCTCCCGGCCTACTGGATCCTGATGCTCGCGGTGCTGCTGGGCCTCGCCGCGGGGTCCGTCGTGGGCCTGCTCACGCTGGTCTGAACGGGTCTTATCAGGCACTCAGGGTGACCCTGTACCGTTTTTGAGGTGATTCTCGCGCAGAGCACGGTCAACACGATGTCCCTGCTGCCGTCCTGGCTGGACCCGCAGCACCTGCTGAGCGGCTTGACGACACCGGTCCTGGCGGTGCTGTGCCTGATCATCTTCATCGAGAGCAGCATCTTCCCGGTGCTCCCCGGTGACTCCCTGCTGTTCACCGCCGGCCTGTTCATCGCGAACGGCACCCTCGACGCGTCCCTGTGGCTGGTGTGTGTGCTGGTCACGGTCGCGGCGCTGCTCGGCAACGTCGTTGGGTACTACCTCGGCTACTTCGTCGGGCCCAAGCTGTTCAACCGGCCGGACTCGAAGTTCTTCAAGCGCGAGTACATCGACAAGACGCACGAGTTCCTGGAGAAGCACGGCCCCAAGGCGGTCGTACTGGCCCGGTTCGTGCCCTTCGTGCGTACGTTCATCACGTGGATCGCCGGCATCGGCCGGATGGACCCGAAGCGTTACTTCACGTACACGATCCTCGGCGGCATCCTCTGGGCCGCGGGCATCACGATCCTCGGCTCGCTGCTGGGCAACATCGGCTTCATCCGGGACAACGTCGACGCGATCTTCGTGCTGATCGTGCTGGTCTCGGTGGTCCCGATCCTGTTCGAGTACCTCAAGTCGCGGCGTGAGAAGAAGAGCGCTCTCACCTCGTCCGACCCCGAGGTCACCCAGCGGATCCCGCGCATCAAGGACTGAACTCAGGTCCGCTCAGGTCATCGAGAACATCGACCCCGGGTTGAAGAGGTTCTCCGGGTCGAGGGCCCGCTTGATCTCGCGGTGCACCCTCATCCCGATCGGGCCGATCTCGCGCTCCAGCCACTCGCGCTTGATCTTGCCGACGCCGTGTTCGCCGGTCACCGTGCCGCCGAGCGAGAGCCCGATCTCGAGGATCTCGTCGAACGCGCGCTCGGCCCGGGCGAACTCGTCCGGGTCGTCGGGCTGGTAGACGATCGTGGGGTGCATGTTGCCGTCGCCGGCGTGGCCGACCACGGCGATCCGCAGGCCGATGTCCTCGCTGACCTTCTCGCAGCCGCGGATGAGCTCGGCGATGCGCGTACGCGGGACGCAGACGTCGTCGGTGAGCCAGAGGCCGTAGGTCTCCAGGGCCGTCAGCACGACCCGGCGGGCCTGCAGCAGCATCCGGCCTTCTTCGAGGTCCTCGGTGGTGTAGGCGAGGTCGGCGCCGCAGTCGACGCAGATCTGCTCGAGCTTGGCCAGCTCGCGGCGGGCGACCTCACCTCCGGCGTCGGACTGGCCCAGCAGCAGCGCCTGGCAGTCCGAGCCCGCGCCGAGGTCCGTCTTGAGGTAGGTCTCGGACGCCTTGATCGAGGACGCGTCCATGATCTCCAGCAGCGACGGCACGAGCCCTTCGCGCACGACGCGCGCGACGGCCTCACCGGCGGCTTCGGCGGTGGTGAAGCCCGCGACGAACGTCGCGGGCGCCTGCGGCAGCGGCTTGAGCTGGACGGTCGCCTGCGTGATGACGCCGAGCGTGCCCTCGCTGCCGACGAACAGCCGCGCGAGGTCGTACCCGGCGACGCCCTTGACGGTCCGGCGCCCGGTCTTGAGGATTTCGCCGTCCGCCAGCACCACCTCGAGGCCGAGGACGGAGTCGGTGGTGACGCCGTACTTCACGCAGCAGAGCCCTCCGGCGTTGGTGGAGAGGTTGCCGCCGAGGGTGCACCAGTCGTAGCTGGACGGGTCCGGCGGGTAGAAGAGGCCGTGCTTCTCGACGGCGTTGCGGAAGTCCAGGTTGACGACCCCGGGCTGCACGACGGCCAGCCGGTTCCCGGCGTCGATCTCGACGATCTCGTTGAGCTTGGTCAGCGCGAGCACCACGCAGCCGTCGATGGCGTTCGCGGCACCGGAGAGGCCGCTCCCGGCCCCGCGCGGCACGATCGGCACCTTCGCCGCGGCACAGGCCTTCACGACGGCCTGCACCTGCTCGGTGTTCTCGGGCAGCACCACGGCGAGCGGCACCCCGGAGGGCGCGAGCGGCATCATGTCGCGCGAGTACGACGCCGTGACGTCGGAATCGGTGAGCACGGCGCTCTTGCCGAGCAGGTCGCGGAGCCGGGTGACCAAAGCTTCGTCGCTCATAGCCTCATGGTAAGCCCGGATAGTCCGCACTGCGGAAATCTTCTTTCGAATCTGCCCGGTTCAGCGCAACGCCGCGAGGACCGGGCGGTGCGGATCCGCGACCACGAACCGCCGCCTGCGGGTTCACCGGCCGCGCGGCCGAGACCACCTCGGAGCGGCGCGGACCAGGCCGGATCCGCCCACCGGTCACCCAACCCGCCACGGCGGCAGCCCAATGCCGTGAAGGGCACCTTCAGGGCCGTACAAGCCATGAGGTGCCCTTCATGACATTCCTTGGGCAGCAGACCCGGTCAGCGGATCACGCCGAAGACCTTGTCCAGGTGCAGGGTCAGCAGGACCCGCTGGTCCGCGACCATCGCCTCGCGGTACTCGTCCCAGTTCGGGTGCTCGCCCGCCGCCCGGCGGTAGTAGTCGACCAGGCCCGCCACCGTCGCGTCGTCCGGGGCGGCGGCCGGCTCGGTCAGCTCCGCGTGCGCCTCGGCGACCACGTAGCTCCAGCCGTCCTCGCTGCCCACGTGGTAGGTGACGCGCGGGTCGCGGCGCATGTTCTTCGTCTTGGCCCGCGTCTCGGTGATCGACGCGGTGATCGTGTCCGTCTCCGGGTTGTAGAGGTGGGTGATGGTGGACAGCTGCGGCCGGCCGTCGCGGCGGATCGTGGCGAGCACGCCGTGGCGGTGCGCGGTGATGAAGTCCCTCAACGCTGTGTCGTCGGTCATACCCCTACCAACCCGTCACCGCCCCCGTTGTTCCGCACCGCGGAGGACGCCCTCACCACCACCGAGTGACACCCAAAAGTGCAGCTCAGTGGCTCCGAATCCGGCAGAAGAGACAAACCGGGGCAGGTAAATCTGCTTGCATACGGCAACTAAAGTGTGTTGTGACACATCGTCGTGTTCCTCGCTTGCAGAACCGTCCGTGAAGGCACATCCTTGCCTGAGGCAACTAGTTGCAGCCGCCAACCAAAGCCGCGTGAGGACCAACCATGGCACCCAACAGCTCAGCAGCAGCCCGTCCGCGGGCCGAACTGGATCTGGCCGATTCGCTCGGCCATGAGCTCGTGCGCTTCATCCGGTTGATCAACAAGGCGAAGTCCCAGGTCTCCAAGCAGGGGCCGGACGGGATCGAGCGGGCGGCCTACGCGATCCTCTTCACCCTCATCCACGAGGGCCCGCAGCGCACCAGCCGGCTCGCCGACTCGCTGCACGCCGAGATCTCGACGATCAGCAGGCAGTCGAGCTCGCTCGTCCAGCACGGCCTGGTCGAACGCCAGGCCGACCCCGAGGACGGGCGGGCGTGCCTGCTCGCGCCGACGGCCGAGGGCCTGCGGGTGTTCGAAGAGAACCGCAAGCAACGCAATCAGTGGCTGGCCGAAGTGCTCGAGGACTGGCCGGAAGAGGACCGCCAGAACCTCAACCGGCTCTTCGGCCGGCTCAACACAGGTATCGAGAAACACTCTCCACAGCTGGCCGACGCGCAGGCGCCGACCGCTGCACCGGCCAAGGGGGCCACTGCATGAGTACCACCGTCGACAAACCCGCTCAGCTACCACAACCGAAGGCGTTGCCGCAGCTGAGCCACCGCCAGATCGTCACGATCCTGAGCGGCCTGATGTGCGGCATGTTCCTCGCCGCGCTGGACCAGACGATCGTCGGCACGTCGATCGTCAAGATCGCCAACGACCTGCACGGCTTCGACCTGCAGGCGTGGGCCACCACGGCGTACCTGATCACCTCGACGATCGTCACGCCGATCTACGGCAAACTCTCCGACATCTACGGGCGCAAGCCGTTCTACCTGGCCGCGATCACGATCTTCGTCGCCGGTTCACTGGCCTCGAGCTTCTCGACGTCGATGTACGAACTGGCCGCGTTCCGCGCGGTCCAGGGCCTCGGCGCCGGTGGCCTGATGTCGCTGGCCATGACCATCATCGGTGACGTCGTCCCGCCACGGGAACGCCCGCGGTACCAGGGTTACATCCTCGCCGTGTTCGGCCTCTCCACCGTGCTCGGTCCGGTGCTGGGCGGCTTCTTCGCCGGCTTCGACACCCTGGGCGGCATCTCCGGCTGGCGCTGGGTCTTCCTGATCAACGTCCCGATCGGCGTCATCGCGCTGTTCGTCGTCGCCAAGGTGCTGAACGTGCCGCACGAGCGCCACGACCAGAAGATCGACTGGTGGGGCGCGCTGTCGCTGGTCGTCGCGGTCGTGCCGTTCCTGATCGTCGCCGAGCAGGGCCAGAAGTGGGGCTGGGGCGACGGCAAGGCGATCCTCTGCTACGTCGTGGGCGGCGTCGGCGTGATCGCGTTCATCCTGATCGAAAAGCTGATGAAGGACGCCGCGCTCATCCCGCTGCGGCTGTTCAAGAACTCGACGTTCACCGTCGCGATCATCGGCGGTGTCATCGTCGGTGTGGCGATGTTCGGCGCGATCACGATGATCCCGCAGTTCATGCAGGTCGTGCAGGGCTACACGCCGACCGAGTCCGGGTTGCTGATGCTGCCGCTGATGGCGGGCATCATGACCAGCTCGATCGTCTCCGGCCGGATCACGTCGAAGACCGGGCACTACAAGATCTTCCCGATCATCGGCACCCTGCTGATCGCCGTCGGCGCGTTCTTCTTCGCGCAGGTCGAGTACAACTCGGCGCTGTGGCACCCGCTGGTCGCCGCGGCCATCATCGGCCTCGGTCTCGGCCAGTGCATGCAGACGCTGGTCATCGCGGTGCAGAACGCCGGCCCGCGCAGTGACATGGGCGCCTCGACCGCGTCGGCGACGTTCTTCCGCCAGATCGGTGGTACCGCCGGTGTCGCCATCTTCCTGACGATCCTGTTCAACACGCTGGGCCCGAACATCACCAAGGCCTTCGGCGGCAAGCTGCCCGCCGGCGCGGGTGCCGGGATCGGCAACCTGTCCGAGAACACCAGCGGCATCCAGAACCTGCCCGAGGCGATCAAGACCCCGGTGCTGATCGGCTTCACCGAGTCGATCACCACGGTGTTCTACGTCGCGGGCGCGGTGGCCCTGCTGGCCACGATCGTGCTGCTGTTCATGAAGGAGATCCCGCTGGCCGGGATGAACCCCGCCGCGGCGGCCGTCGAAGGCGGCGAAGCGTTCCTCGACGACGCCGAAGCCGAGAACTTCGCCGACGAGCCCACCGAGATCGTCGAGCCGGTCCGCCCGCTCGACCGGGAACCGGCGCTCGTGGGCGGCGGGAAGCACGCGTTGAGCAACGGGCACGGTGACTACCAGCCCGTGTCGGGCGCGCTGCCGATCACGAACTCGATCTCCGACGCCGAGCTCGACACGCCCGTCGGCTCGGGTGGGGTGCCGGTGGTCGGGCACGTGCGCCGCCAGGACGGCAGCCACGTCGCGGGTGCCGCGCTCACCCTGATCGACCAGCGCGGCCGCCAGGTCGCGCGGGCCACCGGTGCCGCCGACGGCAGCTACTCCGTGCCCAGCCAGGGACCCGGCGCGTACGTCCTGATCGTGTCGGCCCACGGCCACCAGCCGCAGGCCTCCAGCGTCGTGATCAGCAACGGGCCGGCGACGGTCGACGTCACGCTCACCGGGTCCGGCGAGCTGACCGGCACCGTGAAGGCCGCCGCGACCGGTTCGCCGCTGCAGAACGTCACGGTCACGCTGACCGACAGCCGCGGCGAGGTCAACGGCGCGTTCATCACGACCACGGACGGCACCTACGCCTTCGTCGGGGTCGGCGCCGGGGCCTACACCCTGGTCGCCAGCGGCCCGGGCTACCGGCCCGTCGCGGTCACGCTGACCGTGCCGGACAGCGGTGTGCTGCGCCACGACGTCGAGCTCGCGAGTTCGGTGCTGCTGAGCGGCACCGCGCGGACCGAGGGCGACCGGATCGTGCCGGACGCGCGGATCACCGTGCTCGACCCCGAAGGCAACGTGGCCGCCGTGGCCCGGACCGACAGTGAAGGCCGGTACCTGGTCAGCGACCTGCCCGCGGGCGCGTACACCGTGGTCGCGAGCGGTTACCCGCCGGCGACCAGCCAGGTGGAGCTGACCGGCGGCGAAGAGGACCACGACGTCCGGCTGAGCTACGACCAGGCCTTCGACGAGCTGGTCGACCGGTCATGACCGGACTGCGCGCCACCCTGCGCACCGCGGAAGGCTGGGCGGTGGAGCACGCCGTGCTCACCGTGACCGACCCGGCCGGACGGCAGGTCGCCCGCCAGGCGGCCGACGTCCGCGGCGACGTGGTCACCGACGCGCTCGCGCCGGGGACCTACACCGCGGTGGTCACGGCGGCCGGGTACACCCCGGTCGCCCGGATGGCGCAGGTCGCCTCGGACGGCTCCGGCTCGCTCGGCGACGTCGTGCTGGCCCCGGTCGCCGAGGCGATCGACCTGCCGCCCGCCGGACCGTGGGTGATCGACCCGATGCACTCGTCGGTCGTCGCCACCGCCCGCCACCTGGGCATCGCGAGCATCAAGGCGCGGTTCCCGGACGTGTCCGGCCGGATCGACATCGGCCGCCCGGCCGAGCGGTCGTCGGTGCACGCCGAGATCAAGGCGGCGAGCATCGACACGAACATCCGGATGCGCGACGACCACCTGCGGTCGCCGGACTTCCTCGACGTCGACGTACACCCGGTGATCACGTTCGCGAGCACGGGGATGCGCCAGCGCGGCGTCGACTCGTGGACGCTGGTCGGGGACCTCACGCTGCACGGCGAGCGCCGCGAGATCGAGCTCGAGCTGACCTACGGCGGCTGGGGCCCGGACCCGTGGGGCGGCGTGCGCGTGGCGTTCCACGCCGAGACGACCCTGCACCGGAACGACTTCGCGATCAACTACAGCGCGATGGTCCGGGCCGGCGTCGCGGCGGTCGGCACGACGGTCAAGATCGAACTGGACGTCGAAGCGGTCCAGGGCGAGTCTCTGCCGCAGTTCTGAGCACCTTCGCCGAAGGCCCCCTCACCGCTGGTGAGGGGGCCTTCACCGTTCGTGCGAGGTGAATTTCCCGGCGAGCTCGATTCGGCCGTTGGCCGTGGGCCGTTCACCTGGGCCACGTAGGCTCAACGTGTGAACGTCGTGAGCATCGAGGCCGCGGGCGTCGGCGTGAGCTGGCTGGACACCGCCGGGCCCCTGCTCGTCTGGGTGATCGTGCTGAGCTTCGTGCTCGTCGAATGCGCGCTGATCATCGGGCTGTTCCTGCCCGGTGACTCGCTGCTGTTCGGCGCCGGTGTGGTGCTGGCCCAGCACGGCTCGGACCTGAACGCGTGGCTGCTCTCGGGCGCCGCGCTGATCGTCGCCGTGCTCGGCAACCAGATCGGCTACTACATCGGGCGCACCGGCGGCTCCAAGCTGATCGCGCGCCGGGACGGCAAGGTCCTCAACCGGCAGCACCTCGAACGCGCGCAGGAGTTCCTGGACCGTCGTGGCTTCTTCGCGATCGTCGCCGCGCGCTGGATCCCGTGGATCCGCACGCTCGCCCCGCTCATCGCCGGTGCCGCGCGGATGGACCCGCGCCGGTTCCTGCTGGCGACCACGCTCGGCGGCCTGCTCTGGGTGCCGACGCTCGTGCTGCTCGGCTACTACGGCGCCGGCCTGCTGGACGTTCTGCCGTGGCTGAAGACGGCCGCGCTGTGGGGCAGCGTCGCGTTCTTCGTGTTCGGCACCGCGTACGGCGTGCTGCGCTACCGCCAG
Organism: Amycolatopsis sp. NPDC049252; assembly: GCF_043197175.1. NCBI lineage: Bacteria > Bacillati > Actinomycetota > Actinomycetes > Pseudonocardiales > Pseudonocardiaceae > Amycolatopsis > Amycolatopsis sp. NPDC049252. The sequence goes on from NZ_JBICSQ010000004.1 coordinate 182,946, forward strand.
GAGATGCGCCGCCCGGTCGAAGAGACGGACGACGCCCGCGCGTGACTCACAGTTCGGGGTCGGCCCAGATCTCGAGCTGGATGCCGTCGGGGTCGCGGAACACGACCACCCAGGATCCCTCGAAGGTGCGCGACGGCGCGGCCGGCAGGTAGGAGACGCCGAACTCGGCCAGCCGCTCCTCCCACTCGGTCAGCTCGGTCACCGAGCCGACCTTGAAGGCGACGTGGTCCAGACCGGTTCGCCGCTCGTCGAACCCGCGCCTTCCGGTGTCCGCGTGCTGCACCAGCACGACCGAGAACGCGTCCCCGGCGGACCGCAGCACGACCTTGCGCAGGCCCGTGTCCGGCTCTTCGCGCCGGGTGACCTCCTCGAGGTCCAGGACCCGGGCGTACCACGGCACGCTGCGGTCCACGTCGGTCACGGTCAGCGCCAAGTGGTGCACGGACATGAGTTTTGCCATGGCTGGGGAAGCCGTCCTTTCGCGTGGCGGCTCCCCAGAGTTGCACAGCGTTCGCTTGGCAAAACAACGGTGACCAAGTTCCCGGGACAATCGTGATCTCGCCGTCTCCGGACGTCCCAGTACGCGGACGCCGGTGACTGAAAGTCATTTCACGTTGTCGGAAAGTGCTCGAACGATCACCGACCGCCACCGACGTCCAGCACCGCTCCGGTGGTGAACGACGCCGCCGGCGACAGCAGCCACAGCACGGCTTCGGCGATCTCCCCCGGCTGCCCGGCGCGGCGCATCGGGATCTGGCGCGCGTACTTCTCGAGCCGGTCCGGCATCCCGGCGGCCTCGTGCAGCCCGGTGTGGATCATCCCGGGCGCGACGGCGTTGACCCGCACACCCTCGTCCGCGACCTCCTGGGCGAGCCCGTGGGTCAGGGTGTCGACGGCGGCCTTCGACGCGGCGTAGTGCACCCACTCCCCGGCCGAGCCGGTGCGCGCGGCCGTCGAGGAGATGTTGACGATCGCGCCGCCCTGGCCACCGTGGCGGGTCGACATCCGGCGGACCGCCTCGCGGCAGCACAGGAAGACGCCGGTGACGTTCACGTCGAGGGTCCGCCGGACGACGTCGACCTCGTACTGGTCGAGCCGTCCGGGGGTGTTTCCCGTGATGGCGGCGTTGTTGACCAGCGCCTCGACCGGGCCCAGCGTCGCGGCCGCGTCGAACAGCGCGCGTACGTCGTCCTCGGCCGAGACGTCCGCGCGCACCGCCGCCGACCGCCGCCCGAGGGCTTCGACGCGAGCGGCGACCTCCTCGGCGGGCGCGGGATCACCCGAGAAGTTGACCACGACATCGTAGCCGCGCGAGGCGGCCAGCTCGCAGGTGGCGGCGCCGATCCCCCGGCTGCCGCCCGTGACGATCAGGACGCTCACAGCGCGAAGTTGACCAGCGGGAGGTTCTCGAGCACGAGGTCCGCGCGGTCGCGCGTCTGCGTGATCAGGTCGGCGTTGCGCTGGTCCGACCCGAGCGCCCGCTGCCGCGCTTCGACGAGCGACCGGCCGTACCGGCGGTGGCGCGACACGAGCCGTTCGATGCGCTCCGGCTCGTCCGGCGCGAGGAACCAGGCCTCGGTGAGCAGCGGCCGGATCCCGCTCCACGGGTCGTCCGGCAGCAGGAGGTAGTTGCCCTCCGTGATGACGAGCTGGACCTCCGGCGCGACGGCGACAGCACCCGCGATCGGCTCTTCGATCTCCCGGCGGAACTCCGGCGCGTAGACCGTCTCGCGGCCTTCGGCGAGGCGGCGGATCAGGTGGTAGTAGCCGGCCGCGTCGAAGGTGTCCGGCGCGCCCTTGCGCTCGGCGCAGCCGAGCCGGCGCAGCTCCACCTGCGCGAGGTGGAAGCCGTCCATCCCGACCACCGCGGCGCGCGAGCCCAGCGCGTTCGCCAGTGCCCACGCGAGCGTGGTCTTCCCGGAGGCGGGCGCGCCGATGATGCCGAGCACGTTGCGCTGCCCGCGCACGGTCAGCCCCTCGGCCCTGGCCAGCAGATCGTCGAACGCCGTCATGTCCTGTTCCTTCCTGCGATCGCGGTCGTCCAGGACCGCGGTCCCACCAACCGCACCCGTTCGGCGGCCACCTCGTTGGCGAAGCGAATCCGGTCCGTCACCGTGAGTTTTCGCGCCACGGCGACGGCGAGCGCGCCGTGCCAGACGTCTCCCGCACCTAGTGTGTCCCGCGCTTCGACGGACGGCACGGGCACCTCTCCGGACTTCCCGTCGGCGGTCGACCACCGCACCGGACCAGGGCCGGCGGTGGTGATGACCATCGGCACGCCCCGCTGGTGGAGGCCGGGTTCCGGCGCCCGGAAGTGCGCGGAGCAGGCGGCGACGTCGACCAGCGGCAGCAGCTCGTCGAGCACCGGTTTCCAGCTCCCGGCATCAAGCACGACCGGCACGCCCGCGACGTTCGCGGCCTTCGCGACGTCCAGCGCGAGTTCCGGAAGGTGCCCGTCCAGCAGCACCACATCAGCCCCACCAACCCCGTCAGCCCCAAATTCCGGATCTTTCCCTAGGAAAGTGTGGTCTTCGGCGTTGCGGGAGACGACGGTGCGTTCGCCGTCGCGGTCTCGGACGGCGACCGCGCTGACCGGCGGTGGATCGGAGCGGGACGGGTCCAGGTCGACGACCCGGACGCCGTGGGTTTCGAGGTCGGTGCGGGCGAGCGCGGCCAGCGGGTGTGCGCCGAGGACGGTCAGCAGCGTCGCCTCGGCCCCGAGCGCGGCGGCCGTCACCGCGGCGTTCGTCGCGGGCCCCCCGGCCGCGACGTCCACCCGCAGTGACTGCACCTTCTCGCCCGGAGCCGGGAGCTCGGCGACGCGCTGAACGACGTCCACGGTGCACAGACCCGCCAGCAGCACCTTCACTTCAAGCCGGCCACGTGGGTCGCGGCGGCCGCCTCTTCGATCTCGCCGTTCTCGTTGAGCCGCAGCGCACCCGTGAGCAGGCCGACGACCTGGTTCATCGAGTGCGTCTTCGGCGAGACGACCGCGACGCGCCTGCCGAGGCGGTGCACGTGGATGCGGTCGGCGATGTCGAACACGTGCGGCATGTTGTGGCTGATCAGCACCACCGGCAGGCCGCGGTCGCGGATCCGGCCGATCAGGTCGAGCACCTTGCCGGACTCGGCGACGCCGAGCGCGGCGGTGGGCTCGTCCATGATCACGGCCTTGGTGCCGAACGCCGCCGCGCGCGCGACGGCGACACCCTGGCGCTGGCCACCGGACAGCGTCTCCACGAGCTGGGTGATCGACTTGATGTTGATGCCCAGCTCGTCGAGGATCCGCTGCGCCTCGCTCCGCATGGTGGCGGTGTCGAGCTTGCGGAACAGCCCGAACGCGCCGCCGATGCGTTTCTCCCGGCCGAGGAACATGTTCGACGCGATGTCCAGCGCGGGCGCGACGGCGAGATCCTGGTACACCGTCTCGATCCCGTACTGCCGGGCGTCCAAAGGGGACTTGAAGTGGACGGTCTCACCGTCCACTTTGATCTCTCCCTCGTCCGGGATCACGGCCCCGGACAGGGTTTTGATGAGTGACGACTTCCCGGCGCCGTTGTCGCCGACGACGGCGAGCACCTCGCCGGGGAGCAGGTCGAAGTCGGCGCCGTCGATGGCGGTCACCCGGCCGTAGCGCTTCACCAGGCCACGGGCCTGCAGGATCGGTTCGGTCATGACTGCTGCTGCCTCCTCGCGATCCGGTCCACCACGACGGCGGCGATGAGCAGGGCCCCGGTGGCGAGGTCCTGGTAGTTGCCGTCGACGTTCATCTGCGTCAGCCCAGACCGCAGCACCGCCACGACCAGCGCGCCCATCAGCGTGCCCAGCACCGAGCCGCGGCCGCCGAACAGGCTCGTCCCACCGAGCACGACGGCGGTGATCGAGTCGAGGTTGCCGAGCTGGAACTGGTTCGGGTCGGCGTTCGGCGTCCGGCCGAGCGCCTGCCACGCGGCGAGGCCGAAGGCGAGGCCCGCCACGATGTACACCGACAGGACCGTGCGGTTGACCTTGATCCCGGACAGCCGCGCGGACTCCGGCGCGTTGCCGACCGCGTAGACGTGCTTGCCCCACGCGGTTTTCGTCAGCGCGTACCAGATGCCGAGGTACATCAGCAGCGCCAGCGTCATCCCGTAGGTGATCGGGATGCCACCGAAGAGGTAGCGCTTGGTGCCGAGCCACTGCAGCAGCCCGTCGGTCACCGGCACGGCCTGGCCGCCGGCGATCAGCTTGGACACCGCGGTGAGCATGGTGAACGTGCCGAGCGTGATGATGAACGCCGGCAGCTTGATCCGCGTGGCGAGCGAGCCGATGAAGATGCCGACGATGACCGTCAGCACGACGCCGGCCAGCAGCGCGACGAAGCCGTTCGTCCCGGCCGCGGCGAGCTTCGCCATGATCAGCGTGGCGACGACCATCGACGACGCGTTGGACAGGTCGATGCCCGCGATGAGGATGACGAGTGTCTGGCCGAGCGCGAGCGTCCCGACGACCAGCGACTGCTGGACGACGGTGGAGAGGTTGTCGAGGTCGAAGAACGTGTCCGTGGCCAGCGAGAACACCACGACGGCGACGATCAGGGCGAGCGCCGGGCCGACCGCGGGGGCGCGGAGGAGGAACTCGCCGAGCGACTCACGTTCCTTTGTGGACGGACGAGCGACGGTGGCGGTCGTCATTTCGTACCTCCCCAGCAGTTCTGCAGGCCCCACGCGGTGTCGTGGCTTTCGACGCCGGGCAGGGGCTTGTTGGTGATCACGGCGGACCCGGTGTTGACGAAGCCGGTCGGCTTCTTGCCGGTCTTCGCGTACTCGACGGCGGCGAGCACACCCTGTTCGGCCATCTTCTTGGGGAACTGCATGACAGTCGCGGCGTAGAGGCCGTCCTTGACGTTCTGGACGCCTTCGCAGCCGCCGTCGATCGAACCCATCACGATCTGGTTCGTGAGCCCGCGGGCCTTCAGCGCCGCGTTGGCACCGCGGCCCATCGGCTCGTTCATCGAGTAGACGGCGTTGATGTCGGTGGTGCGCTGCAACAGGTTCTCCATGCCCTGCTGGGCGAGGCTCTGGTCACCGTTGGCCGCGGTGTGCCCCTTGATCTCGGGCGAGCCGTCGGTCAGCCCGATGCCCTTGAGGAACCCGCCGTGGCGCTGGGTGTCGACCGAGCTGCCGGCGGTCCCGTCGACCATCAGCAGCTTGGGCGGGGTGCCCTTCAGCGCCGCCTTGACGTACGCGCCCTGCTGCTGGCCGGCCGCGAAGTTGTCGGTGGCGAAGGTGGCGTCGACGGCGTCCGGCGGTTCGGTCGCGGTGTCGAGCGCGATGACGAGGATCCCGGCGTCGCGGGCGTCCTTGATCGCCTTCAGCACCCCGGTGGACGAGCTGGGTGTGATGAGGATGGTGTTCGCGCCCTGCTGCACGAGGTTCTCGATGGCGCGGACCTGGCCGTCGTTGTCGCCGTCGAACTGCCCGGCGAGCGCGCTGAAATCGGCGCCGTTGGCCTGTGCGGTGGCTCTGGCGGACTCGCGCAGGGCCACGAAGTACGGGTTCGTGTCGGTCTTGGTGACCAGGCCGACCTTCGCTTTTCCACTGCCACCGGTCTTGGTGTTGCCACCCCAGTGACGTTCGACGGTGCACCCGGTCGTCGTGGCCAGTACGGCGGCCAGCACGAGTGCGGTGAGACTTCGTTGTCTCATGGGTTCCCACCCTTTTCAGGAGACACGGACGGTTCGAAGCTTGCCGATGGTCGGGAAGGTAGACAGACTGCTGCGTGGACGCAAGCGTTTGCGCAAACGCTTGCCGGAAAGGATTGGCATGCCCCAGCCGAGATCATCGCGGCCGACCCAGCGGGACATCGCCGAGCTCGCCGGCGTCTCGATCACCACCGTTTCGCACGTCGTGAACGGGACCCGCGCGGTCGCCGAGGACACGAAGGCGGCCGTGCTGCGGGCGATCGAAACGACCGGCTACACCGGCGACGCCATCGCGCGCTCGCTGGTCACCGGCGGCACCCGGTCGATCGGGATGGCGATCTCCCTCGTGGCGAACCCGTACTTCGCGACGCTGATGCAGGCGATCGAGCGGGAGGCGTCGACCCACGGCTACACCGTGCTGCTCGCGGATACCCACGACACGGCGAACACGGAGCGTGACACGGTCCGGACGTTGCGCTCCCGCCGGGTCGACGGCCTGCTGATCACGCCGGCGCCGGGCGACGGCTCGGTGATCGGCGAGCTGGTCTCGCTGGACGTGCCGACGGTGCTGATCGACCGGCTGACCACCCGCGGCGACGTCGACCAGGTGGGCACGGAGAACATTCAGGCGACGTCGGCGCTGACCGCCCACCTGGCGACGCTCGGGCACCGGCGGATCGGGATGATCAGCGGCGCGCCCGGCCTGTCGACCAGCGAGGAGCGCGTGCTCGGCTACCGGCTCGGGCTCGGCCGGTCCGGGCTGACGTGGTCGGCCGACCTCGTGGCCTGCGGAAACTCGTCCCACGAGGGTGGCGCGCTGGCCGTCAGCCAGCTGCTCGCGCTGCCCGAGCCGCCGACGGCGCTGGTCGTCGGCAACGACAGCATGATGGTCGGGGTGCTGCACGAAGCGCGGCGGCGGGGCCTTCGCATCGGGCAAGATCTGCCGGTCGTGGTCTACGACGACGTCGAGTGGGCGGACCTGGTCGACCCGCCGCTGACGACGATGGCGCAGCCGATCGAGGAGATCGGGCGGCAGGCGGTGCGGCTGCTGCTCGCCCGCATCAACGACCCGGCGCGCAAGGCCGAAACCGTGCGGCTACCGCCCACGCTGCGTCACCGAGAGTCGTGTGGCTGCCCGGCGGTTCACTCACATCAGTGATTCTGGGGTGTTGACACCTCGACGGGCTCGTTCAGCGGCTACCTTTCGGCTGAGCGTCTGCGAGGGCTTTATGACGGCACTTTCGCCGGAGCTCCGGTTGTGGGACCCCCCGGTCACCTACCGGATCGGCGTCGCGATGGGTACGCGCGCGCACCCCTACTCGGGTGAGCTGCTGCGTTCCATCAGGGCGGCCGCCGCCCAGGCCGGCTGCGACGTGACGCTGGCCGACACCGGTGACAGCGTCAGCGAAGAGGCCGCGGTCGTCCGCGCGCTGCGGGCCGACCTCGTGGACGGCGTGCTGCTGGTCCCCTCACCCGGCGACGACGCGGTGATCAACGGCCTGGTCCGGATGGGCGTGCCGACGGTCCTGATGGACCGGCTCGCCGCCCGCAACGACGTCGACCAGGTGGGTACGGAGAACGTCCACGCCCTGTGCGGGCTGGTGAAGCACCTGACGGAGCGCCGCCACCGCAAGATCGGCCTGATCTCGGGCGACGAAAGCCTGGACGTCAGCCGCGAGCGCGTCCGTGGGTACCGCATGGGCCTGGAGCAGTCGGGCCTGCGCTGGGACCGCGAACTGGTGGAATCCGGCCTGTCGAACTCGGGCGGAGCCGCCCGCGCGACGGCCAAGCTCCTGGACGGCTGGCCCTCCCCGACGGCCCTGGTGGTCGCGGACGAGTCGATGCTGGTCGGCGTCCAGTACGAGGCCCACCGCCGCGGCATCCGCATCGGCTCGGAACTGGCGGTTGTCGGTTACGGCGACATGGACTGGGCCCGCCGGGTGAGCCCGGCGGTGACCACGCTGGTCCAGCCGATCGCCGATATCGGCCGCCGAGCGGTCCAGCTGCTGCTCTCCCGGATGGCGGACCCGGACCGGCCGCCGGAGTCGGTGCTGCTGACGCCTCGTTTCCTGCACGGCGCCTCCTGCGGATGCTGAGGCTGGCGCACACCGCGCAGCTGTCCGACGCCGAGCTGCTCGCGGCGCGCGCCCTGCTCGAAGGCGCGTTCAAGGACTTCGACCTCGCCGGCTGGGAGAACACGCTGGGCGGGATGCACGCGCTGACCTTCGACGGCGATGAGCTGGTCGGTCACGCCTCACTCGTGCAGCGACGTCTCCTGCACGGCGACCGCGTGCTGAACACCGGGTACGTCGAGGGCGTCGCCGTCCATCCCGACCATCGGCGGCGGGGGATCGCGAGCGCGTTGATGGCCGAGATGGAAGCGCTGCTGGGTGGGTACGAGGTGGGCGCGTTGAGCGCGTCCACGGCCGGAAGGCCGCTGTACGAGGGCCGCGGCTGGCAGCAGTGGCGCGGGCCGACGTTCTCCCTCACCCCGTCGGGAATCCAGCGCACCGCGGACGACGACGGCGCCGTCTACGTGTTCCCGGGCCGCGCCCCGCTGGACCTGGACGGGGAGCTAACCGCCGACTGGCGGGCCGGCGACGTCTGGTGACAGCGTCGCCGCTGCTTCCAGGAGCATCCAGCCGCCCACCTGGACCGACATGTCGCGCTCCGGGGCGTCCTCCGGCAGGGGCGACGGCGGCGCCGGGCGGTCCCAGAACGCGCTGAACACCGGGCCCTCCGACGCGCCCGACCAGCAGGCCTCGGCGGACGTCAGCACCAGGTCTCGCGCCACCGAAGCCTCGGGGCCGGGGAGAGAACCAGCCGCCAAAGCCAGGTAGCGCGCCAGGATCGCCGCGAACAGCCCGCCGTCGCCGCCGCTTTGGCCGCGGATGATGCCGCCCGGGGCGCAGTGTTCCGCCACCGCTCGGACCGTCCGGGCGGCTTCGTCCACTAAGGACAGTTCGAGGCACGCACCGAGGTAAACGCCTTGGCAGTACGTGTAGATGTGCTTCACCAGCTCGCCCGTGTCCGTCCGGATGCCGTCCCAGACCAGGCCCGTCGCGGGGTCCACCAGGGTCGTCGACAGCCAGTCCGTCATCTCGCGGGCGCGCGTGAGGTTGCCGGAGCGGGCGTGGAAGATCGCCGCCGGGCCGTTGGCCGGGGCGTTCTTGAACTCGTCGCCGACGCGCCACCAGATCCCGCCGCCCGCCGCCTCGGTCCAGCCCGACAGGAGCTGCGTGTCGATCGCCGCCAGTGCCGGGCCGACGTCGATACCCAAGGACGAAACCCGTTGCAGCGCAAGGCCGAGCCACGCGATGTCGTCGTAGAAGTCGTTCGTCCAGCGGCCGAAGTTGCGCAGCCGCACCGAACGCACGAACGACCGGATCAGCGTCAGCCGGGAAGCGGAGGGCGCGCGCAGCTGGGCGTCGATGAGCGTGTCCAGCAGGTGCGCCTGCCACCAGTAGTTCCAGTGCCAGTGCAGCCGCTGCCCCGGCGACGCCGGCCAGCCGCTGCGGCCGAGGACCGTGCCGGGCAGCCCCCACACCCGGCGCAGGTGCCGCGAGGTCACCGCGCGTTCGGCGGCTGCGACGTTCATGTCGCAATCCTGCCTTGCCCACCGACATACCGCTCGGTATGTTGAAAGACCCGACGGCCTGCGAGGTACTCATGACCACGGCACACGTCACCTGCCCGCTGTGCGAAGCGACCTGCGGGCTCGAGGTGACACTGGACGAGAACCAGCAGGTCACCCGCGTGACAGGTGACGAGAAGGACGTCTTCTCGAAGGGCTACATCTGCCCGAAGGGCGCGTCGCTCGGCGCCCTGCACCACGACCCCGATCGGCTGACCGCGCCGCTGCTCAAGCGCGACGGCGAGTTCGTCGAGGTCAGCTGGCAGGAGGCCTACGACGAGATCGACCGGCGGCTCCCGCCGATCGCGGAGAAGTACGGCCGCGACGCCGTCGCCGTGTACGCGGGCAACCCCGGCGTGCACAACATCGCGCTGACGCTCTACAGCCGCGTGCTCTACAAAGCCTTGGGCACCAAGAACTTCTACAGCGCGACGTCGGTCGACCAGATGCCGAAGCACTACTCCTCCGGCACCATGTTCGGTGACCCGCTCGCCATCCCGGTGCCCGACGTCGACCGCACGCGGCACCTGCTGATCCTCGGCGCGAACCCGCTGGTGTCCAACGGCAGCCTGATGACCGCGCCGGACATGCGCGGGCGGCTGCGCGGGATCCGCGAGCGCGGCGGCAAGATCGTGGTCGTCGACCCGCGCCGCACCCGCACCGCGCAGTACGCCGACGAGCACCACGCCATCCGCCCCGGCACCGACGCCTTCCTGCTGTTCGCCCTGGTCAACGTCCTGATCGCGGAGAACCGCGTCGCGCCCGGCCGCCTGAGCCAGCACCTCAACGGCCTCGACGACGTCCGCGAGCTGGCCCAGCCGTTCACCCCGGAGGCCGTCGCGTCGCACACCGGCATCGAGGCCGCCGAGATCCGCCGGATGGCCCTGGAGCTGGCCGACGCGGAGAACGCCGTGGTCTACGGCCGGATCGGCACCACCACCCAGGCGTTCGGCACGATCGCGAGCTGGCTGGTCGACGTCCTCAACGTGCTCACCGGCAACCTCGACGAGCCCGGCGGCGCGATGTTCCCGCTGGCCGCGTGCACGCCGACCGGCAACCGCAAGCCCTTCAAGGTCGGCCGCTGGCACAGCCGCGTGCGCGGCTACCCGGAGGTCGTCGGCGAGCTGCCGGTGGCGACGCTGGCCGACGAGATCGAGACGCCGGGCGACGGCCAGGTCCGCGCGCTGATCACCGTCAGCGGCAACCCGTGCCTGAGCACGCCGAACGCGGGTCGCCTGGCCGAGGCCATCAAGGGCCTCGACTTCATGATCTCCGTGGACGTCTACCTCAACGAGACGTCGCGCCAGGCCGACGTCATCCTGCCCGGGCCGTCACCGCTCGAGCGTCCGCACTTCGACCTGGCCTTCTACCAGCTTTCGGTGCGCAACATCGCCAACTGGACGCCGCCGACGCTCCCGTCGGAACTACCGCAGGAGTGGGAGACCATGCTGCGGCTCACCGGCATCGTCACCGGTCAGGGCCCCGAAGCGGACGTCGCCGCGCTCGACGACTTCGTCGCGGCCGAAACCGCGCGGCGGAACAAGGTCGAGCTCACCGGCGACCGCACCGGCCCCGCGCGGCTGGTCGACCTGATGCTGCGCAGCGGCCCGTACGACGTCACGCTGGCCGACCTCGAAGCGGCGCCGCACGGCATCGACTTCGGCGCGCTGAAGCCGCGGATCCCGGAGGTGCTGTGCACCGCGTCCGGCCGGATCGAGCTGGCGCCGCCGACGATCGTCGCGGACGTGCCTCGCCTGCGCGACGAGCTGGCCAGGCCCCTCGATGACGGCTTGGTGCTGATCGGCCGGCGGCACCTGAGCTCGAACAACTCGTGGATGCACAACCTCGCGCCGCTGGTCCGCGGCGGGAACCGCTGCACGGTCCAGGTCCACCCGGCGGACGCGACGCGCCTCGGCCTGACGGACGGCGGCCTCGCGTCGGTGACGTCCCGCGCCGGCAAACTCGAGGTCCCGGTGGAGGTGACCGACGAGGTCCGCCAGGGCGTGATCAGCATCCCCCACGGCTGGGGCCACGACGTCGACGGTTCACGCACCCGGGTGGCGAGCGCGAACCCGGGCGTCAACTCGAACCTGGTCGCCGACGAGACGCTGCTGGACGTGCCGTCCGGGACGTCGGTGCTGAACGGCATCCCGGTCGAGGTCGCGCCGGCCTGATCACCTTCCGTCGAAGACCACCGGTATTTCCTCGTCGATCACCACTTTCCAGCTGTCGGGCGGACCCTCGGTCAGCCAGGAGCACCGGACCCGCCCGGTCGTGTCCGACGGCGCCGCTGAGCAGCCGGAGTTGTCACGCAGCGAGGTCAGCAGGCCGCACCGGCAAAACCGCCGTGGAACCCGGTCACCAGGCCTGGGACAGGTCCGCGTGCTGCCGGACCCAGGCGTGCATCACGATGCCCGCCGCGACGCCCGCGTTGATCGAGCGGGTCGTCCCGAACTGGGCGATCGACACGACCAGGGACGCCGCTTCCTGCGCGACCGGCGACAACCCCGGCCCCTCCTGGCCGAACAGCAGCACGCAGTCGCGCGGGATGTCGGCCGTCTCGACCGGCTGGGACCCCGGGGTGTTGTCGACCGCCACCACCGCTAGCCCCTCCGTGGCGGCGAACTGCACCAAGCCCGTGACGTCGTCGTGGTGGCGGAGGTGCTGGTAGCGGTCGGTCACCATCGCGCCGCGGCGGTTCCAGCGGCGGCGGCCGACGATGTGGACCTCGGCGGCGGCGAAGGCGTTGGCCGTGCGGACCACCGTGCCGATGTTGTGGTCGTGCTGGAAGTTCTCGATGGCGACGTGGAACGGGTGCCGGCGGGCGTCCACATCGGACACGATCGCCTCGCGGCGCCAGTAGCGGTACTTGTCGACGACGTTGCGGCGGTCGCCGTCGCGCAGCAGATCCGGGTCGTACCGGTCGTCCGTGGGCCAGTCACCCGGCCAGGGGCCGACGCCGACCTCTTCACGGCTCACCCACTCGGTGGGCCCGACGTCGTGGGGTGTGCTCACGGCGTCGATTGTCGCCTAACCCAGGTGGACGGCGTGCGCGTGGGCGTCCTCGTGGTGGTCGCGGTGACGCCAGCGGTGGTACACGCCGACGTAGGAGTAGGCGACGACGGTGATAGCGACGATCCCGATCGCCGGCAGCCACGAACGCGGGAAGACCGTGTCGTAGAGGTAGTACGCGTTGAAGCCGCCGGGCAGGTCACCGAGGCCCTGCTGGTGGCGGAAGAAGTTCTCCAGCGCGGTGAACGGGCAGGGCACCGGCGCGACGTTCACGAGGACGCCCCACGCCGCGGCGAACATGTGGACGAAGATCAGCTTGGGCCAGCGCCACGCGACGAATCCGCCGAACCCGATCAGCAGAAGGGCGAGCATGTGCACCGCAACGGTCACGTCGGCCAGGAACTTGGCCACCGTCCACCCCCTTACCCCGATCCCCCTACCAGCGACTTTACTCCGCTGATCGGAATCGGCCTCCTCGAAGAATGCCCAGGCGTGTGATGTTCAACCCACCGGAGCAACTTCTTCACCTGGGCGGTGACGGAGGGGTCACACCGGGTGGGAATTCGGGTGGGCGTTTCGCCGGGTACTTCGTCGGTTCCTCGTGGGGGTACTGGTCCGGCGCGCCGTCCGGTTTCTTCCGGTTCGGATCGTTCGGGCGGTGCGGCTCACCGGGCGTCGACGGCTGCTCGTCCATCCGTCGACGGTAACCCCGATGGCCACCACCTCACCGAGCGCGAGCGCCCGATTTCGCCGTCAGCCGAACTTCGAGACGCACCGGCAGCTCGTCGACCTCCAGGGCCTGGCGCAGGCGCGGGACGGCGTGCTCGGCGATCCGGGCGCGGATCGCCCCGGCGTCCGCCTCGGCGTCGGTCGTGACGATCAGGAACAGTTCCGGCCGGTCCCGCGGCCCGCTGAGCCAGGCCGACGCCGACCGGACGCCGCCGTAGCCTTCGACGTCGGCCGCGACCGGGGCGGCGGCCGTCGCCGAATCCAGCTCCGTCGCGCCGTCGGCCTCCTCCGCCCGCCAGGCGACGGTCTTCGGCCGCCGGAACGCCTGGGCGGCCAGCCACCGCAGGCAGAGCAGCCCGAGCAGCACGGCGACCGCGATCGCCACGTAGAACACCCAGGTCGGCGGGGCCGTCGAGCCCGGGACCAGCGCCGACGCCGGGTCGAGGACGCGCAGCCGCCCGAAGTGGGTGGCCAGCGCGAACCCGCCGGCGGCGAGCAGCACCAGCCCGATCAGGGCGAGCAGGGTCCGGTTGAGCGCGGCGGGCCGGTTCATCGCACACCTCGCACGCGGACGCGGACGCGCGGTGGCCGCGCCAGGCCGACCTGGTCGAGCCGGGTTTCGAGAGCGGCGCTGACGGCGTCAGCCAGCCCGTCCGTACGCGTCCGGGCGGTCTTGACCTTCACCCGCACCGTGCGGCGGCGCAGCTTGAGCGCGGCGGACGAGACGCCGTCGACGTGCGCGGCGGTCGATCGCAGCGACGTCCGCAGGCCGTGGCGCGTGGTGCCGGTGTCGAACCCCGGCTCCGGCGCCAGCGGCAGCACCACCGGACGGCCACGCAGCACGGCCGTCGCCAGCAGCACGAACCCCACGAGAACCGCTGCCCCGCCCCCGACGAGCACGGGCAGTTCGTTCCAGGAGGTGTCGTGCACGCGGGCGGCGACCGCGTCGTAGGACAGCACCGGCGGCTCACCGAGCAGGCGCTGCACGAGCGCCGTCACGACGAACGCGCAGGCGGCCAACAGGACGAGCGCGGTGAGCACGGCGGGCACGCTCCGCCGCGGCCGCCTCATCGGACCCGCCGCTTCGGCGGCTCGACCGGCGGCAGCGCGATCGTGATGTCGACGCGCTGCGTGCGCAGGCCGGTCAGTTCGGCGGTACGGCCGAGCAGGTGGGCCCGGACCCGGTCGGCGGTGCCGTGGATCGGCGCCGGGTAGGCGACGGGCAGCCGGATGTCCAAAGTGGTCACATCTCCGTCCACAGTGGCCTTGGCGGTGACGTCGGCGGCGACGCCGTCGACCTCACGCGCGGCGCGGGCGGCGATGCGCCCGACCGCGCGCGGCTCCACGGTCGTCTCCCCGCGTTCTTCGTCTCCTTCGGCCGTCTCGACGTCGTCACGACGATGCCGCGCGGTGAGCGTGGACACGAGCTACCTCCGATCTCGGGCGGCCCCGACGAGGGCGGCCAGGTCGAGCTTGCCGTCGGCCCACCGGCCGACCAGGAGACCGAGCCCGCCGAGCACGAGCACGGCGACGAAGGCGCCGAACCCGCCGAACGCGGCCGCGAACCCCAGTGCCAGGCCGAAAAGCAGGCCGATCAGGGTGCCGTTCACGGTCAGAGCACCCGGTCGCTGGTGGCGGGCTCGTCGTCGTCGCCCGGGATGTGGACGTCGTTGACGTTGATGTTCACCTCGACGACCTCCAGCCCGGTCATCCGCTCGATCGCGGTGATCACGTTGCGCCGCACCGACCGCGCGAGGTCCGCGATCGCGACGCCGTACTCGACGAGGAGCTGGAGATCGACGGCGGCCTGCTTCTCGCCCACCTCGACCGAAACGCCCTGGCCGACGCTGGAGGACGCGCCGGGGATGCGGTCGCGCAACGCGCTCAGGGCGCGAGCGGCCCCGCCGCCACCGAGGTCGTACACGCCGCTGACCTCACGGGCGGCGAGACCGGCGATCTTCTGCACGACGGTGTCGGCGATGGTGGTGGTGCCCTGCTTCGAGACGAGCGCGCTGGTGGCGTCGTTCGCGGTGGTCACCACGGTCTTCTCGGCGGTCGCGGTCATGAGGTCCTCCTCGGATGTCCTGGGGAACAAGGCTTTCTGCCTGGTTCGTAGGTAAGGACACCGGGGATCGGGGATCGTCACTGCCACGATGGTGTGACGTGGGTCTCCCACGGGATCAGGCGAAGGCCGCGCCGTCGAGGTCGGTGACCACCAGCCGCAGCCGGGCCTTCTCCCACTCCGTGCCGGTCAGCACCGGGCGGACCGCCGCCACGGCCAGATCCAGCAACGGCGGGATCGGCAGCCGCGACGCGATCAGCCGGATCTGCACCACTTCCGGCGTCAGGTCGACGGCCATGCCTTCCCAGTCCACCGGGAGCCACGTCGTCTCCGGGGAAACCGGCGTCGCCGGGCGGAGGCCCGCCACGCCCTTGATCGCGCCGATGATCTTCTCGACCGCTTCGTTCGCGATCACCGCGTCGCCTTTTCGATGTCCATGATGGACACCGAAACCTCGTCGACGACCAGGCCGGTCTGCGCCGTGACGTACCGGCTGACCGCGCGCTGCACCGAACGTCCGACCGCCGCCGCCTGGTCGGCGCCCGACGCGATCAGGTCCACCTGGACGCTCAGCCGGCCGTCCGCCGTGCGGACGCGGACGCCGTCGGCCGGGGCCGGGTCGAGGCCCTTCCAGCGCTGACGCGCCGCGCGCGTCCACGCCGTCACCAGGCCTCGCAGCCCCGGCTCCAGCCGCACCACGCCCGGCGCGGTGACCGCCGCCCGGGCCGCCACGCTGGCGATCACCGGGTCCGCGATGACGTACTCCACAGTCATTCCCCTGGCTCCCCGACAGTGTCTTCCTCAAAGATGTCGTCCACCAGCAGGTCGAGCTTCGCCAGCGTCAGGCCCACCCGGGCCGCGGCCGCCGCGGTCACCCGCTCCCGCACCAGGGACAACGCTTCACCGCCCGTAGCGTTCCGCAAACTCACCGCAAGGGTGAGCTCGACTTCGACGACACCCGCGCCGTCGTTCCGGATGCGGCAGCGCCGGGCCCGGATGCCCACGACGGTGTCCGCCGCGTACCGCAGCACCGCCGCCACCGCCTGCTCGCTGATCTCGACCGTGCCGGGTTCCGGGGTCGGCAGCGGCAGCATCTGGCCGCGCCGCACCTCGGCCCGGACGGCCGACATGATCCGGCCGAACAGGTCCGGCGGCGGCGCGTCCTCCTCCGCCGCCATCTCGGACGTCGCCTCGCGCAACGCGAGCAGGCTCTCGCGCGCCGCGCGGCAGTGCGGGCAGGTCAGCTCGTGGTCGTCGGCCAGCCCGGCGCCAACCGCGTCCAGCCGCTCCCACACCTGCTCGACATCGCGTTCGCAGGGCAGTTCGTAGTCCGTCATCGCCATGGCTTCATCACCTCCGCCAGCTGTGCCCTGGCCCGCGCGATCCGGCCCCGCACCGCGGTGCCGTTCACGCCGACGATTTCGCCGATCTCCTCGTAGGACCGGCCGTGCACCTCACGCAGCAGCCAGCACGCCCGTTGTTCCGGGGTGAGCTGCGCCAAGGCCGTGTTCAACGCCGCGAGCTGGCCGCTCACCTGGGCGGCCCGCTCCGGCTGGAGGTCCCCGCGCGGCGACTCCGCCGTGTCGAGGTCGACGTCGGCCTGCGGCCGGCGCGCCCGGATGGCGTTCAGGCAGCGGTTCGTCGTGGCCCGGTAGAGCCAGCCGACGAACGCGGCGTCCTCGCCCAGCTGGTCGAGCTTGCGCCAGGCGTTGAGGAACACCTCCTGCACGACGTCCTCCGCGTCACCGCGGTTCGCGAGCATCTTCGCCGCGAGCCGGAACATCGGGCCCTGGTAGCGCAGCACGAGCTGTTCGTACGCCCGGACGTCGCCGTCCCGCGCGCGGCCCACCAGGGTCGCGTCGTCGAGCGGCGTGCCGGGATCCGCGCTGGTCGTCGTCACGGCACCTCCTCCACGGAAAGAGGACACCGGAGCTCGGGAAACGTCACGCACTGATTGTGGGTGACAGCCATCACTCGTGCGAGTCCGTGACGATCCGGCGCCGCCGTGGTCCTTCCGGCACCAGGCGCCCGACCGGGGCGCCGCAGTGAGGGAGGTGCCCCATGTCGCTGGGCGACAAGATCGGCAACAAGGTCGAGGACCTGGGCGGGAAGGCCAAGGAGGCCACCGGGAACGTCACCGGGGACGAGCAGCTGAAGGCCGAGGGCCAGGGCGACCAGGCGAAGGCCGGCCTGAAGGACGCGGTCGAGCACGTCAAGGACGCCGCGAAGGACCTCTTCAAGAAGTGACGCCGGGCCAGACGCGGGGCCGGCTCCCGGCCCCGCGTCAGCTCTTCAGGCCGAGGTCGTCCAGGCCCAGGATGTAGCGGTACGGCAGGCCTTCCTTCTCGATGGCCTCGCGCGCGCCGGTGTCGCGGTCGACGACCGTGACGACCCCGACGACGTCGGCGCCGGCCTCACGCAGGGCCTCGACCGCGGTGAGCACGCTGCCGCCGGTGGTGGAGGTGTCCTCGACGGCCAGCACCCGCTGCCCGCGGACCTCCATGCCCTCGATGCGCCGCTGCATCCCGTGCGCCTTGGTGTCCTTCCGGACGACGAACGCGTCGAGCACGACGTCGTCGTCCGCCGCGGAGTGCAGCATCGCCAGCGCGACCGGGTCGGCGCCGAGGGTGAGCCCGCCGGCCGCCACGTAGTCCCAGTCCGCCGTGAGCTGCCGCAGCAGCTTGCCGATCAACGGCGCGGCCGCGTGGTGCAGCGTCGCCCGCCGGAGATCGATGTAGTAGTCGGCTTCCTTGCCGGACGCCAGGGTCACTTTTCCGTGCACCACGGAGAGATCGGTGACCAGCCTGGCCAGTTCGAGTTTCGCCGCTTGATCCAGAACGGGGTTCGCCACGGCCGTGAGTCTTACACACGACCGGGTTCACTCCCCGATGGATGTGGCGTCGACCGCACGCCCGCGCGTCGCCGCCCAGGCCGGGACCAAGATCGCCACCAGGGCCAGCACCACGGCGATGGCCAGCACCGTCAGGTAGATCGCGATCGGCCCGGACGGCAGCACCGAACCGGTCACCACGAGGCAGAACGGGACGATCGCGCCGGCCGCCGTCGCCGTGCCGAGCAGGATCGCGATGGTCGCGATCAGCCCGCCTTCGACCCCGGCCATCCGCAGCACCTGGCCGCGGGTGAACCCGCTCAGCCGCTGCAGCCCGAACTCGCGGCGCCGCTTGCCGGTCGCCATCACCAGCGTGTTGACCACGGAGATCACGGTGTAGGCGATGATCATGCCGACGAGCAGGTAGTTGACCCAGGCACCGACCTCGTTGCCCTTCGCGTGCGCCGCGATCAGCACGGCCCGGTCGCCGACCTGGACCGGCAACCCCGCCGTCGCCTCGCGAAGGTGCGAAGTCAGCGTCACCGGGTCGACGCCGGGAGCGGCGCGCACCAGCAGCTGCGGGGCGAGCCCCATCGTCGTGTGCGGCGCCAGCAGCCCGGCGGGCAGGACGAGGTTCTCGAACCCGGCGCGCTGCCGCACGACGGCCCCCACCCGCACGTCCACCGGGGTGCCGTCACCGAGCCGCAGCGACAGCGTGTCGCCGACGTGGCGGCCGAGCGTGTCCGGCACCGTGATCGCGTTCCCGGTCAGCTCGCTGACGCCGATCGCCGGCCAGCCGTCCTTGTCCTGGTTCGAGTCGAACGGCTTCTCGATGAACACCGTGCTCGTGACGTACTCCGAGGCACTGGCAACCCCGGGGACCGAGCGGACCCGGTTCACCACCGACGGGTCGAGCCCGATCGGCGAGGCGACCACCGCGTCCGCGCGCAGGTCCTCGGTGTACGCCTGGTTCGAGACGGCCTCCTGGGTCGTCTGCAGGTAGATGTTGGCGGTCGCGATGCCGACCGCGAGCATGATCGGGGTGACCGCGCCGGCCGTCCGGACCGCGACGACCCGGGTGTTGAGCAGCGCGACCCGGCCGGTGACGCCGCTGATCGCCTGCACCGGCCAGCGCAGCAGGGTCGCCATCACCTTCGTGACGCCGGGGCTGATCGCCGCCAGGCCGAACGCCCACAGCATCACCGCCGGGCCCGACGTGCTGGCCGCGACCGGGCCGGTCATCACCGCGACCGTGACGATCGCCAGCGCCGTCCCGCCGCCGAAGCACAGGATCGCCGTGATCAGCCGGATCGGCGTGAGCCAGCGGCGTTCGACGGCGGCTTCGGCGAGCGCCTCGGTCGGCCGGACCTTCGACGCACGGCGGCCGGCGACGAAGGCCGCCGCGACAACGGCCAGCAGCGACGCGCCCGCGGCGACCGTCGCCGGCAGCCAGCCCTGCTCGAAGCGCAGCACGTCGGGGACGACGTGGTTGGCCGCGAGCTGGTCGAACAGCCACCGCCCGAGCACCGGGCCGAGCACGATCGCGGCCCCCACCGCGAGCAGCCCGACGACCAGCGCCTCGCCGAGCACCATCCGCCGCAGCTGGCGCGGGGTGGTGCCGATCGCGCGCAGCAGCGCGAGCTCACGCTGACGCTGCTGCGTCGAGAGCGAGAGCGTGCCCGCGACGACGAACACCATGACCATCGCCGACAGCCCGCCGGAGACCGCGGCCAGCACGATGAGGTTCTCGCCGCTCCGGCCGACCTCCGGGAACTCCAGGAGCCCGCGGTCGGTGCCGGTCGTGACCACGCCCGCGTCCCCGACCGCGGCCGTGACGGCGGCGACGTCGCCGCCGAAGACACCGATCGTGTCGAGCTCGCCCGGGTGCCCGGCCAGGCGTCCGGC
Organism: Amycolatopsis sp. NPDC049252; assembly: GCF_043197175.1. Taxonomy (NCBI): domain Bacteria; kingdom Bacillati; phylum Actinomycetota; class Actinomycetes; order Pseudonocardiales; family Pseudonocardiaceae; genus Amycolatopsis; species Amycolatopsis sp. NPDC049252. The sequence continues at coordinate 202,801 of NZ_JBICSQ010000004.1, forward strand.
GTCCTCGGTGCTGAAGAACACGGCCGAGTCCCGCATCGTTTGGGGCGCAGTGGCGACGCCGGAAACGCGGTACTGGCCGATCTCGCCGTGGGCGGCGACGGGCAGCGTGGCGCCGACGGAGATCCCCAGCCCGGCGTCGACGACGACCTCACCGGTCCGCGGCGCCTGACCCCGCAGCGAGTACGGCGTCAGCACGGCGGAGTCCCAGGCGTGCCCGAGCGCGCTCGCGGTGCCGATCTGCGCCGCGAAGCTGACCTCACCGACCACCTTGGTGACGCCGGGGACCGCGCGCAGGCGGCCGGCCAGCGCCGCGTCCAGCCGGACGCGCTCGGCCAGGGTCCCGTTCTCGAACTTGTGCTTGTCCTCGGGGTCGAGCGTCGCCGGGTCGTCCTTCGGCAGCTTGAGCGTCTGCTGCCCGCCGACGACGATCGGCGCCGCGGCCAGCCGCTGCACCGGCGTCTCGGACCGGATGCCCGACTCCATCAGGCCACCGCACGCCGAAACGATCAGCGCGCCGAAGAACACGGCGACGAACGTCGCCAGGAAGGCACCCTTGCGCTGGCGCAGGGTGCGCAGTGCGAGCTTGAACATCAGACCCGCACCGCCGCTCGGTCCCAGGCACCCAGGTGGGTCATCCGCTCGGCGACGGCCGCCGCGGTCGGCCGGGCCAGCCGGCCGGCGATCCGGCCGTCGGCCAGGAACACGACGTCGTCGGCGTAGGAGGCGGCGACCGGGTCATGCGTCACCATGATCACCGTCTGGCCCGAGGCCCGGACGGACTCGCGCAGCAGGCCCAGGACGTCGGCGGCGGTGCTGGTGTCGAGTGCGCCGGTCGGCTCGTCGGCGAACAGCACCGCCGGGTCGGTGACCAGGGCACGCGCGATCGCGACGCGCTGCTGCTGCCCGCCCGAGAGCTGCCCGGGCAGGTGCTTGCGGCGCCCGTCGAGCCCGACGTGCGCGAGGATCCGCTTGACGAGCCGCTTGTCCGGGCGCTTCCCGGCCAGCTGCAGCGGCAGGACGACGTTCTGCTCGACCGTGAGCGCCGGGAGCAGGTTGAACGCCTGGAACACGAAGCCGACGCGGTCGCGCCGCAGCTTGGTCAGGTAGGTCTCGCTCTTGCCCTCGAGGTCCTGGCCGTCGAGCAGGACCCGGCCCGACGTCGGCCGGTCGAGGCCGGCCGCGCAGTGCAGGAACGTGCTCTTGCCCGAGCCGGACGGGCCCATCACGGCCGTGAAACCGCCGCGCGGGAAGGAGATCGAGACCCCGTCCAGCGCGACCACGCCTTCGCCGTACTCCTTGCGCACGGCCTCGAGCCGGACCGCGTCGGCTGCCTCGTGCCACCCAGTTGTCATGGGAAGAACGCTAGGCGGGTACCGCCCGGACCTCCCTGGTGCTGACGCGCGTTTCGAGGGTGGGGACAGCCCTACTCAGGTGCGGCCCTTGCCGCCGAAGCCACCGCTGATCTTGCGCAGCACGGCGCGCGGCAGCAGCCCGCCGATCGCGACGACGGCCTTGTACTGCAGGCTCGGCACCGAGATCACCTTGCCGCGGCGCAGGTCGGCGAGCGCCTCGGTGACCACCTGTTCGACACCCAGCCAGGCGATTTTCGGTCCCGGTTTGCCGATGCCGGCCCGCTCGTGGAACTCGGTCGCGGTGAAACCCGGGCACAGGGCCATCATCCGGACGCCCTTCGGCAGCGACGCGGCGATGCCTTCGGTGAACGACGTGACCCAGTTCTTGCTCGCGGTGTAGGTCGAACCGCGGCCGCTGAAGAAGCCCGCGACGCTGCTGACCTGGATGACGTCACCCCGGCCGCGCTCGACCATGCCCGGCAGCACCGCCCGGGTCAGCCGCAGGACGGCGGTGACGTTGACGTCGAGCTGGCGCTGCAGCGCGTCCGGCGAGACGGTCCAGAAGTCGCCGCCCAGGCCGAACCCGGCGTTGTTCACGAGCAGGTCGATCGGGCCGGCGGCGAGCCGGTCCTCGACGGCCGCTCGTCCGTCCACTTCGGACAGATCGGCGGGCAGCACCTCGACGGCGACGCCGTGGCGTTCCCGCAGTTCGGCGGCGTAGGCCTCCAGTCGCGCGGCGTCGCGGGCGACGAGCACCAGGTCGTACTTCTCGGCGGCGAGCGTGCGCGCGAACTGCGCGCCGATGCCCGCGGTGGCTCCGGTGATCACGGCGGTGTGCTGTCCGGGGCTTCGCCCCGGGCCGGGGGCTCCGCCTCCCGGACCCCCGGCAAAGAAGCTGGTGGTGGTCATGTGGGTGAACCATACCCGCTGGTCAGGGCCCGAGGTGCAGCCGTTTGGCGCCCGGGTTATCGTCCCGATCATGGGTAAGCACAGCAGGCGCAAGAGCGGCTATCTGCCCAGGGTCGCCGCCGGCGCGGCACCCGTCGCCCTCTTCTTCGCCGCCCCCGTTTCGGCGTTCGCCGCCCAGTCCGACCTGACGCTGCCGCTCGACCGGATCTCCCTCCCGGTCGACCACCGGCACGCCGGTGCCCTCGACGCCGAACCGGTCTACGCCGGCCGCCGGGACGTCGTCACCAAGGAACTCGGCGACGCCCGGGTGGCCGCCGACCTCGCGGAAGCCGCGAGCTTCGGCCCGGCCGGCGCGTCCGTGGCCCGGTTGGGCCAGCACGACCTGCGGGTCGGCCAGGTCGCCGTGACCACGGGCAACGAGCAGCGCCTGGCCGGCACGAGCTCACCCACCCGGCTCGGGACGGGCGAGAGCACGCACCACGGCGTCTTGCTGGGCCACGGCGTCGACGTGCTGAGCGAGAACGCCGAGCAGGTCGACTCGGGGCTCTTCACCGCGGACCTGACGGGCGGGATCGCCGCGCGCCGCTCGTCCGGGCAGGCCGTCGACCTCGGCCGGCTGGGCGCGGTCGGCACGTCGTCCGAGCAGCACGTCACGGGACGGCTCTCCGGCGTCCTCGACGTGGGGCAGAAGCACGAACTGGGTGGTCAGCTGGGCCCGGCGTCAGGCCTGGTGAAGACGTCCCAGAGCCTTCAGTCGGGCTCGATCAGCGGTGACTTCGGTGTCGACCGCGTCGTCCACGTCCAAGGTGGCGCGACGTCGGTGCGCGGCACCCTGAACCCGTCGACGCACGTGAGCGTGCTGGACCAGCCGGTGCTCTAGTCCTGCGGCGGCTGGTCCGCGGGCGGCTGCTGCACCGGCGTCCCGGCGGCCGGGGTGCCCGGTGCGGACCCCGCGGCGGGGATCGGCGCGCTCGCCTGGTGGCGGCCGGCCTCGTAGTCCTCGTCGAACGGGTCGACGATGTCGGCGATCTCGCCGAGGTCGCGCAGCAGCCGCTCGAGCCGGGACGGGCCGGCGGTCGGCACGACGCTGGCCAGCACCCACTCGTTCTCCAGCCACGCCACGCCGACGTCGCCGCCGAGCTGGTCCGCGGCGTCGACGAGCTCCTGGGTGATCACGGCACGGGCGCCGTCGGCGTCGTCCGCGAAGGCGTAACGGGAACCGATCGGGCCGAGCATCTCGGGCATGTCGGCGCGCTGGAACGGCACGCTGGACAGCCACATCTCGATCGGGATCCGGTGCTTCTTGTTGCAGCGCACGGCGACGACGACGGCCGGGATCTGCCCCTCGGTCTCGATGTCGAAGATGAACACGGGCCGCCGGCCGTCGGAGGTGAAGGTCGAGCCCGCGACGACGTTCACGGCGGCGTCCGCGCCGAAGTAGCCGATCGCGCCGTTGGACCACTGCTGCGGCAGCCGCTCGTCCTCTTCGACGAACTGCCAGCCGCGCAACTGAGCCCAGCGCATGCGCTCGCGGTTGCGCGAACCCTCCTTCGCCCGGTCGGCAGCGAGCAGCCCGAGGCCCGCCACCAGGGCGACGGCCGCGATGACGAACCAGATCCACGCCGGAATACCCACGACGGTGAGGGTATCGCCTGCTACGCCGAAGAGATGAGCGCCGGTACCCGTGTCGCCGCGCCCGTTCGGAGCATTTCCCGGCTGCTACGTCGACAAATCGCTTAATCGCACGATTCGGCCAGGGCTGCAAGACAGACGAAGAACGTGGCGCGGTCGGCCTTTCCGAGCGGTTCGACCAGCTGAGCGCGCCCGGCAGCGGCGGGCACCGGCCGGACCTGGGCGACTTCCGCGCGCCCGGCGCCGGTGACGACGACGCCGTCGACCAGCGGGCGCGTCACCAGGCCGCGCTGCCGGACTGATCCGGCGGAGGTTCACCGTCTACTTGGGAGCGCGTGGGGTCGGCCGGCCGCAAACTCCCCCGCCCGTCCCTGGGGGGCGTCCCCGAGTCCAGTCTATCGGCGCCGGCCGACAGGACCCGCCGCGAAGGCGGGTTCGGCTCGAGTTGTCCACATGTGCGCGGAGCCTGTGGAAGCAGCGGCAAAACCGCCTGCCCGTGGACACGAAGATCAAGGTGAACGGCCATCCGGCCGGCCACTGTGGACGAAAACGGGCCAACCGGCGCCGTCTGCGAAGACGAACGCCGGTTGGCCTGGTGACTCAGACGCGGGTGACGGTCAGTGCGTCGCCCGCCTCGATGTCCGGGATGTCGACCCGGACCGTGTCGCCGTCGCGGACCTCGCCCGACAGCAGCTCCTTCGCCAGCTTGTCGCCGATCGCCGACTGGACCAGCCGCCGGAGCGGGCGGGCGCCGTAGATCGGGTCGAAGCCGTTGAGCGCGAGCCACTCGCGGGCGCCGTCGGTGACCTCCAGGTGCAGCCGGCGCTGGGCCAGCCGCGCGGCCAGCCGGGCCACCTGGATGTCCACAATGGACGTCAGTTGTTCGGTGCCGAGCGAGTGGAACACGACGATGTCGTCGAGCCGGTTGAGGAACTCCGGCTTGAACTGCCGCTGCACCACGCCCAGCACCGCGTCCCGCCGCTGGCGTTCGTCCAGCGAAGGGTCGGCGATGGCCTGCGAACCGAGGTTCGAGGTCAGGATCAGGATGGTGTTCCGGAAGTCCACCGTCCGGCCCTGGCCGTCGGTCAACCGCCCGTCGTCGAGGACCTGCAGCAGCACGTCGAAGACGTCCGGGTGGGCCTTCTCGACCTCGTCGAGCAGCACCACCGAGTACGGCCGGCGCCGGACGGCTTCGGTCAGCTGCCCGCCCTGGTCGTACCCGACGTACCCCGGCGGGGCCCCGACCAGGCGCGCCACCGAGTGCTTCTCGGCGTACTCGCTCATGTCGATCCGCTGGATCGCCCGCTCGTCGTCGAACAGGAACTCAGCCAGCGCCTTGGCCAGCTCGGTCTTGCCGACGCCGGTCGGGCCGAGGAACAGGAACGAACCGGTCGGCCGGTCCGGGTCGGCGACGCCGGCCCGGGCGCGGCGCACCGCGTCCGCCACGACCTGCACGGCCTCGGACTGCCCGATGACACGACGGCCCAGCTCCTCCTCCATCCGGAGCAGCTTGCCGGTCTCGCCTTCGAGAAGGCGTCCGGCCGGGATGCCGGTCCACGCCGCCACGACGTCCGCGACGTCGTCCGCGCCGACCTCTTCCTTGAGCATCACGTTCTGCTGGCTGACCTCGTTCGCCGCGGTGGCCGCTTCGAACTCCTTCTCCAGCGCCGGGATCCGGCCGTAGCGCAGCTCGGCGGCCTTGCCCAGGTCACCGTCGCGCTCGGCGCGCTCGGACTCGCCGCGCAGCTGTTCCAGCTGCTCCTTGAGCTCGCGGACCTTCTCGATGGAGCCCTTCTCGTTCTGCCAGCGCGCGGTCAGCGCGGTCAGCGTCTCGCGCTTCTCGGCCAGCTCGGCGCGCAACGCGCTGAGCCGGTCCTTCGAAGCCGCGTCGCTCTCCTTGGCGAGCGCCATCTCCTCGATCTCGAGACGACGCACGGCGCGTTCGACCTCGTCGATCTCCACCGGCCGCGAGTCGATCTCCATGCGCAGCTTGGACGCGGCCTCGTCGACCAGGTCGATGGCCTTGTCCGGCAGGAAGCGCGCGGTGATGTAGCGGTCGGACAGCGTCGCGGCGGCGACCAGCGCGGCGTCCGTGATCCGGACACCGTGGTGCACCTCGTAACGCTCCTTCAGCCCGCGAAGGATCGCGATGGTGTCCTCGGGCGACGGCTCGCCGACCAGCACCTGCTGGAAGCGCCGCTCCAGGGCGGCGTCCTTCTCGATGTGCTGGCGGTACTCGTCGAGCGTGGTCGCGCCGACCATCCGCAGCTCACCGCGGGCGAGCATCGGCTTGATCATGTTGCCGGCGTCCATCGCGCCCTCACCGGTCGCGCCGGCGCCGACGATCGTGTGCAGCTCGTCGATGAAGGTGACGACCTCGCCCGCGGAGTCGGTGATCTCCTTGAGCACGGCCTTCAGCCGCTCTTCGAACTCGCCGCGGAACTTGGCGCCGGCCACCATCGACCCGAGGTCAAGGGCGACGACGCGCTTGCCGCGCAGCGATTCCGGCACGTCACCGGCGATGATCCGCTGGGCCAGGCCCTCGACGATCGCCGTCTTGCCGACGCCGGGCTCGCCGATCAGGACCGGGTTGTTCTTGGTGCGCCGCGACAGCACCTGCACGACGCGGCGGATCTCGGTGTCCCGGCCGATGACCGGGTCGAGTTCGCCGGCGCGGGCGCGCGCGGTGAGGTCGACGCCGTACTTCTCCAGCGCCTTGAACGTGCTCTCCGGGTCCGCACTCGTGATCCGCGCCGAGCCGCGGACCTTGGCGAACGCCTCCTGCAGCGCGTCCGGCGTGGCGCCGTGGCGCTTGAGCAGGTCGGCCACCTGGCCGCCTTCGGTGGCGAGCCCGACCAGCAGGTGCTCGGTCGAGACGTACTCGTCGCCCAGCTCGGTCGCCAGCTTCTGGGCGTGCGTCAGCGACTTGACGGCGAAGCTGTCGAACTGCGGGCTCGACACCGTCGCGCCGGTCGCCGACGGCAGGGCCGCGATGATCGGCTCGAGCTCCTTGTGCACCACCCCGGGGTCGGCCCCGACCGCGGTCAGCAGCGGCGCGGTCAGCCCTTCACCCTGCGCCAGCAGGGCGCCCAGCAGGTGGGCGGCCGAAACGTGCGGGTTGCCGGCCATCGTGGCCGCCTGCGCCGCGGACGAGATCGCCTGCTGGGTCTTCGTGGTCGGGTTGAAAGCGTCCATCCCTCACCTCATGCTCGATAACTCAAAAGTCCAGGTGACAGGCCTGACCGTGACCTGACACTACCTCTAACGCACAAAGACTTGAGTCTGTTCCGCTCAACTTTGACCGGGTGCGACCGCGTCCGCCGGCAACCGGGGCGCGAGCGTCCCGAGCCCGGCGACGGCGAGCCCGGCGCACACCCCGACCAGCACCCAGGGTAACCAGTCGGCGACCGAGAACAACGCCACCACGGCGGGCGCCAGGACCTGCGCCATGGTGAACGCGTACTGGTACGCAGCGAGATAACGCCCACGGGCGTCCGGAGGTGCCGCGGCCTCGGCCAACGCCCCCGAACGCGGCCCGAAGACCAGGTCGCCGGCGGCGAACACCAGCGTCGACGCCAGCAGGTACACCACCCGCCAGCCCTCGGGGACGAGCAGCACCCCCAGGCTGACCACGCACCACGCGGCGAACAACGCCGAGCCGGCCCGCATCGCGCCGATCCGGGTCAGCTTCGCCGTGAGCCGCAGCGCGAGCGTGCCACCGACGCTCGTCAGCACGGTGAGCAGGGCGAGGATCGCGCCGGGCAGCCAGGCCGGCCCGTGCAGCCGGTCGAGCACGAACACCGGGGTGCCGATCAGGAAGAAGTCGAGTGAGAGCCCGAACAGCCCGCTGAAGACGATCAACGCGAGGTAGGGCCGGTTGCGCAGCACCCGCGCGCGCCGTTCGCAGTCCAGCCGATGCGGCCGGACGAGCCGGACGAAGAAGCCGAGGATGCCCGCGGCGACGACGAACGTGCAGACGTCCAGGACCAGCGCGACCTGGTACCCCTCGGTGCCCCGCCAGGTCAGCAGCACCCCCGCCACGAGACCGCCCAGGCCGAAACAGCCGGCCCGCACCATCCCCACCTCGGCGAACGGCCGATCCTTCGGGACGTCCCCCGCGACGTCGGCGATGAGCACGAACAGGGCGCTGTAGAACAGCTGCTGCCCGGCGGCGAGCAGGACCGCGGCGAGCACCACGGTCCCGGCGCCGTCGGCGAAGAGGTACGCGGTCGCACCGGCGGCCTGCAGCAGCTGGGCGCCGATGACCACCGCGCGCGGCCCGACGCGGTCGACGAGCCGGCCGGCCAGCGGCGGCACCACGAGCCCGCCGACCGTGCCGAGGGTGACGGCGGTACCCGCCACCGCGAGCGGCACGTCGACCACCTGGGTCACGTAGACCAAGGCGAGCGGGAGGAACAGACCTGAGCCGAAGTTGTCGATCCCCAACGCGCACAGCAGTGCGACCCGGCTACGCGTCACAAAACGACGTTAGCGCCGCTCAGCACCGGGAAGTCAGGACCGAACGGAGACAATCGGTCACGCCGAATGCAACTGGCGGTGTAACCGGTTGCCCGCCCGTCACTTGGTCGTGTCAGCGAGGCACGCGGCGCTGCCGAGGGCGCGCCGGAGGTCGGTGTTCATCTCCGCGAGCCGCGCGGTGAGGTCGGTGACGCGCTCGTCGTCCCAGCCGCCGAGGGCCTGCTCCATGAACTCGAGGTAGTTGGCCCGCCAGTGGGCGAGCTCCGCGCGGCCCTTCTCGGAGACGCTCACCAGCGTCGCCCGGCCGTCCTCGGGCGCGGGACGGCGGTCGATCAGCCCGGCGGCGGAGAGCTGGGTGATCTGCCTGCTGACCACCGACAGGTCCACGAACCGGCGCTTCGCCAGCTCGGACGGCCGCGCCTCGCCGTTCTTCGCCAGGTCGGACAGCAGCATCGCGGCCGCGGGGTGCAGCCCCGGCGCGTCCTGCCAGGCCTGCATGACCCAGGCGTGCTGCAGCTGGGACGCCGTTTTCAGCTCACGCATGAGCTCGACCCGGACGTCGTCCTCGGTGTCGTCGAAGCTCATCGGAACCCTCCCGGTACTGCCTGTTAGTTGTGCAATACAAGTTTATTGCCGGACACTTGCGCAGGGCAAGCATCGGGCCGGTGAGGTCGCCCACGCCGGCACCGGGGCCGATACACCCGGTCGGAGCAACAATGCGGGCAATAGGGCGTCCGACGGCTACCCTGCGGACGGCGGCCGGTGCGCCAAGCGCCGAGTGACGAGGTGGAGCAGTGGCGATGGACTCAGGAGGCGGCTGTGCGCAGAACTGCCGTCACCGTGCCCGGGCCGGCGGTGAATGATCGGGTGCCTTCGTCCCTCCGTCCCCGACCAGCGAACACCCGCCCATGACAGCCGATTCGGTCAGCCCGCTCCCTCGGTCCTCGGTCTCCCGTGAAGCACCCGCGGCCGTCACCGCGATGGTCCAGCTCATCCGGGACAGCTGGGCCAAGTCCGAGCCGTACATCGCGGACATCTCCCAGTTCTTCTACGGGATGCTGTTCACCCTCGCGCCGACGACGCGCGACTTCTTCCCGATCAACATGGAGATCCAGCGCGGCCGGCTGGTGCGCGCGCTGGTGCACATCGTGCAGATGGTCGACCGGCCCGACGACCTGGCGCCGTTCCTGCGCCAGCTCGGGCGTGACCACCGGAAGTTCGGCGTGGTGCCCCGGCACTACGAAGCCGTCGGCACGGCGCTGCTGGCGTCGCTGAAGAACCACCTCGGCCGGGAGTGGACCCCGCAGGTCGAACGGGCCTGGGCCGAGGCGTTCACCATCGCCGCGCGGGCCATGCAGGACGCCGCCGCGGCCGACCAGAACCCGCCGGTGTGGCACGCCACCGTGGTCGAGCACCGGCGGCTGACCTGGGACCTCGCGCTGGTGCGGCTCGTCCCGGACCAGCTGGTGCCCTACCACCCCGGCCAGTACATGAGCGTCGAAGTCCCGCAGCGGCCTCGGCTGTGGCGTTACCTTTCGCCGGCGAACGCGCCGCGCGAGGACGGCGGCATCGAGTTCCACGTCCGCGCTGTCGACGGCGGCTGGGTGTCGCGCGCCATCGTCAGCCACACGCAGCCCGGCGACGTCTGGCGCCTCGGCCCGCCGCTCGGACGGCTGGCGGTCGACCGGGAGTCGTCACGGGGTGTGCTGATGATCGCCGGCGGCACCGGGATCGCGCCGCTGCGCTCGATCCTCGACCACCTCGCGCTGTGGGGTGAGAACCCCCAGGTACGCCTCTTCTACGGCGGGGCGGCCCGTGAGGACCTCTACGACCTCGAAGAGCTGCGCGCGCTCGCGTCCATCAACCCGTGGCTGCACGTGACGCCGGTCGTGGAACGCGGCGGCGACGTCCCCGGGTTCGAGCAGGGCACCCTCGCCGAGGCCGTGACGCGCTACGGCTCGTGGCCGGACCACGACGTCCTCGTCTCCGGCTCGCCGGCGATGATCCGCGCCACCGTGTCGCGGATGCTGGTGGCGGGCAGCGCCCTGGACCAGATCCAGTACGACCCGTTCACCATCGACTAGTCCCCGGTTGTCCGGAATCGCGATACACCTGCCCGGTGAATGAATCGGGCGAACTTCGACAATTGTTACCGGTTTTCATGAATCCATCCGGGTGATCGTTTTTACGCAGTGCCAGACGGGGTTGACCCCGCGTGGCGAAATTGCTCCGTTCGAGCGGAACGCGCGGAATCACGCGCATCTGCACGGGAATGCGCCTACAGTCGGGAACCCTCGGGGGCGGCACCGCTACAGCGGCGCCGCGTGGACGGCGTCAAAAGCCATGCACGACTGGAGAATACCGTTCCCGATGACTGCTGAATCCGTGAAAATCCCCACCCTGCCCACACCCGAGCCCGTTCCGGTTTCCGCCGGTGAGGGGCGCGAGATGGTCCGGTTGATCCGGGAAAGTTTCGCCGCGATCGAACCGAAAGCCGAGGAGGTCGCGCAGTACTTCTACGGCGCGTTGTTCGTCGTCGCGCCCGATTGCCGTGACATGTTCCCGATCAGCATGGCGACCCAGCGCAGCAGGCTGCTGCGCGCTTTGGTGTACGTCGTGCAGATGGTCGACCGGCCGGACGAGCTCGTCACCTTCCTCGCCCAGCTCGGCCGTGATCACCGCAAGTTCGCCGTCGTCGCGCGTCACTACGACGCCGTCGGCATCGCGTTGCTCGCGGCGCTGAAGCGGTTCCTCAAGGAGAAGTGGACGCCCGAGGTGGAGTCGGCGTGGACCTCGGCCTACGGGATCATCGCCAAGACCATGCGTGAGGCCGCCCAGGCCGAGACCGGGCCGGCGTCGTGGACGGCGCGGGTCCTCGACCACCGCAAACTCAGCCGCGACGTCGCGATGGTGCGGGTGCAGACCGAGGGCCTGCTGCCGTACCGCGCCGGCAGCTACGTGAGCGTGGAGGTGCCGCAGCGGCCCCGGTTGTGGCGGTACCTCTCACCGGCGACCGCGCCGCGCGGGGACGGCCAGATGACGTTCCACGTGCGGGCCGTGCCCGGCGGCTGGGTCAGCGGCGCCATCGTCAACCACACCAAGCCGGGTGACACCTGGCGACTCGGCCCCGCGATGGGCGCCCTCAACGTCCGCCCGACCACGACGAGGAAGCGGCTGCTGATGATCGCCGGGGGCACCGGCGTCACACCGTTCGTCTCGATCCTCGACGACCTCGCGCACTGGAAGCGGAACCCGCCGGTGCACCTGTTCTTCGGCGGCAGAAGACCCGAGGACCTGTACGCGCTGGACGACCTGCGAAGAATCACCGCGGTGTCGAAGTGGCTGACGGTCACCCCGGTGACCGAAGAGGGCGCGATACCCGGCGGCGACCGTGGGACGCTCGCCCACGCGGTGACCCAGCGCGGCACCTGGAAGAACCACGACGTGCTCATTTCCGGCTCCCCGCCGATGATCCAGGCGACGATCGCGAAACTGCTCGCCACGGGCGTCGACCTGGAACGAATAAGGTACGACCCGTTCACGCTCGATTGATCCGGTGTCCGAAATGGCGGAATCCGAGAGGGGCGGAACGACCCGATCCTCGCTATCGTCACCGATATGGAGACGACTATTCCGGTTTCGGGCGGCATCGGCGGTTACCTGGCGGAACCCGAGGGGCCGGGGCCGCACCCGGGCGTGGTGCTCATCCACGACGCGTTCGGGCTGAGCCAGGACACCCGCAACATCACCGACCGCTTCGCCGGCGAAGGCTTCCTCGCGCTCAGCCCCGACCTCTACTCGCGCGGCGGCATGCGCAAGTGCGTCCGGCGCGTGTTCTCGGACATGTTCGCGAACCAGGGCCAGGCGTTCGACGACATCGAGGCGTCACGCGCGCTCCTGGCCGCACGCCCGGACTGCAGCGGCCGGATCGGCATCGCCGGGTTCTGCATGGGCGGCGGTTTCGCGCTCATCGCGGCGTCGCGCGGCTTCGAGGCGTCCGCGCCCTACTACGGCCAGCTGCCGAAGAACCTGTCCGTATTGGACGACGCCTGCCCGATCGTCGCGAGCTTCGGCCAGAAGGACTTCGGGTTGCGCGGCGCGGCCGCGAAGCTCGAGACGGCGCTCACCGAGCGTGAGATCCCGCACGACGTCAAGGAGTACCCGGGTGCCGGCCACGGGTTCGCCAACAAGGTCGACGTCGCGCCGCCGCTGAACCTGCTGCTCAAGGTCGTCGGCTTCACCTACCACCACGAAGCGTCCGAGGACGCGTGGCGCCGGGTGACGTCGTTCTTCGGCGAACACCTGCGGTGACCTGACCTTCGCACTGAGCCGACCGGAGCAGGAAAACCGCCGAATGGCGGTAGTTCATTGACCGTTGTGCCCGAATCGACTTATGGTCTAGACCACATCTTCCCCGGATGTGCTCGTTCGCCCTCCCTCCGGAACGACGTCGTTCCCCCTTCGAGGAGCCGAAATGACCTTGAAGCGCAAGCTGTTGGCGGCTGCGGCCGGCGCGATCCTCGCGCCGGTGCTGGTGGTCGTCCTCCCCGCGGTCAGCGCCAGTGCCCACGGCTACATCTCCGACCCACCCAGCAGGCAGGCCAACTGCGCGGCGGGGAAGGTGCCGAACTGCGGGCAGATCGTCTACGAACCCCAGAGCGTCGAGGGCCCGAAGGGCCTGCGCAGCTGCAACGGCGGGCTGTCCCAGTTCGCCGAGCTGGCCGACGAGTCGAAGCCGTGGCCGGCCAAGTCCGTCGGCACCACGGTGACCTTCAACTGGGTGTTCACCGCCCGGCACGCCACGTCGAGCTACGACTACTACGTCGGCAACACCCTCGTCGCGTCGTTCCCCGGCAACAACCAGCAGCCGCCGGCGACGCTCTCGCACACGGTGAACCTGTCCGGGTATTCGGGCCGGATCAAGGTGCTGGCCATCTGGAACATCTCCGACACGGCCAACGCGTTCTACAGCTGCGTCGACCTCCAGATCGGCGGTGGCGGCACGACCCCGCCGCCCACCACCACGCCGCCCCCGACCACCACGCCGCCGCCCACCACGACCCCGCCCCCGACCACGACCCCGCCGGCCGGCGGCACGTGGACGGCCGGCAAGGCGTACAAGGCCGGTGACGTCGTGACGTACGGCGGCGTGAGCTACCGCTGCCTCCAGCCGCACACGGCGATCGCGGGCTGGGAGCCGCCGAACACCCCGGCCCTCTGGCAGCGCCAGTGAGGCTCCTGCTGGTCGTCGTCGCGCTGCTGCTGGCCGGATGCGGCAGTGGCGCGACGGCGGCCGCCCCCTCGTACAACGCGGCCGACGTGATGTTCCTGCAGATGCTGATCCCGCAGAACCAGCAGGGCATCGAGATCGTCCGGCTGGCCGCGGCGCGGCCGCTGCCCGCGGACCTGAAGGTCCTGGCGGCGGCGATCGAGTCGACGCAGCAGACCGAGGTCGACGACATGAAGGGCTGGCTGCGCGGCTGGAACCAGCCCGAGACGATGAACATGGACCCGCAGGCCCACGCGGGCCACGGCGGTATGAAGCTGGCCGCCACCGACCTGGTGGGCTCGCTGAAGACGGCGCCCGACGCCGAGTTCGGCCGCAGGTTCCTGGACGTCCTGACCGGTCAGCAGCAGGGCGCGGTCGAGCTGGCCCAGACGGAGAACGGCACGAACGGCGGCGTCAACGCCCAGGCCCGCGACCTGGCCCGCCGGGTCGTCGAGTCGCGCAGCGCCGAAGTGAAGCAGCTCCTGAACTTCAAGCTCTGACGCGCCCGGAGCTTGAACGCCGTGAAGGCCCCCTCACCGTCTTCGATGTGGGGGCCTTCACGGGCTTTTGTGACCTAGCGGCGCTTGGGGCGCCAGACCACCATCGCCGTCTGCTGGTTCAACGGAACCAGGTCCCGGCGGTAGGAGGCGTGCGCCGCCGCCGCGGCCTGTTCTCCGGCCGCGTACGCCGCGGCCAGTTCCTCGGTGAGTTCCGTCAGGCGGGCCCGCAGCGCGTCGACCTGGTTCTCCAGCTCGATGATGCGCTTGATGCCGGCCAGGTTGACGCCGTCCTCCTGCGACAACCGCTGGACCTCGCGCAGCAGCGCGATGTCCCGCATCGAGTACCGGCGGCCGCCACCGGAGGTGCGGCCCGGGGACACCAGGCCCTGCCGGTCGTAGGTGCGCAACGTCTGCGCGTGCATCCCGGCCAGCTGCGCCGCCACCGAGATGACGAACACCGGGGTCTCTTCGTCCCCCTCCGGGGGAATCCCGCCGAACATCCCACTCACCTGCCTTCGAGCAGCTCAGTGATCTCGGGCCGGGGATCGTGCCCGGCCATCGACTCGGCGTACGCCTGCAGAGCCTCGCGCGCCTTGTCGTCCAGTTTGGCGGGAATCGCCGCCTGGAGGGTGACGAGCAGATCACCTTGCGAACCGTCGCGCTTCGCGATGCCCTTGCCGCGCACCCGCAGCACCCGCCCGCTGGCGGTGCCCGGCGGCACCTTGAGCGAGACCTTGCCCTCGAGCGTCGGCACGGTGATCGTGGTGCCGAGCGTGAGCTCGGTGAAGTCCACCGGCACGGCGATCGTCAGGTCGAGCCCCTTGCGCCCGAACAGCGCGTGCGGAGCCACGTGCACCCGGACGTAGAGATCGCCCGCCTGCGCGCCACCCCGGCCCGGCTCACCCTGGCCGGCCAGCCGGATCCGCTGGTCGTCGTCGACCCCCGGCGGGATCCGGACGGTCAGCGTGCGGGTCCGCGTGCTGACCCCTTCGCCGCCGCATTCGGGGCACGGGTCGTCGATGATCTGCCCGCGGCCACGGCAGTCGCGGCACGGCTCCGAGAACGCGAACGCGCCCTGGCTCCGGCTGACCAGGCCCGACCCGCTGCAGGTCGGACAGGTCCGCGGCGAGGTGCCCGGCTTCGCGCCGTTGCCGCCGCACGTCGAACAGGTCGCCGGGCTCGACAGCCGCAGCGGCAGGGTCGCCCCCTTGACCGCCTCGGTGAAGTCGATCCGGACGTCCGTCTCGACGTCGGCGCCGCGCTGCGGCCGGTTGGCCGTCGCGCCCGCCGTCGTCCGGCCGCGGCCGAACAGCCCGCCGAGGATGTCGCCGAGCCCGCCGAAGCCCTGCTGCTGGCCCGCACCGGCGCCGGCCTGGCCGAAGATGTCGCCCATGTCGAAGCCGCCGGAACCGCCGGCGCCACCGGGGAAGTTGAAGCCGCCCCCGCCGCTGCCGAACAGGCGCCGCGCCTCGTCGTACTCCTTGCGCTTGCCGGCGTCGGAAAGCACGCCGTAGGCCTCGGAGACCGACTTGAACTTCTGCTCCGCCTGCGCGTTGCCGGCGTTCGCGTCCGGGTGGTTCTCCTTGGCCAGCTTGCGATAGGCCTTCTTGATCTCGTCCGCCGTGGCGTCGGAGGAGACGCCCAGTTCCCGGTAGAAGTCCTTACCGATCCATTCCCGAGCACTCATCGGGCGCCTCCTCCTTCCGCTGGAGCCGGATACTGCTTACTGCTGCTGCGCATCGGGTCCGCCGTCGAGTGGCAGCTCGCCACCGACCGGCGGGTCCACCGGGGCCGCGCCGGGCTCGTGGTCGGTCACGCCGACCAGCGCCGCCCGCAGCACGCGGTCGCCGAAGCGGTAGCCGCGGCGCATGACCACGGTGACCGTCGGGCCCGCCACGTCCGGCGAGGTGTTGTGCTGCACGGCCTCGTGCACGCTCGGGTCGAAGACCTCGCCCTCGGTGCCGAACGACTCGAGCCCCGCGCGCTGCAGGCCGCTGATCAGCTTGTCGCCGACGGCCTTGAACGCCCCGGTGAGGTCACCGTGCTGGTCGGCCCGCTCGAGGTCGTCGAGCAGCGGCAGCAGGTCGTTCACCACGGTCGCCTTCGCGCCGATCACGACCGCTTCGCGGTCACGCTCGACGCGCTTGCGGTAGTTGGCGTACTCGGCCTGCAGGCGCTGAAGGTCCGCCGTGCGCTCGGAAAGCTCCTTCTCGACGTCGGAGACCACGGTCACCGAATCGTCCATGATGGACTCGCCGAGCGAGGGGCCCGCGTGTTCCACGGGCGCCTCGGGCTCCGGCGCGGCGTGGGCCGGACCGGGCGGGCGAACCTGCCCGGTCTGCGGGTCCACGCGGCGCCGATCACGCACGACCACCGGCTCCTCGGGGCCGCGGCCCTGGTTCTCGGATTCGTCGTAGCTGTGAGTCACTTCTTCTCGTCCTCTTCGACGATCTCGGCGTCCACCACGTCATCGGCCTTGGCACCGGCCGCACCGGCGTCGCCCGCCGCCCCCGCAGAGCCTCCAGCACCGGCCGCACCAGCGGCGGCGTCGGCGTTCGCGTTGGCGTACAGGGCGGTGCCCAGTTCCTGCGAAGCGGTGTTCAGCTTCTCGATCGACTCGCGGATCTTCGCCGAGTCGGTGCCCTTCAGGGCCTCGTTGGACTCGTCGATCGCGGACTTGACCTTGGCCTTGAGGTCCTCGGGCAGCTTGTCGTCGTTGTCCTTGAGGAACTTCTCGGTCTGGTAGACCAGCGTCTCGGCCTGGTTGCGGGTCTCGGCCTCTTCGCGACGGGTCTTGTCCTCCTCGGCGTGCGCCTCGGCGTCCTTGACCATCCGCTCGATGTCGTCCTTCGGCAGCGCGGAGCCACCGGTGATCGTCATCGACTGCTCCTTGTTCGTGCCCAGGTCCTTCGCCAGGACGTGCACGATGCCGTTCGCGTCGATGTCGAAGGTGACCTCGATCTGCGGCACGCCACGCGGGGCGGGCGGGAGACCGGTCAGCTCGAACATGCCGAGCTTCTTGTTGTGCGCGGCGATCTCGCGCTCACCCTGGAACACCTGGATCTGCACCGACGGCTGGTTGTCGTCCGCGGTGGAGAAGATCTCCGAGCGCTTGGTCGGGATCGTGGTGTTGCGCTCGATGAGCTTGGTGAACACGCCACCCTTGGTCTCGATGCCCAGCGACAGCGGGGTCACGTCCAGCAGCAGGACGTCCTTGACCTCGCCCTTCAGGACACCGGCCTGCAGCGCCGCGCCAACCGCGACGACCTCGTCCGGGTTCACGCCCTTGTTCGGCTCGCGGCCACCGGTCAGCTCCTTGACCAGGTCCGACACGGCCGGCATGCGGGTGGAACCACCGACGAGCACGACGTGGTCGATGTCGCCGACGGCGATGCCCGCGTCCCGGATCACGTTGTTGAACGGGTTCCGGGTGCGCTCGAGCAGGTCCGAGGTGATCTTCTGGAACTCGGCGCGCGAAAGCTGCTCGTCGAGGAACAGCGGGTTCTTGTCGGCGTCGACCGTGATGTAGGGCAGGTTGATGCCGGCCGAGTTCGAGCTGGACAGCTCGATCTTCGCCTTCTCCGCCGCCTCACGGATGCGCTGCAGCGCCATCTTGTCCTTGGTGAGGTCGATGCCGTTCGTGGCCTTGAACTTGTCGACCAGCCACTTGACGATGCGCTCGTCCCAGTCGTCGCCACCGAGGTGGTTGTCACCGGAGGTCGCGCGGACCTCGACGACGCCCTCGCCGATCTCCAGCAGCGAGACGTCGAACGTGCCGCCACCGAGGTCGAAGACCAGGATGGTCTGTTCCTTCTCGCCCTTGTCCAGGCCGTACGCCAGCGCGGCGGCGGTCGGCTCGTTGACGATGCGGAGCACGTTCAGGCCGGCGATCTGGCCGGCTTCCTTGGTGGCCTGCCGCTGCGCGTCCTCGAAGTAGGCCGGGACGGTGATCACGGCGTCGGTGATCGTCTCGCCCAGGTACGCCTCGGCGTCACGCTTCAGCTTCATCAGCACTCGCGCGCTGATCTCCTGCGACGTGTAGTTCTTGCCGTCGATCTCGGTCTTCCAGTCGGTACCGATGTGCCGCTTCACGGACCGGATGGTCCGGTCGACGTTCGTCACCGCCTGGTTCTTCGCCGGCTGACCGGTCAGCACTTCGCCGTTCTTGGCGAAGGCGACGATCGACGGGGTGGTCCGGGAGCCTTCCGAGTTGGCGATGACCGTCGGCTCGCCGCCCTCAAGGACGGCGACGACCGAGTTGGTCGTGCCGAGGTCGATGCCGACCGCTCGCGCCATGGTGCTTCCTCCTGTGTAAGCCTGCTACGTATTGACCTGCGGGTTCTTCCTCGCCTTGAGCGGGGCCCTGGCAAGTTCTATCGGGCTGCTGCACGTCTCGTCAAGCTGGACTTGAGTCGACCTCGCTCAACCTCTACACGCAGCCTAACGAGCCGTTCGGCCGTCTTGTTCCCGGCCCACCCGAGAGAGTTGGCCTCGAGCGGGTGTGAGCCCGCTCACCAGGCGGTTGACCTGGGATGACGTGGGCTTTCGGCGCGCCGAACGGCCGGCACGGTCACGAGACCGGCGCACGGGTCGAGGCGAGGGCGACCCGCGCGGCCGCGCGCCACCGGGTCGCCGGGTCGCCGGGTCGCCGGGTCGCCGGGTCGCCGGGTCGCCGGGACAGCAGCACGGCACCGCCGGCCGCCGTTCAGGCATCGCGCCGAGACCCCCGGTCAACCCGGAGCCGGCGATGTCCGGCAAGCCGTGGCGATCCGGCACATGTCCATGATCTGGTTCCTCCTCCGCACGCCGACCTTCGGCGTGCCTTCTTCCTAACAGCGGCCCCCGACAGTTCAGGAGCGGCGGCCGGTCCAGGAGGAGAAGAAGAAATCCGGAGTTTCCTGCAGCACAACGGTTTCCGCCGCGGTGCCGTCCCACGAAGTCACTCGATAGTGGGAATCCACCGTGACCGGCACCCCCTGCGCCGGCGTCGCGGTGTGCTCGCCGCGCGTGAACCCCACGACGCCCAGCATCGTGACGGCCCCCAGCAGCGCGGCCGCCAGCACGCGCCGTTCGATCTTGCCCATGGAAGTTTTCCCCTGTGTGTAAGAAAAGGTCAGGCCGCGTTGACCGTGACGCTGCCGCTCTCGGTGGTCAGGTCGAGCGTGTGCGCGGCCGAGCCGTCGGTCGGGACGCCGATCTCGCGGTGCCCGCTGTCGCTGTTGCCCTCGACGCGGTACGGGCCGCCCGGCACGGTCAGCTCGACGCTGCCGCTCTCGGCGTGCACCTTGACGTCGTTCGCCTGCGCCAGCGTGAACTCGACGCGGCCGCTCTCGGCCTTGACGTCGACCGGGCCGCGCACCTCGTCGCCGGTCACGCTGCCGGAGTCGCTCTGAAGCGTCACCGCGCCGACGTCGTGCAGGTCGATGGAACCGCTGCTGAGCCGCAGTTTCACCGCGCCGGACACGTTCTCGACGCGCGCGCTGCCGGAGTCGGCCTCGACGTCCACACTCGACACCCCGGCGATGTCCAGGCCACCGGAGTCGACCTTGCCGGTGACCGGCACGCCCGCCGGCACGACGACCTCGAAGCCGACGGAGCAGTTGTCGCCGCAGTCGCCGAGCACGAGCTGATCGCCGTCGACGCGGTAGAAGGTGTCGCCCGGGTTGCCGCGCCAGTGGTAGTTGACCTCCTGGTGCACGGTCGACGCCCCGGTGCCGGTGCGGATCTTCACCCCGCCCGAGTCACCTTCCAGCTTCACGCTGCGGATGGTCTGCGAAAGCGTGGCGTCGTTCTTGAAGTCCGATCCCCAGCCCCAGCCGAACGCGGTCGCCAGGCCGACGCCGATCAGGACGATGCCACCCAGAGCCAGAAGCGGGCGCGCCATGGTCGTTGGTCCCCTCAGTGAAATTTCCCTCTGCTGGGAAAACGGTAGAACCGCGGGCCGGGGCAGTACATGGGGGTAACCCCCCGAAGAACCCTGAGATCCCTCCCTGAGATGCGGGTGCGGGATCCGGGGCTAACCTGGCGAAGGTCTCCAGTTCCGTGATCAGGAGGATCCATGCCGCAGCAACCCGGCCCGTACGAATCCCTGCCCGACGTGCCGTCCTTCACCCTCCGCAGCACCGACGTCGCCGACGGCGAAACCCTGGCCACGCCCCACCTCTCGGGCATCTTCGGCGCCGGCGGCGAAGACCGGTCACCGCAGCTGTCGTGGGAAGGCTTCCCCGCGGAGACCAAGAGCTTCGTCGTGACCTGCTACGACCCGGACGCCCCGACCGGCAGCGGGTTCTGGCACTGGGCCGTGTTCAACATCCCGGCTTCCGTGACCGAGCTGGCCTCGGGTGCGGGCGACGGCTCCGGCCTCCCCGAAGGAGCGGTGACGCTCAAGGGTGACGGCGGGGTCAAGCAGTTCCTCGGCGCGGCGCCCCCGCCCGGGCACGGCCCGCACCGCTACTACTTCGCGGTGCACGCCCTCGACGTCGACAAGCTGGAGATCGACGGCGACGCCACGCCGGCGTTCCTCGGCTTCAACATGTTCGGCCACACCCTGGCCCGCGCGGTGATCACGCCGGTCTACGAGAACAAGGGCTGACGGCATGCCACTCCCGCCCGTCCGGGTCATCGGCCCGGACGGGCGGCGGGAGTGGCGCGACCTCCGCCTCGCCGCCCTGCGCGACGCACCGCGGACGTTCAGCGCGTCGCTCGCCGATCAGGCCGACGCGCCTGAAGAGCGCTGGCGGCAACGACTTCGGGGCACGCACAACCTGGTCGCCGACCTCGACGGCAGGCCCGCCGGGATGGCGACCGGGTTCCCGCGCGACGCCGCCGTCGAGCCGGGCACCACGTGGGCCGGCCCGGTCTTACGTCAGCGCAACGACTCCGCGTTGACGCCTTCCCGCTCCAGGTAACGGCCCTTCGTGTGCTCACCGAAGCCGAACTGCCGGTACAGCCCGTGCGCGTCGGCGGTGTGGAGCATCCAGCGGAAACCCGCCCCCGGCCCGTTGTCGATCATCTCGCGCACGATCTCCTTGCCGACGCCGGTGCCGCGTGCGGAGTCGACGACGAACACGTCGGCCAGGTAGGCGGACGAGACGCCGTCGGAGAACGCCCGCGCGAAGCCGACCAGCTCCCCGCCGCGGTAGGCGCCGACGACCCGCCACGAGCCTTCGACGGCCGCCTCGACCTGCGCGCGGGTGCGCCAGCGGCCCCAGTACGCCTCGGTGGAGAGGAACTTCCAGACCACCTCGAGGTCCAGCCGCGCCCGGTCGTCGTCGAGTTCGTAGTCGCCGAATGTCCGCATGATCGGCAAGCTAACCCAGCGGACAGGCTCAGCCCCACTGATATTTGAGGAACTTCCCGTCCATGGTGACGAGCACGCGCTCGCCGCCCGGGTCCTCGCGGCGCGTGACGTCGAGCTTGAAGTTGATCGCGCTCATGATCCCGTCACCGAACTGCTCGTGGATCAGCTCCTTGATCGTCGGCCCGTACACCTGCAGGACCTCGTAGAAGCGGTAGATCGTCGGGTCGGTCGGCACCACGTCGTCGAGCGCGCCGCGCGTCGGCTGCAGGCGCAACGCGGCTTCGGCGTCGGCGTCCAGCTCCAGGACCTGCGCCGCCTTCGCCGCCAGTTCCGCGGGCACCGGGTGCTGGCCGAGCAGCGCGGACGTCGTCCAGGCCAGCGGGGCGTCCAGGGTTTCGGCGAGCTGGGCCCAGCTGAGGCCGAGACGGACCTTCGCGGCGAGGACGGCTTCCGCGGCTTCTTGCTTCGTCGTCATGCGCCGACGCTAGATCAACGGGGTTTCAGCAGGTAGTCGACAACCGGGCGAAGTTCGTCGGCGGAGGGCGGCTCGTCGTCGATCAGGCCCTGGATCAGCAGGCCGTCGATGCCGGCGAGGAACACCCGGAACGCCACTTCGTCGTCGTGCCGGACCATCGACGTCAGGACGTCCAGCCAGCGCCGCGCCGCCGGGCGCAGCTCGGGCTTGCGCGCGGCGAGCAGGTACAGCTCGTACTCCGCCATCGTGCGGCCGCGGCGCGGGCCGAGCGCCTCGGCCAGCAGGCCGGCCACCTCCTCGGCGCCGCGGCTGCCGCGCGAGCGGGCGCGGTCGATCATCCAGTAGACCTCGGTCGCCATGTCGCGGGCGCACGAGATGAGCGTGGCGACCAGCAGGTCGTCCAGCGACGAGAAGTGGTAGGTCGTGGACGTCGTGGGCACGCCGGCCTCGGTGGCGACGGTCCGGTGGGTGACGCCCGCGACGCCGTCGCGCTCGATCACCCGCAGCGTCGCCTCGATGATCTCCGCCCGCCGCTTCTCGCCGCGGACCTTCCGGCCGTCGGCCTGCAGTTTCACGTCGACGCACTCCCGATCTCGATCAAGATCACCCCGCCGATCACCAGGGCCAGCCCGGCGATCATGGCCGCGTTGACCGGCTCCTTGAGGAACACGACACCGACGATCGCGACCAGCGCGACCCCGGCGGCGGCCCAGATCGCGTACGCGACGCCGATCGGCAGCCCCATCTTCAGGACGTACGACAGCGCGACGAACGCGACGGCGTACCCGAGCACCACGATGATCGACGGGCCGACCTTCGAGAAGCCCTCGGAGAGCTTCAGCGAGACCGTCGCGGAGACCTCGGCGGCGATCGCCAGCGCGAGGAGAAGGTACGCACCCATAGGGTGAAAAATACCTGAACGATCGTCCCAAAACAAAGAGCGACGTACACCACATCGGTGGGACTTAGGCCCACTCAACGGGTTACTCATCAGTAAGGAAGGTTAGTCTCCCGGCACCACCACTGATCCATCCGGACGAAAGGCACCCGAACGATGGGCGCTCTGCAACTGACGCTCGGCGGGATCTCGGTCCTGCTCGGCCTCGTCGCCTGGGGCATGTTCGCCGCGACGATCGCCCGCTTCGTGCGGGTCATCCGCCTCGGACAGCCCGACGCGACCCGCAACGGCCCCTTCATGCCGCGCATGAAGACGCTGATCAAGGAGTTCGCGGCCCACACCCGGATGAACCGGAAGCGCAGCGTCGGACCGGCCCACTGGCTGGTGATGTGGGGCTTCCTGCTCGGCTCGCTCGCCCTGTTCGAGGCCTACGGCGAGGTGTTCGTCCCGACCTGGGGCTGGCCGGTCCTCGACGACTTCCCGCCGTTCCAGCTGCTCATGGAGCTGCTCGGGCTCGGCACGATCGTCGGCATCCTGGTGCTGATGGCGATCCGCCAGCGCAACCACCCGCGCCGCGCCGACCGCCAGAGCCGCTTCCAGGGCTCCAACTTCAAGTGGGCCTACTTCATCGAGGCCGTCGTCCTGATCGAGGGCATCGGCATCATCGGCGTCCGCGCCGCGAAGGCCGCGCTCGGCGCGCACGAGACGCCGACCTGGGCCGCCTTCGTCTCGAACCCGCTCGGCGAGCTGCTGCCGGCCAGCCCGAACCTGGTGACGGTCTTCGCGTTCGTCAAGCTGATGAGCGCCACGGTCTGGCTGATCGTCGTCGCCCGCACGATGACCATGGGCATCGCGTGGCACCGCTTCAGCGCGTTCTTCAACATCTACTTCAAGCGCGAGCAGGACGGCGGCGTCGCCCTCGGCGCACTCAAGCCGATGACGAGCGGCGGCAAGGTCCTCGACCTCGAGGAGGCCGACCCGGACGAGGACACCTTCGGCGTCGGCAAGATCGAGGACTTCAGCTGGAAGGGCTGGCTGGACTTCTCGACGTGCACCGAATGCGGCCGCTGCCAGGAGCAGTGCCCCGCGTGGAACACCGGTAAGCCGCTGTCGCCGAAGCTGCTCATCACGCAGCTGCGCGACCACGCCTACGCGAAGGCGCCGTACCTGCTGGCCGGCGGCAAGCGGGACATGGCCGGCGACGAGGTCGGTCTGTCCGGCGACAACATGTACGCGGGCATCGACGTCCTCGCGATCGCGGAGTCGCAGAAGGCCCTGATCGGCGACGACGGCGGCGTCATCGACCCGGACGTCCTCTGGTCCTGCACGAGCTGCGGTGCCTGCGTCGAGCAGTGCCCGGTGGACATCGAGCACGTCGACCACATCGTCGACATGCGCCGCTACCAGGTGATGATCGAGTCGTCGTTCCCCAGCGAGCTGAACGGCATGTTCAAGAACCTGGAGAACAAGGGCAACCCGTGGGGCCAGAACGCCAAGGACCGGCTGGCCTGGACCGAGGACCTGGACTTCGAGGTCCCGGTGTTCGACGGCGACATGGGCGACGCCGAGTATCTGTTCTGGGTCGGCTGCGCCGGCGCGTTCGAGGACCGCGCGAAGAAGACGACGCGGGCGGTCGCCGAGCTGCTGCACATGGCCGACGTGAAGTACAAGGTGCTCGGCTCGGAGGAGTCCTGCACCGGTGACCCGGCCCGCCGCGCGGGCAACGAGTTCCTGTTCCAGATGCTCGCCCAGCAGAACGTCGAGGTCCTGAACTCGGTGTTCGAGGGACGGGAGCGCAAGACGCGCAAGGTCGTCGTGACCTGCGCGCACTGCTTCAACACCCTCGCCAACGAGTACCCGGAGCTGGGCGGCCAGTTCGACGTCGTGCACCACACGCAGCTGCTCAACCGCCTGGTGCGGGAGAAGCAGCTGGTGCCGGTGGCGCCGGTCGCCGAGGACGTCACCTACCACGACCCGTGTTACCTCGGCCGCCACAACAAGGTCTACGAGGCACCGCGCGAGCTCGTCGGCGCGACCGGCGCGCAGCTGCGCGAGATGCCGCGGCACGGCGACAAGTCGATGTGCTGCGGTGCCGGCGGCGCGCGGATGTGGATGGAAGAGAAGATCGGCAAGCGGATCAACGTCGAGCGCGTGGACGAGGCCCTCGGCACCGCGCCGTCGAAGATCGCGACGGGCTGCCCGTTCTGCAAGGTCATGCTGAACGACGGCCTCACGGCCCGGCAGGCCGACGGCAGCGCGAGCGAGAAGGTCGAGATCGTCGACGTCGCGCAGATGCTGCTGGAGTCGGTCAAGCGCAAGCCGGAGCCGAAGCCGGTGCCCCTCGGGACGCCGTCACTCACCGAAGAGGTTTGACGCACACGGCCCGGCCACGACGGATGTCATGGCCGGGCCGTGATCGTTGACCCGGGTCCCGGCGCGGCGGCCGCCCGACGATGAGGGCATGCGAATCCTCACGCTGGTGCTGTTCGCCCCGTTCACGGCCGAGTTCCTGCTCGGCGACCAGTACCTGGCCGGTCCGCCCGAGCTCGGTCAGCAGCTGGGCATGTTCGCGCTCTACGTCGCCTTCTACGGCGCGGCCGCGCTGCTCATCCGCGAAGCCGCCCGACGCGCCGGACGCGGCTGGCCGACCATCCTCACCCTCGCGCTGGCCTTCGGCGTCTTCGAAGAGGGCCTGCTGACGCAGACGTTGTTCAACCCGCACTACCTGGGCCTGGACCTGCTGTCGTTCGGGCACGTCCCCGGGCTCGGCATCGGCGGCCCGTGGACGCTGTACGTCCTGACGCTGCACGTCGTGTGGAGCATCGGCGCGCCGATCGCGGTCGCCGAGACGCTCTTCGGCCGCGAACCGTGGCTGAAGAAGGTCGGCCTGAGCCTCTGGAGCGTGTCGCTGGTCGTCGGCGCCATTGCCACCTTCGCCATCACCTACTCCTTCGCGCCCTTCGTCGCGCACCCCGCGCAGCTCGCCGGCGCCGCGCTGGTCGTGGCCGCGCTGGCCGTCGCCGCGTTCCGGTTCCGAGCGCCGGCCCGGACGTCGGCGCCGGGCCACCCCTGGGTCGCGTTCGCGCTCGGCCTCGGCGCGAGCTCTGCGTTCCAGCTCGTGTTCCGGTCGATGGACAGCCTGCCGTGGCTGCTCGTCGGCCTGCTGCTGGTGATCGAAGTGGCAACCGTGTTCGCCGTCACCCGTCTGCGCCCGCCGGCGTTCCCGTTGGCCGCCGGGGCACTGATCACCTATTGCTGGCTGGGCCTGAAAACGGCGATCGAAGCCGGCACCACAGCGGTATTCGAACAATCGGCGCTCGTCCTCGTGACGGTGGCACTACTGGTTGTCACAGTTCGACGAGTTCGTACCCCGGTGAGTGTTCCCAAGGTCCACTAGCTGGGAAT
Organism: Amycolatopsis sp. NPDC049252; assembly: GCF_043197175.1. Lineage (NCBI taxonomy): Bacteria > Bacillati > Actinomycetota > Actinomycetes > Pseudonocardiales > Pseudonocardiaceae > Amycolatopsis > Amycolatopsis sp. NPDC049252. Next base: position 229,020 of record NZ_JBICSQ010000004.1, read on the forward strand.
TCGTCAAGGCAAACGATTACCTGAATAGCGCACGCAAAAATCACCAGAATGGCGCAGCAAGTCAAGGACAAACACTGGCCAATGGGCTGGCCGACCGGCGTATCCTGGCCTTTCCCCGCCGCCACCGCTGCCAGCGGGGTCAACCTTTGACTACGCGGAATCAGGGGGCAGCGAGGATGGGCCAGGACCGGCGGACCACCACCGGACGAGTGGGTGCACGCTTCCCGTCGGCCGGTCGGCACGCTCTCCACACCGCCCCGGAAGACGCCGACGATCGAATCGCCCTGCCCCAGCCGTCGTCCTCGGTCGGCCGCGTCGGTGCCCGGTTCCCGTCCTCGACGGCCGCCGATCGGCTCGTGCCGGAACCCGGGCCGGCGCCGCCCAAGCGCGTTCCCGAGCCCGTCGCCGAACCCGTCCTCGACATCGCCGACGTCGAGATGGACGAGGACTTCGCCGCCCGCATCATCCCGGCGCAGGACCACGGGTACGGCCCGCGGACGCTCGTGCGCCCGTACGTCCTGACCCGCGGCCGCACGCAGTCCCGGCGGCACCTCGCCATCGAGGCGATGGTCTCGACGCGCGCCGGCGCGCACTGGAACGGTGCCCGCCTGACCGGCGAGTTCCGCTCGGTCCGGACCCTGTGCCACCACCCGCGCTCGGTCGCCGAGGTCGCGGCCCGGCTCAGCGTCCCCCTCGGTGTCGCCCGGGTGCTGCTCGACGACATGGCCGAACAGGGCCTGGTGACCATCCACGACACCCGCGTGAGCGCCGACGGCCGTCCGGCGGCCGCACTCATGGAACGCGTGCTGCACGGCCTTCGGCGCCTCTGACCATTACGCTCACCAGGGTGAGCGAGGAACCCGAAAACTCCGGCGGCGAAAGCACCCTGACCGTCCTGCTCGCCGGTGGGGTGAACCTGGCGATCGCGGTCATGAAGCTGATCGCCGGCATCATCACTGGCTCGGGCGCGATGCTGTCCGAGGCCGCGCACTCCGTGGCCGACACGTTCACCGAGGCCCTGCTGCTGACGGCGTTGAAACGCTCCGACCGCCCGGCCGACCGCGTGCACCCCTTCGGCTACGGCAAGGAGCGCTACTTCTGGTCGCTGCTGGCCGCCGTGTCGATCTTCGCGTCGGGCTCGATGTTCGCGCTCTACGAGGGCATTTCGACGCTCTTCGGACACGGCGAGGCGCAGAGCACGTCGATCCTCAGCTACCTCGTGCTGGCGGTGGCGTTCCTGCTGGAAGGCACGTCGTGGGTGCAGGCCGTGCGCCAGACCCGCCGGGAGTCCAAGGCCGAGAATCGGTCCTTCTGGGCCTACCTCCGCCTGATCGACGACCCGACCCCGAAGACCGTGCTGTTCGAGGACTCCGCCGCGCTGGTCGGCCTGCTGGTCGCGTTCGCCGGCATCGGGCTGCACCAGCTCACCGGCTCGGAGGTCTGGGACGGCGTCGCGTCGATCGTCATCGGCGTGCTGCTCGCCTGCGTCGCCTACCTGCTCGGGCGGACCAACCGCGGCCTGCTCATCGGCCGCCAGGCCAACCCGGAGATCGTCCGCGGGGTCCGCGACCACCTGTCCGCCGCGCCGGAGATCGAGGCCGTCGTCGACCTGCAGACCATGCTGATGGGCACCGACCAGGTCCTCGTCTGCACCCGCGTCGACTTCGACGACTCCCTCGGCGCCGCGGACCTCGAACGCGCCTGCGTCCGGATCGCGGCCGAGCTGACGGAGTCGTTCAACGACGTCACCGAGGTGTTCATCGAGCCGGTACCGCGGACCGATCCCGACCTGCGCGCGACCGTGCTGGCCCGCTACGGCGACATCGCGGAGCGGTGGAACAACCCGGCGTAGCTCAGTACCCGAAGTCCTGGACCCAGTAGTTGCCGGCCTTGGTGAACCCGACACCGAGCTTCGTGAGTGAGCAGTTCAGGATGTTCGCGCGGTGGCCCTCGGAGTTCATCCACGAGTCCATGACCTGCGCCGCCGACGTCTGCCCCTTCGCGATGTTCTCCGCGCCCGGCTTCGAATAGCCGGCGGTCTTGATGCGCTGGTCGAACGTGACGCCCTCGGGGTTGGTGTGGGAGAAGAAGTTCCGGGCCGACATGTCGTCGCTGTAGTCCTGCGCGGCCTGGGTGAGGTGCGACTCCTCGGCCAGCGGCTTGCAGCCCGCCTTCCCGCGCTCGTCGTTGACGAGGTCGAGGACCTGGGTGGCGATCGAGGACGCGACGCGGGCCGCGGGCTTCGTGCTGGTCGGCGGGGCCTCGGTCGGCGTCGGCGTCGCGGACGTCGTGGGCGGGGGCGGCGCCTCGCTGGACGTCGTCGGCGCCGCCGACGAGGTCGTCGTGGGTGCCGCCGGACGTCCTCCGGTGCCCTTCGCCTGACCGTTCAGCTCCGTGCCACTGGCGCCGCCGGACCCGCCGGGCTCGTTGGGGAGCACCAGCGCCGCGGCGGCCGCCTCCGCGGTGTTTCCTTCCGCGGTGGCCATCCAGGTGCCGGCCGCCGCGGAGAAGACGCCAAGCAGCACACTGAGTGACACCATCACCACGCGAGCACGTTCACCAATGGGGGACACGGCGCAGGAACGTATCACGGAACGATTACAGCGAGAACCCTCCTAACGAACTGTCACTCTTCGCACTGTGGCGAACACGCGATTTCGAGAACGGTTTCCCGTCAGCTTCGACGCGTCCTTCGGACGGCCAGTAGCAGCAGGACACCGCACCCCAGCAGGGACAACGCCACCCACCCCGCGGGAACCGGGTCGTAGCCGGTCTGGGGCAGCGGCGCCGGCTTGGGTTCCTGACCAGGAGAAACAGGCGGCGTCACCACGTGGACAGTGGTGGATGCGCTGTCCTGCACCGGTTTCCCGGGTTGCTCGGTGTCGGGCGTCCCGGTGGCCGTCGCGGTGTTGCGCACATCACCACTGGTCGGCGCGGTCGTCGTGCACGTCCATTCCTGGTGACTGGCGACGGGAAGGCGCGGGAACTTCCGGGCGCAGACGGGATACGCGGGGTCCGTGACGTCCACATCGGTCAGGTCGACGTTCCCGGTGTTGCGCACCACGAGGGTGAAGGTCACCGTCCCACCGGGACGGATCGTCGGATCAGCTTCCTTCTGCAGGTCGATCGCGGGTTTTGCCACCTTCGCCGGGGCGTCGTCGGTCGCCGTGACGGGTTTTCCGTTCGGGTCGTCGCCGGTCGCGGTCACCGTGTTCGTGATGTCGTCATTGCTCATCGTCACGGCACAGGTCACCGGTTTCGACGATTCTCCGGGCGCGAGCGTCCCGATCACGATCGAGCATTTCGGCGCGATCGGGTCATTCAGCGTTACGCCGGTCAGCGTAACGTCGCCGGTGTTTTTCGCGACGACCGTGAACACCGCTTCCTGGCCCGGCAGAACCGGCTTTGCCGGACCGGTCTTCGTCACGGTGATCCCCGGGCCGATCACGTTGACGCTGGCGTCGTCCGACGCGGTCACCGGTCGCCCGGTCGGGTCGTCGCCGGTCACCGACGCGACGTTCGTGACGTCCTCGCGCACGGCGACCGTGCACTGGCGCGTCTCCTTGCCACCGACGTCCAGCTTCGCGACGGTGAAGGCACAACCCGGCGTCTTGTCGTCGGTGACGGCCACGGTCGACAGCGGCACGTCGCCGGTGTTGGTCACCGTGATCGTGTACGTGACCTCGTCGCCCGGCCGCACCTGCTCGGGCGAGACCGATTTGTCGATCTTCACCGCCGGGTGGATGACGTCGACGTCCGCCTTCGCCTCGCTGGTCACGAGGTCGCCCGTCGGCGGCGTCCCGGTCACCTTCGCGACGTTCGTGACGTCGTCGGCCGGCGCGGTCATGGTGCACGCGTAGCGCTCGACCCCCTTGACCGGCAGCGCGCCGATGCTGCGCACGCATTCGGGGGCGATCGAGTCGGCGACCGTCACCGAGTGCAGGTCGACGTCGCCGGTGTTGGTCACCACGATGTCGAACGGCACCGAGTCGCCGGTGCGGAACGGGCCGCCGCGGACGTTCTTGGTGATGGTCAGGCCCGGGTGCTGGACGACGAAGGTGGCGTCGCCGGTCGCCGTCACCGGCCGGTTCGTCGGGTCCTGGCCGGTGGCCGTGGCGGTGTTGGTGAAGCCGTCCTTGCCTGCGACGGTGGTGCACGTGTACGTCTCTTCACCGTCGGGCGCCAGGGCCGCGACGGTGTGCGCGCAGGCCGGGGTGCGGTCGTCGGCGACCGTGACGTCGGTCAGCGGCACGTCACCGACGTTCTTCACGAGGATGGTGAAGGTGACGGTGTCGCCTTCACGGACCTCGTACGGCGTCGCGTCCTTCATCAGGGCGATCCGCGGGTGGATGACGTCGACCCCGGCGGTGGCGGTGGCCGTCACCGAGCGGCCGGTCGGGTCGGTGCCGGTGACACCCGCGGTGTTCGTGAAGTCGTCCGAAGGGGCCTTGGTCGTGCAGGTGTAGGTCTGGACGGCTTCGGGCGCCAGGCTGTCGAACGTCTTGGCGCAGCCCGGCGTCACGCCATCGGTGACGGCCACAGTGGACAGTGGGACGTCACCGGTGTTCGTCACGACGATCGTGAAGGTGACTTCGTCGCCTTCACGCACCGTCTTCGGCGAAGCCTCCTTCGTGATCTTCACGCCCGGGTGGATGACGTCGACCTTCGCGTCGTCGTTGGCGTCCAGCGGCGGGCCGGTCGGCGGCTTCGCGGTGACCTTCGCCGTGTTGACGACGTCGTCCGCCGGGACGGTCATCGTGCAGTCGTAGGCCTGCTTTTCCTTCGGTGCCAGCGTTTCGAACGTCTTCGCGCACTGCGGCGCGGTCTCGTCGGTCACCGTCACGTCGGCGAGCGGGGAGTCGCCGGTGTTCTCGACGGTGATCGTGAACGTCACCGTGTCGCCCTCGCGGAACGGCCCGCCCTTGACGTCCTTCGTGATGGACAGCCCCGGGTGCAGCACGGTGTACGACGCATCGTCGGTGGCCGTGACCTGGCGATCGGTCGGATCCGTTCCGGTCGCGGTGGCCGTGTTCGTAAAACTGTCGGTGCCCGCGGTTACCGTGCAGGAGTGGTGCTGTTCGGCACCGGGAGGGAGGGAGCCGATGGTCTGAGCGCACGACGGCGTCCGGCTGTCCACAACGGACACTTCGGTCAGCGGCACGTCGCCCGTGTTCTTCACGACGATCGTGAACGTCACTGTGTCGCCCTCACGAACCTGGGCGGGCGCGGCGTCCTTGGTGATGCTGATCGCCGGGTGGATCACGTCCACCGCGGCCTCGGCGGTCGCCGTCACCGGGCGGTTCGTGCCGTCGGTTCCGTTGGCGGCGGCGGTGTTGGTGAAGTCCGCTTCGCCGGCCACGAGCTTGCAGGTGTAAGTCTGCTTCGCCTGGGGTGCCAGCGTGCCGAGACGCTGGGCGCACTCCGGGGCGAGCCGGTCGGCCACGAAGACGTCCTTCAGCGGGCTGTCACCGGTGTTCGTCACGGTGATCGTGAACGTCACGGTGTCGCCCGCGCGGACGACCTTCGGGTCGGCGTCCTTGGTGATCGCGATACCCGGGTGGATCACGTCGATTGCGGCTGTATCAATGGCGGTCACGACGGGGCCGACCGGTGGGGTGCCGGTGACCTGCGCGGTGTTCGTGAAGTCGTCGGCCGGCGCGGTGCCGGTGCAGCCGAAGCCCCACGTGCCACCGGGTTCGAGCGGGCCGTCGAAGGTCTGCGCACAACCCGCGACGAGCGCGTCCGCCACGTGGACACCGGTCAGCGGCACGTCACCGGTGTTGCGGACGGTGATCCGGAACGGCACGGTGTCGCCCTGGCGGAAGGGCCCGCCGGTGACGTCCTTGGTGATCGTGACGGCCGGGTGCTGCACGGTGAACGAGGCGTCGTCGGACGCGTCCACGGGCCGCTTCGTCGGGTCGGTGCCGGTGGCCTTCGCGGTGTTCGTGAAGCCTTCGCTGCCCGCGACGGTGGTGCAGGTGTACGTCTGCTTCGCCCGTGGCGCCAGGGTTCCGAGCGGCTTCGCGCACGGCGCGACCTTGTCGTCGGCGACGGCGACATCGGTGAGCGGCACGTCGCCGGTGTTGGTCACGGTGATCGTCCAGGTCACGGTGTCGCCCTCGCGGACCTGCGCGGGCGCGGCGTCCTTGACGATCGTGATCGCCGGGTGGATCACGTCGACGACCGCGTCGTCGGTGACCTTCACCTCGCGGCCGAGCTGGTCCTTTCCGGTGGCCGTCGCGGTGTTCGTGAAGTCGTCGGCCGGTGCCGGGGCGGTGCAGGTGTAGGTCTGCTTCGCTTGTGGCGCCAGGGTGCCGAACGTCTTCGCGCACGCCGGGGTCCGGTCGTCGGTGACCGCGACGTCGGTCAGCGGCACGTCACCGGAGTTCGTGACGGTGATCGTGAACGTGATCTGGTCGCCGGTGCGGACGGTCGCCGGTGAGGCGTCCTTCGTGATGGTCAGCGCCGGGCTGATCACGGTGACGGTCGCTTTGGCCGTGTCCGTGACCGGCTGGCCGGAGCGGTCGGTGCCGGTGGCGGTGACCGTGTTCGTCGTGGTCTTCGACGGGTTCGCGGTGCAGGTGTAGGTCTGCGACGCGCCCGCGTCGAGGGTGCCGAAGGTGCGCGAGCACGACGTCGTCGTGTCGTCGGTGAGCTTCACCGGCGCGAGCGGGCTGTCACCGGTGTTCTTGACGGTGATCGTCCACGTGACGGCCTCACCGGCGTGGATCACCGGCGGGGTGGCGGTCTTGGTGACGTCGATGGCCGGGGCAATCGTCGGCGCGGGTGCGTCGGCGGTGGCCGTGACCTGCTTGCCGAGGCCGTCGACGCCACTGGCGGTCGCGGTGTTGACGCCGTCGGCGACCGGGGCCTTCGTCGTGCAGGTGAGGGTGCGGGTCTCGCCGGGCTTCAGTACGCCCCCGAGCCGTTGTGCGCACGACGGCGTCTTCGGGTCGGTGACCTGCAGCGCGGTCAGGTTGGCGTCGCCGGTGTTGGTGACCTTAAGCGTGAAGGTCACGGTGTCGCCGACGCGGTAGGCGGCCTTGTCGGCGGTCTTCGTGATGCCGATGGCCGGGTGGATGACGTTCACCGACGTGGTTGCCGTGCCGTCCAGCGGATCGCCGAGCGCGCTGGTGCCGGTGGCCTTCGCGGTGTTCGTGAAGTCCTTGTCCGGCGCGGTCGCGGTGCAGGTGTAGCTGACCGTCTGGCCGCCCTTGAGCGTGCCGATGTCCTTGCCGCACGCCGGGAACGCGTCGTCGGCGACCTTCACCCCGGACGCCGGGGCGCCGCTCGGGTTGGTCACGACGATGGTGAACGTGACCTGCTCACCCGGGTGCACCTGGGCCGGTTCCGCGCGCTTGCTGATCTGAAGCTCGGGCACCGGCGTCGAGAAGGCGAGGTTCTGCGCCAGGTAGGAGTCGCCGCTGGTGGCGAAGCCGAGCTTGGCGCTGGTCGCGCCGGCCGGGATGGTGTCGACGTTGAACGACTTGGCGTCCACGCTGAAGTTGTTCTTCACCGCGGGATCGGCGGCACCGTCGGCGTTGGAGATGAAGAAGTTCGACGTCCCGCCAGCCGACGGTTCGGCGGCCGGTTTGTCGTTGATCAGGAACTGGTCGCCGGAGATGCCCCAGTCGCCTTCGTAGGCGGTGACGCCGACGTGCGCGTCCGCGGCGGCGGCGCGGAACCCGGTGATCGTCGTGTTCGTGGGCCTGTCGGTGCTGTTCTGCCGGACGTGCCCGTCGTAGACGAACACCTCGCGCTTGTTCGGCGCGTAGTCGGCGTTGCGTTCCGGGTAGGCGTAGACCAGGGCGACCGACCAGCCGCCCATGCAGTTGAAGCCCTTCGGCGCCCAGACGTTGCCGACGGTCAGGTCCAGCGCGGACCCGGTCGGCGCGGCGGCGAACTGCTTGGTGACGTCGGCATAAGCCGAGTAGTACTGGCCGCCGCTGAAGGTGTCGAGCGGGTCCTCGGTGTAGGCCGCGGGCGGCACGTCGACGGATTTCCCGTCGCCGACGGTGAGCCGGACGTCCTGTTTCGCCGGTGTTCCGGGCGGCACGATCGCGGCGGTGTTGTTGTTGCGCGACTGGCACATCTTCGTCGGCGACAACACTCCCGGCGACGTCGTGTAGGCGCCGGTGTTACCGGCCCAGTTGAGCCGCGCGAAGACGATTTTCGCGCCCGGCGGAATGGTGACCGTCGCCTTGGCGGAATCGAAGGTGCCGCGGTCGGCGTCGACGTCGGCCCACTGCATGAAGAAGTTGTCGTTGACGAGGGTGTCGCGCCGGTCGGCGGTGTTCGCGCAGGTCGCGGGCGTGTTGCCGCTGCCGGTGGTCGGCGCGTTGTCCGCGTTGACCGGGCACCGGACCACGCCGTTGCCCGCGTAGAGGAAATCGCCGTAGACGACGTCGTTGTAGTTCAGCTGGAACGGCTTGACGACCGTCGCTTCAGCCAATGGTGTGATTGCGGAAGCCGCGAAAACCAGGGCCAGGACCAGCAGAAGCCGAAGTGGTTTTCTGGACAGCGGCATACGAGCACTCCCGGGGGCCGAGGCGACTTCCGGAGCCTGGCACGCGCCCGTCTTTCCCGCCCTTTTTGACCCCGGTGATCACCCGCCCGGGGAATCCGTCAGCCGCACCGTCGACTCGTGGGTGATGGCCGCGGCCGCGGCGACGAACCCGACAACCGTGCGGAGCTCGTCGTCGGAGTAGCGCTCACACAGCTCCAGGACCTTGGCGACCAGGTGGTCCCAGAGGTGCGTGCTGCGCTCGATCGCCCCCGGGTCGAGCGCGATGAGGACCTTGCGCCGGTCGTCCGGGTGCGGCTCGCGGCTGACGAACCCCTTGCGCTCGAGCCGGTCGATCAGCGCCGTCACCGACGCGGGCGCGAGCCCGGAGAGCCGCGCCAGCTCCTTCGGCATCTGCGGGCCGAGCCGGGCGAGGTAGTCCAGCACCTTGCTCTCGACCGGCGACAGCCCGCGCGTCTCGGCGATCGCGGTGTGGAACATCACCGTCTCCGTCGACAGCTCACGGGCCCCGAGCAGGACCTCTTCCACCAGCTTCGCTCGCTCGCTTGACACGGCGACCAGCCTAGCCCACTCTTTAGTTCGACAGAACGAATTAGTTTCTAAGAGTTTCGAGAGGATGAACAACATGACACGGGCACTGATCATCGGTGGCGGGATCGCGGGGACGATCACGGCCATCGCGCTGCACGAAGCCGGCCACGAACCACTGCTGTTCGAGGCCTACGACCGCGGCGCCGAGGGCGTCGGCGCGTTCCTGACGCTGGCGGTGAACGGCCTGGACGCGCTGCTGCCGCTCGGTCTGAAGGACGTCGTCAAGAGCACCGGCTTCGACTCGCCGAAGATGTCGATCGGCCTCGGCGACGGCACGCGGCTGGCCGAGTTCCCGCTCGGCGGCGCGCTGCCGGACGGCACCGTCAGCCAGACCGTGCTGCGCTCCGACCTGTACGTCGCCCTGCGCGACGAAGCCACGCGGCGCGGGATCCACGCCGGGTACGGCAAGCGCCTGATCGGGGCGAACCAGACGTCTTCGCAGGTCAAAGCCGACTTCTCGGACGGCTCCCAGGCCTCCGGCGACCTCCTGATCGGCGCCGACGGCCTCCGCTCCCGCGTCCGGACGATCATCGACCCGGACGCCCCGGCACCGCGGTACGTGCCGACGCTCAACACCGGCGGGTTCGCCGAAGGCCTGAGGCTGCCGGACGAGCCGGGCGTGCTGAACATGGTCTTCGGCAAGAAGCTGTTCTTCTGCCACGTCGTCGCCCCGGACGGGCGCGTCTGGTGGTTCGCGAACCCGGCCCGCAAGACCGAGCCGACCGCGTCCGAGCTGGCCACGCTGGCCGGCGAGAAACTGCGAGCCGAGCTGCTGGATCTGGTGGCGCGCGACCGGACGCCGGCGGCCGAGGTCATCCGCGCGACCCGCGACGTCTACCCGGCGTGGCCGACGTACGACTTCCCGACGGTCCCGGTCTGGCACCGCGGCCGCATGGTGATCATCGGCGACGCCGCCCACGCGACGTCACCGGCGGCGGGTCAGGGCGCGTCGATGGCCATCGAAGACGCCGTCACGCTGGGCAGATGCCTGCGCGACGTGCCGGACGTTGTGCAGGCGCTGGCCACCTACGAAGGCCTGCGGCGCGAGCGCGTCGAAGCGGTGGTCGCCCGGGGCAAGCGCAACGGCGACGACAAGGTGACCGGCCCGGTCGGCCGGGTGATCCGCGACTTCTTCATCAAGCGCGCGTTCGCGAAGCCGCAGACCGAGGACCCGAACGCGTTCATGTGGAACCACCACATCGACTGGGACGAGAAGGTGAGCGTTTAGCGCCAGGTGTCGACGCGGTGGAAGTTCTTGTAGGCCCGGCTCGGCGTCGGGCCGCGCTGGCCCTGGTAGCGGGACCCGGCCTCGCTGGAGCCGTACGGGTGCTCGGCCGAGCTGGAGAGCCGGAAGATGCACAGCTGGCCGATCTTCATCCCCGGCCAGAGCGTGATCGGCAGGTTCGCGACGTTCGACAGCTCGAGCGTGATGTGCCCGGAGAAGCCGGGGTCGATGAAGCCCGCGGTCGAGTGGGTCAGCAGCCCGAGCCGGCCGAGCGACGACTTGCCCTCGAGACGGCCGGCCAGGTCGTCGGCCAGGGTGACGAGCTCGAACGTCGAGCCGAGCACGAACTCGCCCGGGTGCAGCACGAAGGGCTCGTCGCCCTCCTTCTCGACCATGGAGGTCAGCTCGTCCTGCTGCAGCTGCGGGTCGATGTGGGTGTACTTGCTGTTGTTGAAGACGCGGAAGAACCGGTCGAGCCGGACGTCGACGCTGGACGGCTGGACCATGCCGGCATCGAAGGGGTCGATGCCGAGCCGGCCGGCGTCGAGCTCTTTGCGGAGGTCACGGTCACTGAGCAGCACGCCGGGAAGCCTATCCGGTGGGTTCAGGCGGCCCGCATGTGCTGCGCGTACGTGGTGTCGGGCGAGAAGATCTTCTCGAGCCGCTTCACGTACCCGCGGCGTCCGGCCTCGCCGATCCGTTCCTGCAGCGCGGTGGCCCCGGGGATGAACCGCCGCACCGTCTCGGCGGCGAAGTTGACCCCCGCGACACCGACGATCACGGCCTGCGCGACGGGGTCGTTCGGCAGGCCGAGGAAGTCGGCGTTGGTCTTCCCGAGCACGAGCCTGCTGATCGAGGAGTGCACGGCGACGGAGACGTGCGACAGCACCTTCCCCACGGCCCCGCGCCCTTCCCCGACGGCGGCGTTGGCCTCGACCAGCGCCTTCGCGAGCCGCTTGGAGTCGTCGTCCGGGATGAACTCGGTGGCGGCGAGCAGCCAGAGCAGCCGCCACGCGTCCTCTTCGCCGCTGGGCAGCAACTCGTCGTCGACGCCCATGAGCCACCCGATGTAGCGCCAGAGGTGCAGGATGTCGCCGCGCTCGCGGGCGGAGTAGCGCAGGCCGAGCAGCTGCGTGCCGAAGACGTAGACGAGCGAGAAGAGCAGCAACGTCCCGGCGGTCTGCACCTGGTTGACGGGCTTGTCCCAGGCGGCGTAGTCCCAGTCGTCCCGCCGGTTCATGGCCGCGCGCACGTGGGCGTGCACCAGCCGGATCCGAAGCGCGGACGCGTACCCGGTTCGCCCGTGTTTCAGGGCGCCGGGCGTGGTGACGTCGATCCACCAGGCCGCGGTCTCGACGAGCCGCCGAGTCGCCTTGTTCTCGATCTCCCCGGTCCCGACCAGCGACTTCGTCGCGCGCGACGCGAGGTAACCGCCCATGAGCGACATGTCCCCGAGCGGAAAGAGCCCCAGCAACCCGGCCCGGGTGATGGTCCTGGCACCCCGCTCGAGCCGCTCGTCGTCAACCCAGTACGGCTTCGCCTCGACAGCGTCGAAGAAGGCCTTCAGCGGCCCCTCGGCCTCCACGCCGTTCTCGAGGGCGTCCTCGAAGCGCCGGTGCCCCTGCCCCCTGGGCTGCTGCGCCATCCAGGCGACCACGTCATCGGCCAGCCGGTCTTCGACCTGGGCGAACTCCCGAAGCCGCGCGACCTGCCGCTCGTCACCCCGGATGTCCCCCTCGATGAACAACCGCGAAGCAAGCCGGAACCCACCCTCCCGGAACAGCTCGGGATCATCCATCCGGCCCACCTCCAACGTCGACAACAAGTGTTGTCACTTGACGCGCCGACGTCAAGGAGGGGAGGGTCTGGACAGGAGGATCTCCACGCCGTGTATGCTGACCACGCACTGCGGATGTAGTTCAATGGTAGAACATCAGCTTCCCAAGCTGAATACGCGGGTTCGATTCCCGTCATCCGCTCTCAGCCGAAAGCCCCGGATTCACGTCCGGGGCTTTTCGCTTTTCCCGCCCCGAATTCCGCCGTCTACTGTGGATTGAGGCGTGTTCGCAGGTGCGTCACGTGGGCGGCCGGGAGCCCGGTTTCCACCGCGCGGTCCAACGCCTCGGACGCCGCCGGGGAACCCAAGCGGTGCAACAACTCCGCGCGCGACGCGTGCCACCACGGGTAGCCCGCCAAACCGGGCAATGCTTCCACCAAAGCCAAAGCCGCCGCCGGCCCATCCCGCTCAGCCACCGCGGCCGCGCGGTTCAGGCGGACCACGGCCGTGTCCTGGACCGACAGAAGCACGTCGTACCAGGAGATCACCGCGTCCCAGTTCGTCTCGGCGTACGACGGCGCCAGGTCGTGGCAGGCCGCGATCGCCGCCTGGACCACGTACGGGTTCGGGACCGACGGCGTCCGGCGCAGGCCCACGCCCACCAACGAGACGCCCTCCTTGATCAGGTCGGGGTCCCACAGCGAGCGGTCCTGCTGGGCCAGCAGCACCGGCACACCCGCGGAGGTGCGGGCCGCGCGGCGGGCGTCCTGCAGCAGGACCAGCGCCAGGAGACCGAGGGCGGTCGGCTCGTCCGGCATCAGTTCCGCGAGCAACCGCGCCAAGCGCACACCCTCGGCCGTCAGCGAATCGCGGCCCGTGTAGCCCTCGTTGAAGATCAGGTAGACCGTCGACGCCACCCCGGACAGCCGCGCCGGGAGTTCGTCGGCGGCGGGGACGCGGTAGGGGATGTGCGCCTGGGCGATCTTCTGCTTCGCGCGCGTCAGGCGTTTCGCCAGCGTCGCTTCGGGGAGCAGCAGCGCGCGGGCCACTTCCGCCGTCGACAACCCGCCCAGCGTGCGGAGGGCCAAGGCCACGGACGCGTCCAGCGACAACGCCGGGTGGCAGCAGGTGAAGACCAGCCTCAACAGGTCGTCGCGGACCGCGAGCGGGTCGGGGAAAGGGTCGACGGCGGGCATCGCGTCGGCCTCCTTCCCGAGCCGCTTCGCCTCGCGGCGGACGACGTCGACCGCTCGACGGCGGGCCGCGACCAGCAGCCAGCCGCGTGGATTGCCGGGGACGCCGTCGCGTGGCCACGTTTCGAGGGCGCGGACCACGGCGTCCTGGACCGCGTCTTCGGCCAGGTCGACGCTGCCGGTGACGCGGACCAGCGTGGCCAGTACCCGGGTGCCCTCGTCCCGGACCAGCCGCGCGACCGCGTCACCGGCGAAGGTCACTTGCCGAATTCGACGACCGGCCGGACCTCGATCGCGCCATCCCAGGCGCCCGGGATCTGCGCCGCGACCTTGACGGCTTCGTCGAGGTCGGCGCACTCGATGAGGTAGAAGCCGGTGAGGGCTTCCTTCGTCTCGGCGTATGGGCCGTCGGTGGTGACGATGTCGCCGCCCTTGCCGCCGGCGACGCGCACGGTCGTCGCGGTCGCGGTCGGGTAGAGGGCCGCGCCCCCGCGGATCACGGCCCGCGCGGCCGCCCCGAACTCGTTGTAGTCCTGCATCAGCTCGGTGGCCTCGGGCCCGGTCGGGTCGACGTCGGAGGCGTAGATGATGGCGGCGTACTGGGGCATGACAGCTCCTCACAGCGGGTCGACCGGCGCCGATCGCCGGCTCTCACTGTAAGGACGAACGGCGCGGACGTCTCCGGGACAACCGCGCCGGACTTTTCTCTCAGCCTTCGACGAGCTCCCAGTCGCTGTCCGGGGTCGCGCGGTCGTAGACCTGGCCCGGCGCCGCCTTCAGGACGGTGCTGACGTCCGGGTACAGCTTCGCGACGTGCTCCAGCTCCAGGCCCTCGACCTCGAAGTCCTCCGCTTCCGGGACCTCGAAGCCGACGAACAGCCACGTGCCGTCCTGCTCGCGGACGACCTGGCGGACCGCGCGGACCGGGCGCTCGGGGCCGGTCGGGATCTCGGTCAGGCCGCTGCTGATCTGCACTTCGTCGTCCGGCGAACCCGCGAACTCCCAGGCGGCGCGGCGCTCGGCGAGCAGCCGGATGTCCTCGTCCTCGTCGTCGGAGCCGGTGACCGACGAGAGCAGCCACGCGCGGTGGTCCGGGTCCCAGTCGGCGGCCATGCCCGTCGGCATCTCGGCCAGCGCCGCCAGCTGCGGGAGCAGCTCGAGGGCCTCGCGGACCGAGAGCTTGCCGAAGTTCTCGCGGTTGACCAGCACGTCTTCGGACAGCTCGGTGCCGTCGCTGATGAACCAGTCGTCTTCGTCGTCCAGCACGACGAAGCCCAGCGCGTCCGGGTCGGAAACCAGCGCCAGAGCGATGATCACCGGGGCTTCCGGGTCCTGGCGCAGCGGCCACTCGGTCGACATGCCCCGTATCCCACCATCGGGCGACGACGGACCGGGAGGCGGGGTCGACCGGTCGTTAAATTCACCGCGCGTTGATATTGTGTTCCGCATGGTGCTTCCCAAGGGGCTCGCCCGGTTCAACCGGGTCGCCACCAACCGCGTCAACAAATACGTCGTCAACTGGGCCCCCGGCTTCGGCATGATCGTCCACAAGGGACGGAAGTCGGGCCGGGAGTACCGGACGCCGGTGAACGTCTTCCGCACGGCGGAGGGCTTCGTCGTCGCGCTGACCTACGGGCCCGACGCCGACTGGGTGAAGAACGTGCTGGCCGCGGACGGCTGCACGATCGTCACGCGGCGGAAAAACCTGCACGTACACGGGGCACGGCTCGTGCATGATGAGTCGCGCCAGGCCATGCCGACCCCCGTGCGGCAGTTCCTCGGCCTGCTGAACGTCCACGACTTCCTGCTGCTCAAGCGGGACTAGGGGGAGAAATGCTCGAGGGGGAGCTCGTCCGGCTGCGGGCGCTCGAACCGGAGGACGCCGAGAAGATCCACGGGTGGGTGCACGACCCCGAGGTCGGCCGCTGGATGAACAACAGCCACCCGCGCTCGCTCGCGCAGATCCGCAAACGCGCCGAAGAACGCCCGGTCAACAGCTACGAGCTGGTCGTGCTCGGGATCGAGGCCAAGGCGGACGGCAAGCTCGTCGGCATCATCGACCTGCGCGACGCCGAGCCCGAGATCGGCAACGCCGAACTGGACATCTACATCGGCGACGCCGGCTACCGGGGCGGCGGCGGTTACGGCACCGAGGCGCTGCGCCTGATGTGCCGCTACGGCTTCAACTCGATGCGGCTGCACATGATCACGCTCTGGGTGGTCGCCGAGAACGAGCGCGCGCGGCACGTCTACCGCAAGGTCGGCTTCACCGAGGACGGCCGCCACCGCGAAGCGTTCGTCGCACTGGACGGCGAGCGCCACGACATGATCCTGATGAGCATGCTCAAGGGCGAGCTCAGGTTGTGAGCCGGCGAGGCGCCTTGAGCCGCCACGCCTCTTCGAGCAGCTCACGCAGCTGATCGACCTCGACCTTCTCCAGGTCGACGATGATCGAGCCGGATCCGTCGTAGTGCGGTGTCGTGAAGAAGGCGGCGTCGCCGGATTCCAGCAACGCCGCCTTCTCGTCGTGGCCGCACATCACGACCAGGCCGCCTTCGGCCTCGGTGCGCAGCCGCGCGAACCCCTTGCCCGCCACCTTCAGCGCGGGCGTGCGGTACCAGGTCGCCGCCTCGACCTCGGGCAGTTCCGAGGCCAGGCGGACGACGTCTTCCCAAGTCGTCATGGGTCCATTGTCGACCCGGCGTCTTGGAAGAACCGGACCTACGGCAGCAGGGTGATCCGGTCCGCCGCGGGCGGAGCCAGGTTCGGGTGGGCGCCCAGGTACGCGGTCAGCGCGTCCAGGTCGACCGGCCCGCCGGCCAGGTTCGTGCCCTTGGTGAACTCGGTGAAGCCGTCACCGCCGGCGGCGAGGAAGTTGTTCACCGACACGCGGAACGTCGCCGCCGGGTCGACCGGCGTGCCGTTCACCGTGATGTTCGAGACCCGCGAGCCCTGCGGCGCGGACGCCGAGTAGCTGTAGTGCAGCGAGCTCGAGATCTGCAGGAACTTCGGGTTCACGCCCGGCGCCCACTGCTGCTCCAGCACGTTCTTCAGGTTCGCGCCGGTCAGCGTGATCGTCTGCATGATGTTCGAGAACGGCTGGACGGTGAACGCCTCGCTGTAGGTCACCACGCCGTCGCCTTCGCCCGCCGGGGACGACGCGTAGGTCAGGTCGGCGCGGATGCCACCCGGGTTGGTCATCGCGATGACCGCGTTGTTCGACTGCGTGCCCGCCAGCTGCGCGTCGGCGATGACGTCGCCGAGCGCCGACTCGCCGGCCGCGTTCCCCGCCGCCTTCAGGTCCGTGGTGATCGTGCCGACCTGCTTGTTCCCGATCGGGGCGGCCTTCGCCGTCGCGTCGGCGACCAGCGCCGCCACGGCCGGGTCCGGGGTGACCGTGCGGGTGACGATCTCGTTGTGCGCCTGGGTCGCCGACCGGACGACGTCGCGCGTCTTCAGGTTGATCTTCAGGTCCACGACGGACAGCAGGCGGCCGAAGGACGCGCCCTGGATGACCGGCCGCGGCTGGCCGGCCGGGTCGTTGATCACGCAGTTGTACTGCTGGTGGCTGTGGCCGGTGAAGATCGCGTCGACCTTCGGGGTCACCGCCTTCGCGATCGCGGTGGCCGGGCCCGGCAGGACCCGGCAGTCGTTCGGCCCCTCGAGCTCGGTGCTGTCACCCTGGTGCAGCAGCACGACCTGGGACTTGACGCCGAGGAAGTCGAGCAGGTTCGCGGTGCGGTTGATCGCCTCGACCTCGTCACCGAACTTCAGGCCCTTGATGGCCTCCGGCGTGACGACCGAGGGCAGGTCCTTCAGCGTCGCGCCGATGACGCCGATCGGCACGCCACCCTCGAACTTGACGGTGAACGGCAGCAGCGCCGGCAGGCCGTTGGTGAAGTACACATTGGACCCGAGGAACGGGAAGTCCGCACCCTTGAACTTCTTGTCGAACTGGCAACCGTCGGTCGGGTGGCAGCCGCCGAACTGCATGCGCTGCAGTTCCTTGTAGCCCTCGTCGAACTCGTGGTTGCCGACGACGGACGCGTTGACGCCCAGCATGTTCAGGAAGTCGATGGTCGGCTCGTCGTGGAACAGCGCCGAGGTCAGCGGCGACGCGCCGATGTTGTCACCGGCGGAAACGACGAACGAGTTGCGCACCTGCGACCGCAGCTGCTTCACGTGCGTCGCCAGGTAAGCGGCACCACCGGCGTCCACAGTGGTCCCGTCGGACTGCGTGACGCGGCCACTGGAGCCGGTCGGCGGCGCCAGGTTCCCGTGCAGGTCGTTGAAAGCGATGATCCGGACGTCGGTGGTCGGGTCCGGGCGCTGGCCCGCGGACGCGGGTGCGGTGGTCACCGCCGTCGTCGCCAGCGCGGCCGCGGCGAGCACCACGAGCCGGGTTGAAAGCCTCATGCGTGTTTCCTCCGATTCGCGCCCAAGGTCCCCACACGGGCGCACGGCGGAGGATTCTGCCTGGCGGCGGAGTCAACTACCAGGGTCAAAAGACGGACGTAAAGCGAATGTCATCTAACGGCTTCCGTCGAGCAGCGTCTTCGCGACCAGGGCCGGGTCGTCGCTCATCGGCACGTGCCCGCAGCCCGGGAGCAGCTTGAACGTCCCGGCCGGCGCGATCTTCCGCAGCTCGGCGACGCGCGGCCGGGCGAGGATCCGGTCGTGCTGGGCCCAGGCGATCGTCACCGGGATGCTCGTGACGGGACCGGTGAACCGGAAGCCGCCACGCGACTGTGCGGCGGTCGGCTCGAAGCCCGGCGCGGTCGCGAGTGCGTGCGCGTCCTCGACGACGGTCTCGGGGCTCTGCAGCTCGGGCCGTCCGACGATCATGCCGGTCAGTGCCCTCCGCCCGGCCGCCGTCGCGGCGATGCGGCGCACGACGTGCGGCGGAGTGCGCTGGGCGAGCGCGCGGTGGGCCTTGAGCGTCGCGATCGCGTAGACCTTCTGCCGCCGGTTCCACAGGCCGGCCGGCGACAGCGCGGTGACGCTGCGGACGAGGCCGGCCCGGCCGAGCTCCAGCGAGAGCAGGCCGCCGAGCGAGTTGCCCGCGACGTGCGGCCGGTCGAGGCCGAGCTCGGTGAAGAGCTCCTTGAACATCACCAGCGCGGGCTCGACGCCGTAACCGCCGGACGGCTCGGGTGACTCGCCGAAGCCGGGCAGGTCGACGGCGATGACGTCACGATACGGCGTGAGCAGCGGAAACACCGGTGACCAGGCCTGGCGGCGGTGCCCGATGCCGTGGATCAGCACCAGCGGTTCGCCCCGGCCTGCGCGGTCGTAGACAACGTCGTCCATTACCCGAGAGTAAGTCCGGGTCGACGGAAAAGCTACTACCGCCGGTAACAGTTACTCTGCGTCCGGGTGAACCCGGGTCCCGGTGTCGGCCGACCGCTGGACGGCGTCCAGTACCCGGTACACCCGCAGCGCGTGCCCGAAGTCCGGCAGGTCGCCCTTGAGGTGGCGCGCGTACGCGTGCGCGACGTTGTACGACGGTTCGGACGCGCGCCCGGCCAGCTGCGGCAGCTCGTACCGCGCCGGCACGGCGAGCCGCTCGAGGGTCCCGGTGCGACTGCCGCGCAACGTCAGCTTGGAGATCCAGAACAGCGGGTCCGCGGCGTTGACGACCAGCGTGCCCTCGGTGCCGTTGATCTCCCAGAGGAAGTCCGTGGCCGGCGACGTGCCGCCGCGCAGGTGCAGCGACGCGATCGCGCCGCCGTTGAGCACCCCGGAGACGGCGATCTGGTCGGGCACGGTCATCGGGACGGCGTCGCCGGTGACCTCGTCGCGCACCCGCGGCCGGACGGTCGCCATCGTGGCCGACAGCTCGGCGAACCCGCCGAGCACCATGTGCAGCGTGTCGGCGGTGTGCGCGAACGGGATGGTCAGCAGCGTCGCCCCGCCCTCGGGGTGCAGCTGGTAGTCGCGGCCGGCGCGCACGCTCGAGCCCCAGTTCCCGCCGGACGCGATCAGGGACGTCGACAGCACGCGGCCGACGTAGCCGTCCTTGATGAGGTCACGCAGGTAGCGCAACGCCGGCGCGGAGCGGCCCTGCAGCCCGACGGCCGTCTGACCGTCCTTCGCGGCTTCGGCCAGCTCCCGCGTCTCCGCGAGGCTGACGCCCAGCGGCCACTCGCTCAGCACCTGCTTGCCCGCGGCCAGCGCGGGCTCGATGAGGGCCCGGTGCTCGGGCACCTTCACGGCCACCACGACCAGGTCGACCTCCGGGTGCCGCGCCAGCTCCCCGGCGTCGCCGAAGGTCAGCGGCACGCCGTACTTCTCGCCGGCCACGCGCGCCGACTCGGCGCTGCTCGCGCTCAACGCGCGGAGCTCGTAGCCCTCCACCGCGGCCAGCGCGGGCACGTGCGCGGTCGCGGCCCAGCCGCCGTTCGCGCTGAGCCCGACGATGCCGACCCGGACCGGTGCCATGAGCGTTCCTTTCGTTTCCCCCACAGGACTTACGTGCCGAGCGTCGCGGTCATTCCCGCGTGAGCGCAAGCCGCATCGGATGGCGGCGGCCGTTGCCCGGAACGTCCTCGTCGTCCCCAGCGAGCACGAACCCGAGCCGCTCGCAGGCGCGTCTCGCACGGCCGTTCCCCTCGAAGACGTGCAGGGCGACGGCCTGCGCGCCGGCTTCGACGGCCGCCGCGCGGACCGCGTCGACGAGCCGCGCGGCCAGGCCGCGGCCACGCCTCTGTGGCGCAACCCACACCGAGAAGACCAGCCATTCGGCCGCACCCGGCGCTCTCCGCCGTGTCCGGTAACACCGGACAACGCAGCCGCGATGAGGCGAACGTTCCGGCGCGTGGGGGAAAGATGGGCATCGAGGTCGTCCTCGTGGTTCTGGCCGTCGTCGTGCTGCTGATCGGCGGCACGGTGTTCAGCGCCTGGCGCGCCGAGCGCTCCGAGGAGCGCGAGGACGAAGCCGACCCGTTGACCGATCAGCCCTGACCGATCGGCCCGTCGCCGGATCGGCCAAGTGGCCGATGGCGGCTTTCGGCGTCCGGCTCATCGACCGAAGCGGTACCCGGGTCAAGATCCATAACGTCGGTGGCATGACGAACGCACAGGTCACCGCCCTGCAGTACGGACTCATCGGCTTCCTCGCGCTGTGGACCGTGGTGCTGGTGCCGCAGCTGCTCACCCAGCTCGGGCGGCACGGCGGCCTCCGGCTGCGCGGCATCGTCACCACAGCGGCCGTGCTGCTCTACGGGTGTATGACGCTGGCCGTCGTCTTCCTGCCGCTGCCCGGGCCCGGCACCCGCCGGCTGAGCCAGACCGTGCAGCTGCACCCCTTCCAGTGGATCACCGACATCCACACCGAGCTGCTCAAGCACGGGGAGCCGCTGTCGCAGTGGTTCATGACGCAGACGTTCCAGCAGGCCTGCATGAACGTCCTGCTGTTCGTCCCGCTCGGCGTGTTCGCCCGGATCCTGTGGCGCCGCGGCCTGATCGGGACCACGCTGATCGGCTTCAGCGCGTCGCTGCTCATCGAGATCACGCAGCTCACCGCGAACTTCGGCACCGCGCCGTACGGCTACCGCGTCTTCGACGTCGACGACCTCATGAACAACACGTTCGGCGCCGGCGTCGGCTGGGTGTTCGGAGCGCTCCTGCTGGCCCTGCTGCGGGCCAGGCGTTCAACGGTCGACGTGCAGCCGGCCCGGGGCGAGCGGATCCACTTCGCCCAGACGCGCTAGCCGGGCCTTGCGCTGCAGAGCGGCTCGCTTCGCGGCGCGGCGGTCCTCGAGAACGACCACGAGGGCGGCCACGGCCAAGACCAGCGCGACCAGCCCGAGGACGATCGGAAGCTGCACGAATCCTCCTCGGTACGGCGCTGTGCGGGAGATCACACAGGTTACGCAGGTCAGTGGTGAATTCGCTACCCCCAGCGACAGGCCTGTCCGGCACCGGCGCGTGATCAGCGGAAACGTCGCGCGGGCAGTTGTGCCGTGCCCGGCCGAAAGCCGTACCGGAGACTGGACGGGTGAGCACCAGACCCACCAAGGACCAGCTGGCCGCGGCCTACGGCACCACCATCCCGGACGTCCTGGCCCCCGGCCTCGACGTCCTCTTCTGCGGGATCAACCCCGGCCTCTACTCCGGTGCCCTCAAGCAGCACTTCGCGCGGCCCGGGAACCGCTTCTGGCCGGCGCTGCACGGCGGCGGCTTCACGCCGCGGCGGTTCGACCCGGCCGAGCAGGAGCAGCTGCTCGACTTGAAGCTGGGCGTCACGAACGTCGTCGCCAGGGCCACCGCCCGGGCCGACGAGCTCACCGGTGACGAGCTGCGCGAGGGCGGGAAGCTGCTGGCCGCGAAGGTCCTCGAGTACCGGCCGCGGTGGCTGGCGGTAGTCGGGATCACGGCGTACCGGACCGCGTTCGGCTTCCCGAAGGCGAGCGTCGGGCGGCAGGAGCAGCGCATCGGGGGGACACACGTGTGGGTGCTGCCCAATCCCAGCGGCCTGAACGCCCACTGGACACCGGCCGGGCTGGCGGCGGAGTTCGCCGCGCTGCGGGCCGCGGTCGTGACTCGCTAGCCCCTCCTGCAGCGTGCTGACCAGTAACAACCCGCAACCAACGACGCCTTGGGGCGTTAGAGGGGGACGAGCCGGGAGGTAGCGCACCACCACGGGCCACCCTCAGTAGCACCCGCCGCCCCATCAGGTCGTTCTGCTCCCGGTCGAGCAGCACTCCCGAGGGGGTTTTCTACCCAGAGTTTGCTGTAACCGGCGGGTTGGGCCATGAGGGGGAATTGGCGTCATGAGCTGCGAACTTGCGACTCGTACCAAGCAGGAGGAGTCACTTCTGGCCGGTCCCGCAGGGGGGACCGGGTGGTGCCGGATCGCGTGAACCGAGGGGACACGTCCGGCGTCCCAGGAGCGACGGCGCAGAGACGGAGGCCCACGATGCACGGCATCGAGCCCACCCGCAGGCCCACTGGGCCGCCAGGACCCGGCGGGCGCAGTCTCGGCGTGGCGGTCGTCGATCCGGTCCCGATCTACCGCGACGGCCTCGCCGCGCTGGTCCACCGCAGCCAGGGACTGCACTGGGCCGGCCAGGCGGCCAGCCACCACGCCGCGTTGCAGCTGTGCGAGCAGGTCAAACCGGACGTCGTCGTGCTCGATTCGGCGCTGGACCCGAACTGCCACCTGACGAAACTGCTCAACGCCGGCGACCCGGCGCTCATCATCGTCACGCTCATCCGTGACGCGAATCGCACGCAGCAGTACCTGGCGACCGCCATCGCCGCCGGGGCGCACGCGATCGTGCCGCGGTCGATCGATTCACGACGTCTCGCCGAAGCGATCCGGCGGGCCCACACCGAACGCCGGTACATCGACCCCGGACTGGCCGCGCTCACCGCCCGGCCGAAGCGCTCGACCTTGCCGAAGGGGGACCTCCCCCACGACAGCCCACCGGCGCCGCGCGGCGGAATGCCGCTGTCCAGGCGCGAATACCAGGTGCTGCAGCTGGTCGCCGAAGGGCTGGAGAACTCGGCGATCGCGAAACTGCTCTTCCTGTCCGTCGAGACCGTGCGGACCCACGTGAAGAGCATCCTGCGGAAGCTCTCGGCACGGGACCGGACACACGCCGTGACGATCGCGTTCCGCGGCGGGATACTGATCGTCCGGGCGGACGACGGCCCCGTGCCGGTGACGGCGGACACAACGGCCATCCCCGGCCACCGCTGACCCGGGTCACGCTGCTCGAGGCCCACTTTTCGGTGGATTTCCGGTACTCGGAAGTGCGGATCTGCTTGCTCCAGTTACCCGCAGGTAATATCCTGAAGTTACCGGCGAGTAAGGCGACTGTGTGCCCGGCCGGGGAGCCGAACACATTGGAGTGACACATGGGCCACTACAAGAGCAACGTCCGAGACCTGGAGTTCAACCTCTTCGAGGTACTCGGCGTGCAGGAGCGCCTGGGCAAGGGTGTGCTCGCCGAGTCGGACGAGGAGACCGCGCGCGGGGTGCTGGCCGAGCTGAACAAGCTCGCCACCGGCCCGCTGGCCGAGTCCTTCGCCGACGCCGACCGCAACCCGCCCGTGTACGACCCGAAGACCTTCAGCGTCAAGATCCCCGAGTCGTTCAAGAAGAGCTACAAGCAGCTCCTCGACGGCGAGTGGTGGCGTCTCGGCCTGACCAACGACCTCGGCGGCTTCGGGCTGCCCCCGACCGTCCAGTGGGCCGCGTCCGAGCTGATCCTCGGCGCCAACGCCCCGCTGTTCATGTACCTCGCGGGCCCCAACTTCGCGATGATCGTGAACAAGAACGGCACCGAAGAGCAGAAGCACTGGGCCCAGCTGATGATCGACCGGGCCTGGGGCGCCACGATGGTGCTGACCGAGCCGGACGCCGGCTCCGACGTCGGCGCGGGCCGCACCAAGGCCGTCAAGCAGGAGGACGGCTCCTGGCACATCGACGGCGTGAAGCGGTTCATCACCTCCGCCGAGCACGACATGAGCGAAAACATCATGCACCTCGTGCTGGCGCGCCCCGAGGGCCCCGGCATCGAGACCAAGCCGGGCACCAAGGGCCTTTCGCTGTTCCTCGTGCCGAAGTTCCACTTCGACTCGAAGACCGGTGAGCTGGGCGAGCGCAACGGCGCCTTCGTCACGAACGTCGAGCACAAGATGGGCATCAAGGCCTCGACGACGTGCGAGCTGACCTTCGGCCAGCACGGCACCCCGGCCAAGGGCTGGCTGCTCGGCGAGGTGCACGACGGCATCGCGCAGATGTTCCAGGTCATCGAGTACGCCCGGATGATGGTCGGCACGAAGGCGATCGCCACGCTGTCCACCGGTTACCTCAACGCCCTCGAGTACGCCAAGGAGCGCGTCCAGGGCGCCGACCTGCCGAACATGCTGAACAAGGCCGCGCCGCGCGTCACCATCACGCACCACCCGGACGTCCGCCGTTCGCTGATGCTGCAGAAGGCGTACGCGGAGGGCCTGCGCGCGGTGTACCTGTACACGGCGTCGTTCCAGGACCAGCTGTGGACCGGCGAAGGTGACCAGAAGGTCGCCCACGGCGTCAACGACCTGCTGCTGCCGATCGTCAAGGGTGTCGGCTCCGAGCGCGCCACCGAGCAGCTCGTGCAGTCGCTGCAGACCCTCGGCGGTTCCGGCTTCCTGCAGGACTACCCGATCGAGCAGTACATCCGCGACGCCAAGATCGACTCGCTCTACGAGGGCACCACGGCGATCCAGTCGCTGGACTTCTTCTTCCGCAAGATCGTCCGCGACAAGGGCCAGTCGCTGGCCTTCGTCGCCGGCGAGATCACCAAGTTCATCGAGTCCGAGGCGGGCAACGGCCGGCTCAAGAACGAGCGCGGACTGCTCAAGCAGGCCCTCGAGGACACCCAGGGCATGCTGGGCTCGCTGATCGGATACCTGACGACGTCGCAGGAGGACCCGCAGAACATCAACAAGGTCGGCCAGCACACGGTCCGCCTGCTGATGTCGGTCGGCGACCTGCTCATCGGCTGGCAGCTGCTCAAGCACGCCGAGGTCGCCATCGCCAAGCTCGACGCGGGCGCGTCCGCCAAGGACGTCCCGTTCTACGAGGGCAAGATCGCCGTGGCGTCGTTCTTCTCGAAGCAGGTGCTGCCGGAGCTGACCGCTCGCCGCGCGATCGTGGAGGCCGCGGACAACGCGCTCATGGAGCTCGACGAAGCCGCGTTCTGAGCCACGTCCTAAGGGGCCCTTCCCGTCCGGGGAGGGCCCCTTCGGCGTGCCCGACGGGCGTCGTAACGATGCGGTGGCGACAGGAGTAATTCCCGGTACGCGGTGTTTCGCCGTCACCCACCCGGGGCATTCCGACGATCGAGCCGCGGAGCCCCGGAACACCGGGACCGCGGATCCCTTGAGAGGAGAAGCGATGACTATCGCCAGTGTTCTCGGCGCCATCATCATCGGCCTGATCATCGGCGTGCTCGGGCGCTTGGTCGCACCTGGCAAGCAGAGCATCCCGATCTGGCTGACGATTCTGATCGGTATCGTCGCCGCCTTCATCGGCACGGCGATCGCGCGTGGCATCGGCTACGCCGACACGGACGGAATCGACTGGCTGGAGATCCTCACCCAGGTCGTCCTCGCGGCCATCGGTGTGTCGATCGCCGCCGGCGCCTACGGCCGTCGCGGTGTATCGAGGTAACACCCCAGATCCCGGCCCGGTCCGGTTCGCCGTCGGGGGCGAACCGGACCGGGCCTTTTTGTGTCTCACCCCATCGGGGGTCCAGAGAGGCGGGGCGTCCGAATAGGTGTCACGGTTGCGCTTATTGGGCTATCGAAGGAGGCACTCGTGCTCGGCGGACTTTGGGGCATCATCTCGACGATCATCGTGGGCCTGATCCTGGGCGTGCTCGGCAGGTTGTTCGCGCCCGGCGACCAGAAGATCCCGATCTGGCTGACGATCGTGGTCGGCATCGTGGCCGCGTTCATCGGCAACTGGCTCGCCGGCGTGTTCGGCGTCCGGGACACCAACGGCATCGACTGGATCCGGCACATCTTCCAGATCGTCGCCGCCGTCGTCGGCGTCATCGCGGCTTCGGCGATCTACGCGCGGATCAAGGGCGGCAGCCGCACTAGCGCCTGACCGACGCGCGCGCCAGCACCACGGCGAACCCGGTCCCGGCCAGCAGCAGCACGGCCGCCCAGGTCATCGTCGTGGTGATGGCGTGCGCGGACGAACCCGCCGCGAGCGTCAGGAAAACGCTCCCGAACGTCGCCACGCCGATGACCTGACCCAGCTGCAACGTCGTGGTCAGCAGGCCGCTGACGTCCGCCGCCCGGGTGAGCGGGACGTGCGTGAGCGCTTGCGTCATCAGCGAGCCGAACGCCGGGCCCATCGAGAGCCCGAACAGCACCAGGGCAACGAAGAACAGCACGCCACCGTGGCCGCCGTCGTGCAGGCTCAGCGCGAGCAGGGCGTACGCCGCCGCCGAGCCGACGTAGCCGATCGGCGTCAGCGCCGCGTGGATCCTCGCGGGCAGCCGGTTCCAGAAGAACCCGCACAGGCCGAAGACCACGCCACCGGGCGCCGTCGCGAGCCCGGCCGCGAGCGGGGAGTCCCCGAGCCCGGCCTGCAGGTGCAGCCCGACGCAGAACAGGAACCCGCCGTAGGACGCGACACCCGCGGCCAACGCGGCCAGACCCGGGGCGACACCACGGATCCGCAGCACCTCGAGGTTCACGAGCGGATCGGGCACCCGGCGTTCCACGACCACGAACAGCCCGGCCAGCACCAGGCCGGCGGCGATCGAAGCGAACGTCCAAGCGGGCCAACCGGTTTCGTGCCCGAGCACCAGCGGCAGCACGACCAGCACCACGGCGGGCGCGGCGATCGCGAGCCCGGCGAGGTCCAGCCGGCGGCCGTTCCGCGCGGCACCGCCGGGCACCAGCCGGGCCGCGAGCACCGCGACGAGCACGCCGATCGGCACGTTCACCAGGAAGATCGGCCGCCAGCCCTCGCCGAACAGGTCCGCGCCGACCAGCACGCCGCCGGCCACCTGACCGGCGACGAACGCGACCGAGATGACCGCGGTGTACGCGCTCAGCGCCTTCGCCCGGGCGGCGCCGGTGAACTGCGCCTGGATGACGCTGATGACCTGCGGCATCATCAACGCCGCGCCTGCCCCTTGAGCGATCCGGGCGACGACCAGCGTTCCCGCGCCGGGCGCGAGGCCGCACAACAACGAGAAGACCGTGAAGGCGATGACGCCGGTGACGAACATCCGGCGCCGCCCGAACAGTTCGCCGAGGCGGGCGCCGGTGATCAGCAGCATCGCGTAACCCACGGTGTAACCGGAGACGACGAGCTGCAGCGCGGCGCCGGAGGTGTGCAGGTCGGCGCGGATGTCGGTCATGGCGACGTTGACGACGGTGACGTCCAGCAGCGCCATGAACTGGCCGAGCAGCAGGACGCCGAGCATGAACCACGGCCGGGTGGTCCGGCCCGGGACGGCCGCCGGGGCCGGGGTGGTGAGTGTCATGCCCCTGACCCTGCGGCTCTTTCCGGCGCAGCACCGAGAGTCCCGTGATGCTGGTACTCACAGCACCTGCTTCGTTTTCAAAACTGTCGTACCCCTCCGGCACCATGTCCCGCATGACCCAGACGCAGGTCCACGCGAGCCGCCGAGAGGAACTCGGGCGGTTCCTCAAGGCGTGCCGGGCGCGGATCGGCCCGGAGGAGGTCGGGCTGGCGCCCGGCCTGCGCCGTCGCACGAGCGGGTTGCGGCGGGAAGAGGTCGCGCTGCTCGCCGGGGTCGGCGTCACCTGGTACACGTGGCTGGAACAGGGCCGCCCGATCAACGCGAGCGCCCAGGTGCTCGACGCGGTGGCCCGCACGCTGCGGCTGGACCCCACCGAACGGGAGCACCTCTACCGGCTCGCGGAGCTGACCCCGTCGCGGCTGCCGTCGACGGTCGAGGTCCTGCCGGACGCGGTGCTGGAGGTGTTGCGCGCCCTCGATCCGTTGCCCGCCACGGTGGTCAACGGCCGGTACGACGTCATCGAGTCGAACGCGGCGCAGGAGGAGCTGTTCTGGGAGTGGCACAGCCTGCCGTGCCTGCACAAGAACCTGCTCTGGTGCTGCGTGACCGAGCCGAACGCGCGGGCCTTCCTGCTGAACTACGACGAGGAGGTGCGGCACATGGTCGCGCGCATGCGCGCCGAGTACGCCCGGCACCTCGGCGACCCGGCGTGGGAGGAGGACAT
This sequence comes from Amycolatopsis sp. NPDC049252, assembly GCF_043197175.1. Lineage (NCBI taxonomy): Bacteria > Bacillati > Actinomycetota > Actinomycetes > Pseudonocardiales > Pseudonocardiaceae > Amycolatopsis > Amycolatopsis sp. NPDC049252. Next base: position 257,060 of record NZ_JBICSQ010000004.1, read on the forward strand.
CCGGCGGCTCTCGGCGCTGAGCCCGGAGTTCACCGAGCTGTGGGCCCGGCACGAGGTCACGGAGCCGCAGGCGCGGCTGCGGCGGTTCGACCACCCGCGGGCGGGGCGGCTGGACTTCCGGCTGACCGAGCTGGCCGTGTCCGAGGCGCCGGGCCTGCGCATCCAGGTGTCGACCCCGGACGACGCGCAGACCTGGGCCCGGCTGCCCGCGACGCGCCGGGAGGGCTCATGACGTGGCTCGACCTGAGTGGCCAGGGGCTGACTTCGGTGCCTTCCGTACCGGACGACGTCACGCGGCTGGACCTGGATCGGAACCGGTTGACGTCGGTGCCGGTTCTGGGTCCTGCGTTGGAACACCTGAGCCTGTATTCGAACGAGATCGCTTCGGTGTCACCGACGTTGTGGCGTCTCGTCGGCTTGCGCGTGCTCAACCTGGCCACGAACCGGCTGACCGAGCTGCCGCCCGGGATCTCCGCTTTGTCGTTGCTGCACACGCTCGACCTGGGGCACAACCGGTTCACGTCGTTGCCGGGCGAGCTGGGTGACCTGGCGGGCCTCACGGAGTACCTGTACCTCAGCGACAACCGGCTCACGAAGTTCCCGTCGGCCTTGTGCCGCCTGGGAAAGCTGCGGTACCTCGGGTGCACGGACAACCGGATCGAGTCGCTGCCCGACCTGTCCGGGCTGACGGCGTTGCGTGAACTCCGGCTGTACCACAACGAACTGGCCGCGCTGCCGGAGTCGATCGGCGCGCTCGGTTCGCTGCGGGAGCTGCACCTGCGGGGCAACCGGCTGCGCGAGCTGCCGTCGTCGATCGGATCGTTGAGCGAGCTGCGTCAGCTGGACCTGCGGGAGAACGCGCTGGAAACGCTGCCCGCGTCGGTGGCTCGGCTGTCCGAATTGGACAAGCTGGATCTGCGGTGGAACAAGCACTTCCGGGAGCCGTCGTGGCTGCGTGAGTTCGAGGAGGCTGGTTGCATGGTCCTTCGCTGACAACTCAACACAGGATCGTCGGATGCGGACCGTAGGTCGCGGTGTGCGACGTCCGGCGGACCTCGGCGCCGCTGGTGACGTCGTAGAGCACGCGCGTGTCGGTGACGCTGAAGCCGGGTGTGCCGATCGACGGCTGGCACGGGGTGGTGCCCCCGAACTGGACCGGCGGTGGGTCGCCGGGTGTCTGCCCGCCGGTGGCGCCCTCGACGCGGTAGTGGCGGGTGCCCCAGATCCGGACCGTCACGGAGTCACCGGACACCACGGCCTGCAGGGCGATGCCGGTCGGCGCGTCGTTGGTCAGCTTGAGCTCGACGGGACTGCCGTCGGCGTTGATCGCCTTGGCGTCGCGGCCGACGGGGTAGCGGTCGAGGTAGGTGTCGTGCTCGAGGTGACCACCGTCGGCCAGGCCGGCGAGGTACCCCGCGTTGTACAAAGTGGACGCCAGCTGCGAAACGCCGCCGCCGACCACGGTCGTGCCGGTGCCGTCCTCGTTGGCCGGGGCCGGCACGTAACCGTTGTCCGCCGTGCGCGGGCCGGAGCGGCCGCCGAGGCTGAAGGTCTCGCCGGGCTTGACGATCGTGCCGGACACGCGGTCGGCCAGCGTGCGGTTGTTCGTCGTCGCCGGGCCGGTGAGCCCGCCGGTGGTGAACTCGCCGATGACCTCCTTGATGCCGAGCGCGCCCGCGGCCTCCGTCGTCACGCTGGGCTTCGACGCGTTGTAGGCGACGGGGAGATCGCGCCCGTCGGCCTTCTTGAGGACGTCGATCAGCGGGAGGAAGGTCTTCTCCCAGTTGATCTTCCGGGCGTCCTCGGACGGCTCCACGGCCGGCTGGTCGCCGGCGAAGACGATCTGCGCGTCCTGGCCGTCGGTCTCGGTGCTCGCCAGGCCGTCCTTGAGCGCGGCCTGCAGCTTGCCCTGGTCGATCCGCACCTCGACGGCACCGCCCTCGACGGGCGCGAACTGGAACGAGGCGGCGATGGCGTCCGGCTTGAGCGGCACGTCCTTGCCCTGGCCGTGCACGACCACCGGCTTGGCGACGGCGGGCACGACGATCTGCCGGAACACGGCCTCGACGCCGGCCGCGGTCGCCCGCACCGGCGCGACGGCCATCGGCAGCGTGACCCCACCCCGGTCGAGCCAGTGCTCGGTGACGGCCCGGACGGCGCCGTCGAGGTCGGTCAGCTGCTGGCCCTGGCGCGGCAGGATCGGGTAGGGCGTGACGCCGCCGTCGCTGCCCTGCAGCGGCATGAACCCGACCGCGCCTTCGGTGGCCGCGTGGTTGAGCTTGCCGTCGGCGAGTTCGCGCACGGCCTGACTGATCTGCGGCGGATCGGTCCGGGTCGCGACGCCGACCTCGCGGCTGCTGAAGAAGGACATGATCCGCGTGATCGGACTGAGCGGCTGGTGCCCGGCTAGCCCGAGGGTGTTCGGCCAGTCGAGCCCGAGCCCGGACTTCGACGGGACGAGTTCCGCCTGCACATCTCCGCCGTGCACCACAACGGGCCGGGTGAGCCGCGGCTCGAGTTCCCGGCGCAGCTTGGCTTCCGCTTCAGCGTGGGTCATGCCGCCGACGTCGATCCCGGCCACGGTCACCCCCCGCGGCACATCACCGGCGCTGGCGAGCAGGTCGACGGCGTAGAGGACGACAAAGAGCCCGAGCGCGAGCCCGATGATCATCATGGTCCGGGCAACACCCTTGCGCAGCTTCTTCGCGGGCGTTTCCGGTACCGGTGGAGGCGCGGGGTTTTCGAGAAGCTCGCCGAGCAGATCATCGGCAAAGAGATCAGTGGTGACGGCAGATTCCTCAACGGCGGCGGTCTCCGCCTCAGCAGCAGCACGCTCGTCCGGCCACGACACGCCTTGGGCAGCACCGACCTCGTCTTCGGATCCGGACGGCGCCGCGACAACGTCACCTTCGGCCTGAACGGGCGGCTCCGCACCAGCTTCACCCGGCAACGCCCCAGCCGCAGCAATTTCCTCACCCGGCGGCGGCCCGGGTTCAGCCACCGTCGGCTCCGCAGCAACGGCCTCATTCGCCGCATCCGGCGAAGCCTCGGGCCCGGCGGCCGTCGACTCCGGACCGGCCGATCCGTTCGTCGCAGCTTCGGCGGCGGGCTGCTCGGCGGCAGGCTGCTCGGCGGCAGGCTGCTCGACGTTCGACGCTGTGGGCGCTTCGGCGCGCTCGCGCACCTCGTCGTCTGCCACGCCCATGCCCTCCGCGGGCCCTAGAGGTAGAGCCCGGTGCCGTGTTCGGTTCGCTCGGTCGCCACGGCGTGGATGTCGCGTTCGCGCATCACCAGGTGCCCTTCGCCGCGGATCTCGACCTCGAGCTGGTCCTCCGGGTTGAAGAGCACGCGGTCGCCGACGTTGACGTTCCGCACGCTGTTCCCGATGCCCAGTACATCACCCCACGAGAGCCGGCGCGCGACCTGCGCGGTGGCGGGGATCACGATGCCGCCGCTGCTGCGCCGCTCGCCCTCTTCCGGGGACAGCCGCACCAGCACGCGGTCGTGCAGCATCTGGATCTCGAGTTTCGGCCCGTCGGACACGGTCTGCATGCTACTCGGCGTCCTTCGGCTCCCCGGCCATGACCAGGCTCAGCTCGCTCGCCCCGCCCTCCTCGAACCTCACCGGGACGCCCCAGTCCTGCCGGGTGATCCGGCACGCGGGGTGCTCACCACCGTCGTCGCAGCTCGCGGCCTGGGCGACCACCTGAAGCACACCCTCGGTCACCCCCGGCGCGAACCGGAGCTTGCGGGTCAGGTCGGTCCCGGTACCGACGCCGTCCGCCAGCAGTTCCGGCGGCGACGCGCTGATCTCGAGCCGCGTCGACGGGCCGAACCGGTCGTCCAGCTTCTCGCCGGGCGGTGCCGTGAAGACCACCGAGAAGTCGACTTCACCCGGCGCGAGGACCGTCGGCGGGCGGCGCACGGCGTGCGCGTCACCGGTGACCACCGAAGGTTCGCCGCTCGGCACCGGGCCGATCCGGTTGCCCGCGGACTCGACGACCAGCAGCTGGCCGTCGGTGAGCAGCAGGCCCTGCGGCTCGGCGAGACCGGTGGCGAGCGTCGTCACCTCGCGGGTGAAGAAGTCGAAGCGGCGGACGGCGCCGTTGTAGGTGTCGGCGATCGCGATCCGCTCGCCGGGCAGCACGGCGAGGCCGAGCGGGTGCTGGAGCAGCGCCTTGTCGGCCGGGCCGTCGGTGTGGCCGAACGAGAAGAGGTCGATGCCGATCGCGGTGTGCACGGTGAACGAGTCGCCCGCGGGCTCGATCCAGCGCAGCGCGGACGTCTCGGCGTCGGCGAGCCACAGCTTGTCGCCGTCCGCGGCGAGGCCGGACGTCTGCGCGAAGAACGCCTCGCTGACGTCGCCGTCCTTCAAGCCCTCGACGGTCGTCCCGGCGAAGCGGCGGATGCTGCCGGACACCGGGTCGAACACGCTCAGCGTGTGGTTGCCGGCCATCGCCACGACGACCCCACCGGCCGGGCCCCACCAGGTGACGTCCCACGGGCTCGTCAGGTCGACCTCGACACCCTTGCCGGCGTCCGGCCCGTTGCGCCACTGCGCGCCGGTGCCGGCGACCGTGGTCACCTCGCCGGTGATGAGGTCGAGGCCGCGCAGCCGGTGACCGGCGGTGTCCGCGACGACGGCGTGGTAGCCGGCGCGCTCGGCGACGTCGTAGGGCAGCAGCGCGATGCCGGACGGCTCGGTGAAGGTGGCGATGTCGAACGGCCCGTCCTGCCCGCCGCGCTCCCCGCTGCCGAAGCGGCGGATGACGGTCTCGCCGTCCGACGCGAACTCGACGACCGAGTGGTGCCCGGTGTCGGCGACGAGGATGCGGCCCTCGGCGGTGGCGACGGCCTTGCTCGGGAACCGCAGCTCGCTCTGCTGCTCCTCGACCGGCACGTACGGGCTGCCGCCACGGCGGAGCGTCCCCTTCCCCTCGTGCTTCTTCACGAGGTCGGCGATGACGCGGCGTAGCGCCTCTTCATGCCCTTCACCTGCGGCGACGTGCACGACGTAGCCCTCGGGATCGATGACCGCCAGCGTCGGCCACGCGCGGACCGCGTACTGCGACCACAGTTCCATCTTCGGGTCGTTGACGACCGGGTGGTGCACCTCGTACCGGCGGACCGCGGCCTCGATGGAGGCGCGCTCACCCTCGTGCAGGAACTTCGGGGAGTGGACGCCGATCGTGACCAGCACGTCCGCGAACTCGGCTTCGAGCGGACGCAGCTCGTCGAGGACGTGCAGGCAGTTGACGCAGCCGCTGGTCCAGAAGTCCAGCAGCACGACGCGGCCGCGCAGTTCGGCGAGGGTGATCGGGCGGCCGCCGGTGTTCAGCCAGACGTCGCCGCGCAGCTCGGGAGCGCGCACGCGGGCCTGCGGTCGGGGAGAGGTCACGGCAAGAGTGAACTACACGCGCTCACGCTCTGTTCCGGAGTCCAGCCGATGAGAGAACAAACTCACCCGGCCGGGGTCACCCCTGGCCAGGCGTCAAGGCGGCGGAAAAGAACGCGCGGCGGGGTCGGGCGCCACTTACGCTCTCCAGGTATGACACCCGTCCAGCCGGCCGGTGCCCTCTCGCCGGAGGAGGCACGCCACCTGCAGGAAAACCTCCGGGAACCGGTGCGTCCCGGGCTGAGCGAGGCCGAGCTCGACGACGTCGAGCACCGGTTCGGCTTCCGCTTCGCCGCGGACCACCGCACGTTCCTCGCCGCGGGCGTCCCGATCGGCGACCGCTGGCCGGACTGGCGCTGCGGCAACCCCGAGCAGCTGCGCAAACGTTTGGCATGGCCGGTGGACGGCGTGCTGTACGACGTCGAGCACAACGGCTTCTGGCTACCCGACTGGGGCACGCGCCCGGTCGGCCCGGAGGACGCCGTCCGCGAAGCCCGGCAACGCCTGGCCGACGTCCCGCAACTGGTGCCGGTCTGCGGCCACCGCTACCTGCCCGGTCTCGCCGGCACGTCCGGTTACCCGGTGCTGTCGGTGTACCAGACGGACATCATCGTCTACGGCTCCGACCTGCGAGATTATCTGAACCGCGAGTTCGCGACCGGCGGCATCAGCACCGCCCCGCCGGACGGTCCGCGCTACATACCCTTCTGGTCCCGCTTCATCGACTAGCTTCTCGACCAGCTTCGACGGCGGTTTTCAGCCGCGCGAGCGTGGCGGCGATGTTGGCGGTGTTGGCCTCCCGCCGGTTCCAGACCCCGGTGACCGTCGACGACGGCACCCGGAACCACGCCGGCCGCCGCTCCCACATGCTTTCGACGACCACGCAGCCGTCAGCGACGGGTTCGAAGTCGTACTGCCACCGCGCGACGGGCAGTCCGATCGAGGTGACCTCGAAGCCGAACCGTCGCCCTGGGTCAGCGTCCGTGATGGTGGACAAGGTGCTCCAACGCCTGAGGCCCCGCCGGTTGCGCCCGCGGAACCGGGCCCCCACGACGGCTCCGCGCGGTTGCCCGACCCATCGGTGGCCGGCGTACTCCTCGGCGAGGTCGGCCAGCTTGCCCAGATCGCTGACCAGGTCGTACACGGCTTTTGGAGCCGCGCTGACCTCGATCCGGCCGCTGGCGTCGGGTTCGCTCACGGTGACCTCCACGTCGAGTTGGCATACCGAGGGTATGCCAGAAACCGCGGTCAGGTGAAGCGCCTGTGGATGCCGTTCGGGCGATGTGGACAACTCGGCCCCTCAACCGCCGATCGGCCAGGGTTGTCAGTGGCCGCCGATAGACTGGACTTGGGGACGCCCCCCGGAGAGGGCGGGGGCTTGGTTGGGGCCGGGATGGGCCCCGGCGGCCATATGGCGGGCTTGATCGGGACCTTGGCGGGCCTGGGCGAAGGGCTTTGGCGGCCTGAGCGGGACTTGCTTGGGGTTTCTAGGGCTGTATCGGATTTGCGCTAGAAAGCTCGATAAGCCGGCAGAGATCAGCTCTCCCGGCGCAGCATCCGGCTCACACCCGCGGCCACCGTCGTCGCCAGGATCCAGCCGGACGCCGTGAAGCCCGCCGCTACCCAGTTGTCCGCTCCGTGCATGTACCAGCGGGACTTGTTGCCGAAGTCGACGATCGGCACCAGCAGGTCCGCCGTGTAGATCACCGGGTTCCACTGCAGGCCCGTGTCCTGCTGGTTCACCACGCACCTGGGCCCGTTGGCGATGATCTGGTGGGCCTGGTCCGTCGGAGCCCAGTTCACGCAGTCGTCCGAGCCCAGGCCGAACCACAGGCTGCCCAGCACCAGCAGCGTGAACAGCCAGCCCAGCGCGCGCACCGGGCGGTAGCCGTAACCGACCATCGAACGCTGGAGCCAGCTCCACAACCGGACGCCGGGACCGAAGAACTTGAAGCCGCGGGCCAGCGCCTCGTAGCGGAACTGCTGCTTGCGCAGTGCCACCGTCGACGCGTGCTCCTCGTTACCCGCCGCGCGGAGCATGTGCGCCAGCTGGTCGTACGGGCCCGGGCGATAACCGCGCATGGCCTTGCGCAGCAGCTCGATGCGGTGGTCCAGGGCCTTGTCGTCGTCGAGGCGGATGCCCTCCTTCAACGCGTCGTACCGGAAGTCCTCCAGCTCGATGCCCTCGGTCGCGGCCCAGAACGCTTCGTTGTCCGTCAGCGTTCCGCAGTGCGCCCGGCGCAGCACCACCCGGCCGACGGGCGGGGTGCTCGGCGTGAACGTGAACTCGTCGGCCGCGACGTCGCCGGCGTCGAGGGCGACGTTGAACGGCGGGAACGAGCCGAGCTGCGCGCCGCGGATCTCCACCCGCCGGGCAACCTGGGCGCCGTCCAGGTTGATGCCGCCCTCGGCGACGAACGCGCGGCTGTTGTCGTCACGCAGCAGGAGGTCGCGGCCGATCCGGCCGGTGCGGACGTCGAGGGAGAAACTGCTGGTCGCGCGGTGTCCCGGGTCCGTCAGCCGGGTGCCGGCGAGGTTGATGCTGCCGCCGACCTCGACGCCCTGCAGCCGCAGCGTGCCGTGGATCGTGGCGTCGGTGAGCTGGAAGTTGCCGGCGATCTTCGACCGCCGCGCGGAGAACACGTCCCGGCCGGGGTGGCGGAACATCGAGTTCCAGGCCAGGAAGTTGCCGCCGACGGTGACGTCGGCCAGCCGCAGCTGCCCGGCCGGCACGCGCAGGCTGGTCGCCTCGATGTCGCCGCCGATCTCGGTGCCGTCCAGGTGCAGCGCCCGGTCGTAGTACGGCGGGGTCGTGCCGCGCACGACGCTGACCTCGGCGCCGGCCAGCCGCAGCGAGCCGCCGATCCGCGCGTTGACCATCCGCAACGTGCCCAGCGCCTGCAGGCCGTCGGACAGCTCCAGGTTGCCGTCGACGCTCAGCCGGTCGGCCACCAGTGCCGGGCGCGGGTCGAGGTACGGGTCGTTCGACTTCCACGCGTCGACGGCGATCGGACCCTGCTGGGACACCGTCAGCTTCGCCTCGCGCATGATGATGTCGCTGTCCACCGTGGCGCTCGGCAGGTACATGATCCCGGTGGCGGAGAAGCGTTTCCGCTGGCTGGCCGGGCCGTAGTTGTCGACCTCGCACAGCAGGCTGCCGCCGATGTGGATGCCGTTGCCGTTGAGCGCGAAGCCGTCCGGGTTGTTGAGCGTGGCACCGGAGAAGTTGACGTTACCGCCGGTGCGCAGGCCCGGGAGCCGGACTTCGCCGTTCGCGACCATCCGGTACGCCAGCAGCGCGCCGGTGAGCACCAGCCGGTCGGCCTGGATCGCCTTGCCGTGCGGGTGCGAGATCACGGTGCGGGTCAGCACCATCGAGCCTTCGATGACCGCGTCCGTCAGGTTGACGGCGGCGTTCGGCATGCCGCGCTCGCGGTCGTCGCCGCGCTGGACGGTCGTCTCCTCGATCTCGCGGTCGTCGCGGTCGACCTGCACGACGCAGCGGATCAGCCGGACGTCGTTGCGGCTGCGCATGTTGCGGGCCTTGAGCCCGGGCAGCCAGCACTTGCGGAAGACCAGGCCGAGCAGGTTCGCCTCACGCACGTCCGGCGGCTGCTCGAACCGGCAGCGCTCGAACCGGAACAGGTACTTCAGGTCCGCGGCCCGCAGGTCCAGCGTGCCGGTGATGTAGGCGTCCTCGACGTAGACGATCGGCGCGTTCGTGGCCTGGCGCCGCCACCGCAGCAGGCCGGCGTTGCCCGGTTTCAGCAGCTCGGAGGCCCTGACCTCGTAGCGCTTGTCGGGGATCCCGGCGAAGGGGTCCAACGGCGGCAGCGCGCTTTCGGTCGACATGGCGGATCTCCCCTCACCCCGCCATCACGGTAGCGAAAACGCGGCGGAAACGGTGCCGGAACACCGTTTCCGCCGCGCTGCCTCAGGCGTTGGGATTGAGCACGCGCGCGAGGAACGACTTGGTCCGCTCCTCGCGTGGGTCCCCGATGACCTGGTCGGGCGGGCCCTCTTCGACGACGACCCCGCCGTCCATGAACAGGACCTTGTCCGCCACTTCACGCGCGAACTGCATCTCGTGCGTGACGACGACCATGGTCATGCCGTCCTTGGCGAGCTGCTTCATCACGCCGAGGACGTCGCCGACGAGCTCCGGGTCCAGCGCGGACGTCGGTTCGTCGAACAGCATCAGCTTCGGCTTCATCGCGAGCGCCCGGGCGATCGCGACGCGCTGCTGCTGCCCGCCGGACAGCTGCCCCGGATAAGTCTTCGCCTTGTCGCCGAGGCCGACGCGGTCCAGCAGCTCCAGAGCGCGTTGCCGCACCTGGGACTTCGGCTCGCGACGCACCTGGATCGGCGCCTCCATCACGTTTTCCAGCGCGGTCATGTGCGGGAAGAGGTTGAACCGCTGGAACACCATGCCGATGTCCTTGCGCTGGAACGCGACCTCCTTCTCGCGCAGCTCGTGCAGCTTGTCGCCACGCTGCTTGTAGCCGACGAGCACGCCGTCGACGTAGAGCCGGCCGGCGTCGATCTTCTCGAGGTGGTTGATGCAGCGCAGCAGCGTCGACTTGCCCGAGCCGGACGGCCCGATCAGGCAGAGCACCTCGCGCTCCTGCACCTCGAGGTCGATGCCCTTGAGGACGTCGACGGTGCCGAAGCTCTTGCAGATCTTCTGCGCGGAAACGACCGGAGTCATCGTGCCTTCTCCCCTCCGCCCCTGGCGCCGGAGCCGAACCGGAAGCCCAGCATCCGGCCCGCCCACTTGGTCTTGTTCGCCTCACCGCGCGAAGTACCGCGCGAGAACCGCTTCTCGATCTGGATCTGGATCAGCGTCAGCACCGACGTCATGAACAGGTACCAGGCGCCGGCGGTGAGCAGCAGGGGCACGGTCTTGTAGTTCTGCGCGTAGATGGTCTGCACCGCGACCATCAGTTCGTAGTACCCGATGACGACGACCAGTGCCGTCGTCTTCAGCATGGAGATCGTCTCGTTGCCGGTCGGCGGGATGATCACCCGCATGGCCTGCGGGAGGATGATCCGCCGCAACGTCCTCGTGCGGCTCATGCCGAGCGCTCCCGCCGCTTCCAGCTGGCCGTCGTCGACCGACTGGATGCCGCCTCGCACGATCTCCGCCATGTACGCGGCTTCGTTGAGCCCCAGACCGAGCAGCGACGCGGTGAACTGCGTGATCAGCTGGTTGGTGTCCCAGCTGACGAACTCGGGGCCGAACGGGATCCCGAGGCCGAGCCGCGGATAGGCCAGCGCCAGGAAGTTCCAGATGATCAGCTGCGTGATCAGCGGAGTTCCGCGGAACAGCCAGATGTAGAGCGCCGCGGCGCCCGACGTCAGCGGGTTGGGCGAAAGGCGCATGACGGCCAGCAGGATCCCGCCGACGATCCCGATCAGCATCGAGATCACCGTCAGGATCAACGTGTTCTGCAGGCCGCGCAGGATCCGGTCGTCGAAGAGGTAATCCCCGACGACCGGCCACTGCAGCGCGTCGTTCGTGATCACGCTGCGGATCACGATGAACGCCACGAACAGGATGATCACGCCGGCCACCCAGCGCCCGTAGTGGCGCACCGGGACGGCCCTGATCGGCTCGGCGTCGATCGGCGCCCCGGTCGGGGGCGCCTCGGAGGAACTGGACACGCGAACTAAGTCCTATCTCAGCTGGCCGGGTTGATCTCCGACTTGGTGACCGCACCGGCGGCGTTCAGGCCCCACTTGTCCATGATCTTCTTGTAGGCGCCGCTGTCGATGAGCTTCTGGATCGCGCCCTGGACGGCCTTTCCGTAGTCACCGCTGTTCTTCGGCAGCACGATGCCGTAGGGCGCCGTGTCGTACGGCGCGCCGACCGACTCGAGCTGGCCGTTGGTCTGCTTGACCGCGTAGTCGATGACCGGGGAGTCGGCCAGCTCGCCCTGCACGCGCTTGGCGGTGAGCGCCAGGTTGACGTCGGTCTGGGCCTGCAGCTGCGTGACCTCGATGGCGGGCTTGCCGCCCCCGGTGCAGGCGGCGTTCTTCTTGTCGAGGTCCTCGACCTGCGTGGTGCCCTTCTGCACGGCGATCTTCTTGCCGCAGAGGTCGTCGACCTTCAGGCCGTCCGGGTTGCCCTTCAACACGGCCAGGGACGTGCCGGCGCTGAAGTAGGAGATCATGTCGACGGACTGCAGCCGGTCCGCGTTGATGCTGAACGACGAGATCCCCATCTCGTACTTCTTGGCGCCGAGGCCGGGGATGATGCCGTCGAACGAAGAGTTCTGGAACTCCACCTGCACGCCGAGCACCTGGCCGATGGCGGTGCCGAGGTCGACGTCGAAGCCCGTCGCCTTGCCGTTGTCCTGGAACTCGTTCGGCGGGTAGCTCTGGTCCTGGCCGACGAGGATCTTGCCGTCGGCCTTGACGTCGGCGGGCACCATCGCGGCGAGCGCGTCGTCCTTCGCGACCGTGCCCACGTCACCCGAACCAGTGCCCGCCGGAGCGGCACTGCTCGAGCCGACGTCGCCGGCACCGCTACCACCCGCGCCACAGGCCATGGTCAGTCCGACCAGGGCGAATGCCGGCAACAGGGCGAGCGCCTTGAGTTGGGGTCCTCGGGCCACGTCGTCACTCCTCGTAGTTCTCAGTTCGTGAGAGCACGCATATTGCCACTCATCCATACCAAAGCACAGCACTGTCGAGTTACAGCGACGTTTCGCACCGCGCCCACCTGCGTGGGAGTGTCGCGCGTTGGTGGGCACGTAGGTGAGGATGTCGTTCATGAACGCTATCCCGCCCCGGCTGCCCCCCTCCGGTCGACGCGCGCGGAAGGCGACGACCCGCCGGATCAGCCGGCCGGGAGCCCGGTTCGACGGGTACCTGTCCCCGGAACGACCGCACGCCGGGGCCTACGACGAGATGTTCGCGGCCGACGGCACGGTCCGCGGCCCGTACCGGGCGCTGTACGAGTCGATCGCGGCGCTCGACGCGCACGACCTGAACTCGCGCTCGCTCGCGCTGGACCGGGCGATGGTCGACCAGGGCATCACGTTCTCCCTGTCCGGGCAAGAGCGGCCGTTCCCGCTGGACCTGGTGCCGCGGGTGATCCAGGCGGCCGAGTGGTCGAAGCTCGAACGCGGGGTGGCGCAGCGGGTCCGCGCGCTCGAGGCGTTCCTCGCCGACATCTACGGCGACCGCCAGATCCTGCGTGACGGCGTGTTCCCGCGCCGGCTGATCACGTCGTGCGAGCACTTCCAGCGGGAGGCGTTCGGCATCAACCCGCCGAACGGCGTGCGCATCCACGTGTCCGGTGTGGACCTGGTGCGTGACGAGGAGGGCACGTTCCGGGTATTGGAGGACAACCTCCGCAATCCGTCCGGGGTGTCGTACGTGATGGAAAACCGGCGGACGATGGCGCGGGTCTTCCCCGACCTGTTCGCCCAGCACCGGGTGCGCCCGGTCGGCGACTACGCGTCACACCTGCTGCGGGCCCTGCGCGCGGCGGCCGCGGCGAACGTCGCCGACCCGATGGTCGTGGTGCTCACCCCCGGCGTCTACAACTCGGCTTACTTCGAGCACTCGCTGCTGGCCCGGCTGATGGGTGTCGAACTCGTCGAAGGCCGCGACATGTTCTGCCGTGACAACGTCGTCTACCTGCGCACGACCGAGGGCGAGCGCCAGGTCGACGTCATCTACCGGCGGATCGACGACGAGTTCCTCGACCCGGTGCACTACCGGCCGGACTCGGTGCTCGGTGTCGCCGGCGTGCTCAACGCGGCGCGCGCGGGCAACGTCGTCGTCGCGAACGCCATCGGCAACGGCGTCGGGGACGACAAGCTCGTCTACACCTACGTGCCGGAGATGGTGAAGTACTACCTCGGCGAGAAGCCGCTGCTGCCCAATGTGGACACGTTCCGCTGCTGGCTGCCGGACGAGTTCGACCACGTGATGGCGCACCTCGACGAGCTGGTCGTCAAGCCGGTCGAAGGCTCCGGCGGGTACGGCATCGTCTTCGGGCCCGAAGCCACCAAGAAGGAGCTGGACGTGCTGCGCCGGAAGGTGCGGGCGAACCGGCGCGGCTGGATCGCGCAGCCGGTGGTGCAGCTGTCGACCGTGCCGTCCAAGGTGGAGGACCGGCTGGCGCCGCGGCACGTCGACCTCCGCCCGTTCGCGGTCAACGACGGCAAGGACATCTTCGTGCTGCCCGGCGGGCTGACCCGGGTGGCGCTGCCGGAGGGCAGCCTGGTCGTCAACTCGTCGCAGGGCGGCGGCTCGAAGGACACCTGGGTGCTGGCGTCGCGGGCGTCCACGGCGGAGCGGGAGCTGGAGCAGCCTGCGCTCGGCAGTGTGTCCACTGTGGACGGATTGGTCGCGGAGCAGGGACCCGAGCTGTCCGCCACCCAGCAACAGCAGCAGCAACAGCAGAGCTAGGGGAGGTTTCGCAATGCTGGCACGCAACGCGGAGTCGCTGTACTGGATCGGCCGGTACGTCGAACGCGCCGACGACACCTCCCGCATCCTCAACGTCTCGGTCCACCAGCTGCTGGAAGACGCGAGCGTCGACCCGGACCACGCGAGCCGCCAGCTCCTGGCGGTGCTGGGCATCGAGTCGGAGGGCACCGAGTCCCTCGACGTCTGGAAGCTGACCGAGCTGGTGGCGTACGCGAAGGACAACCCGGCGTCGATCGTCGGCTCGATCAACTCGGCCCGCGAGAACACGCGCGGCGCCCGGGAGGTCGTCTCGACCGAGCTGTGGGAGTGCCTGAACGCGACGTGGAACGCGGTGCCGGACCGCCAGCGCTACGCCCGGCGCGCCGGGCCGCACGCGTTTCTGTCGTTCGTCGAAGAGCGCGCGGCGATGTTCGCCGGGCTCGCCGACTCGACGATGAGCCGCGACGACGGCTGGCTGTTCATGGTGCTCGGCCGCTCGATCGAACGTGCCGACATGGTGGTGCGGCTGCTGCTGTCGCGGGTTTCGGACCGCGCGTCGTCCCCGGGCTGGATCACGGTGCTCCGCTCGGCCGGCGCGCAGGACACCTACCTGCGCACCTACCGCGGCGCGCTCGACGCCGGCCGGGTCGTGCAGTTCCTGTTGCGGGACACGCTGTTCCCGCGCTCGGTGTTCCACGCGCTGCGGCAGGCGGAGGAGTGCCTGCAGCGGCTCGACCCCGGCGGCGCGGCGCGCAACAACGAGAAGTCCGAGGCGCTGCGCGAACTCGGCCGGGCCCGCAGCGAGCTGGAGTTCCTGCGCCCGTCGGACCTGCTGACCGACCTGCCACGACGGCTCGGGACGCTGCAGACGTCGATCAAGGAGATCGGCGAATCCGTGTCGATGCAGTACTTCAGCACGTCGCCGTGGGTGGCGTGGAGCGGTGCGGAGGTTTCGCTGTGACCTGGCAGCTTCGGGTGGCCCACCGGACGGGGTACCGGTACGCGACGCCGGCGACGCAGTCGTACAACGAAGCGCGGCTGACCCCGCGCTCGGACCGCCGTCAGACGACGGTGGCGACGCGCATCGAGACGACACCCGCGACCCGCGCGTACCGCTACACCGACTACTGGGGCACGGTGGTCACGTCGTTCGACCTCCACGCGCCGCACACGGAGTTCACGGTGCTGGCGACGTCGGTGGTCGAGACGGCGGACGAGGCCGAGCCGATCCGTGTCGCGACCTGGCGCGACCTGCGCAGCGAGACGGTGATCGACCACCGCACGGAGTACCTGTCCCCGACCGACTACACCCCGCGCGACGTCGAGCTGGCGCGCGAGGCCCGTTCCCTGCG
Source organism: Amycolatopsis sp. NPDC049252 (assembly GCF_043197175.1). Taxonomy (NCBI): domain Bacteria; kingdom Bacillati; phylum Actinomycetota; class Actinomycetes; order Pseudonocardiales; family Pseudonocardiaceae; genus Amycolatopsis; species Amycolatopsis sp. NPDC049252. Next base: position 272,231 of record NZ_JBICSQ010000004.1, read on the forward strand.
GACCGGCCTCGACCCGGCGGACGCGGTGCTGGCGGTGTGCGAGTGGGTGAACAAGCAGCTGAAGTACCAGCCGGGCACAACGGGCGTCCACTCGACGGCGACCGACGCGTGGCAGGCGCGCGAGGGTGTCTGCCAGGACTTCGCGCACGTCACGCTGGTGATGCTGCGCGCGATCGGCGTCCCAGCCCGGTACGTGTCGGGCTACCTGCACACGAAGAAGGACGCGAAGCTGGGCGAGGTCGTCGCGGGCGAGTCCCACGCCTGGGTCGACGTCTGGACGGGCGGCTGGTGGGCGTACGACCCGACCAACGCGATCCCGGTGGGCCCCCGGCACGTGTGGGTGGCGTACGGCCGCGACTACGCGGACGTGGCGCCGCTGAAGGGCATCTTCACGGGCGGCGGGCAGTCCACTTTGGACGTGTCCGTCCACCTGACCCGGCTGGCCTGAGCGGCGCGCCTCCCGGGAGGCGCGCCGCTACCGGCGTCAGCCGCGGGCGTGGGCGTCCAGGATGTGCGCGACGGCCTCGGTGACCTGCTGCGCGTACTCCAGGTGCAGCCACTCGTCCGGCACGTGGATGTTTGAATCCGAGCCGCAGGCGCCCGTGACCAGGAACTGCGCCTCCGGGTACTTGCGCGAGAGCAGGCCCATGAACGGGATCGAGCCGCCCATGCCGGTCGCGCGGTGGGGCTGGCCGAAGACGCCGTCGCTGACCGTCTGCAGGGCCGCCGTCAGCCACGGGGCTTCGGCCGGCGCGTTCCAGCCGTCCTCCGACTGCGTGTTTTCGCCGAAGGTCACCTTCGCGCCGTACGGGACGTCCGTGGTCAGGGTGCGCTTCACGGCTTCGAGCGCCTTTGCGGCGTCGACGGTCGGCGGGAGGCGGAAGCTCAGGGTCAACGTCGTGCTCTCGCGCAGGACGTTGCCCGCGTCGGCCGGCTTCGGGAAGCCGTCGGCTCCGATGACCGACAGCGTCGGGCGCCACGCGTTGTTGAGCATCAGCTCCAGCGCGTCCTCAGTGATCACGCGACCGCCCTCGACCAGCGGGAACGCCTTCGACAGCGCCTCCGGGAAGTCCTTCGAGACGGCCTCCAGCTCGGCCAGCCGGTCGGCCGGGACCTCGACCTTCAGCTCGTCGAGCAGCAGTTCACCGGTGGCGCTGTCCTCGAGGCGTTCGATCAGGCTCCGCAGCACGCGGAACGAGCTCGCGACGACGCCCGAAGCGACGCCGGAGTGCTGCGCCGAGCCCAGCAGCTGGACGGTGACATCCAGGTGCAGCATCCCGCGCAGGCTCGTGACCAGCCACAACCGCTCGTAGTCGCTGCCGCCGGCGTCGAGGCAGACGACCAGCGAGACCTCGCCGATCCGGTCGGCCAGGTGCTCGACGTAGGCGGGCAGGTCCGGGCTGCCGGACTCCTCACCGGTCTCCAGCAGCACGACGATGCGCGCGTGCTCACCGCCGGCGGCGTGCACGGCCTCGATGGACGTCGTCGCCGCGTAGCCGGAGTAGCCGTCGTCGACGGAGCCGCGGCCGTACAGCCGGCCGTCGCGGATCACCGGGGTCCACGGGTCGAGGCCGTCGGACCAGCCGCCCACCGGGGGCTGCTTGTCGAGGTGGCCGTACATCAGGACGGTGCCCTTGTCCGCCGCGCCCGGGGTCGCCGGGACGTCGACGAGGAGCAAGGGCGTCCGGTCCGGCAGTTCGACGACGTCGAGCGTCGCGCCGGGCAGGTCGCGCGCGGCGATCCACTCGCGGACGTGCTCGACGGCGGCGGCCAGGTGCCCGGTCTTCGCCCATTCGGCGTCGAAGGCCGGGGACAGGGCGGGGATGGCCACCAGTCCGGACAGGCTCGGGATGACGTCGTCGGTCCAGCCGGACACGACGGATTCACGCACGGTTTTCGGCTCCACGACGACCATCGTGCCACGGGGGTCCCGGCGTGCGGCACATCACAAGGTCGCCTCCGGGGCGCACCGGCGCGCGCACGCACAGGTACACAGCCACCCGAGCGCACCTGGTGAACGCGCGGACCGACGACCTACTCTCGTAGGTCCAATGCTCGGGCTTCCTAGCGTTTTGCCTGTTCAGAGCCCGTTTCTCAGCAACAAATCAGCAACCGTGGCTGACCAAGACGTGGGCCTTCGTGCCAGGATGACGGCGTGAACCGTCAACGCCGACGGTGACCGAGCGCTTCGGAGACCCGAAACGCTGGTCGCCGCCGGTGCAGTCGCTGTGGTCGCCACAAGCGGCCGCCAGAGGCACCGACACCGAGGAGCAACGCCCATGCCGTCCGAACAGTGGACGCACCCGGAGCCTGGAGATGGACCGGCCGCCGTCGCGGCCCAGCCGTCCCCCGAGCAGGTGATCGCCGGATTGCGAGCGACCAGCGAAGGTGGCGCTGAGCTGACTCAGCTGCTCACCCCCGAAGGCGAACGGGTCCCCTCGCCGCAGTTCGACAAGTACGTCGACGACGTCGACGACGAAGCCCTGCGCAACCTGTACCGCGACATGGTGCTCGTCCGCCGCGCGGACCGCGAAGCCAACGCGATGCAGCGCCAGGGCCAGCTCGGCATCTGGGTCCCGCTGCTCGGCCAGGAGGCCGCGCAGATCGGGTCGGGCCGCGCGCTGAAGAAGAACGACATGGCGTTCCCCAGCTACCGCGAGCACGGCGTCGCGTACGCGCGCGGGGTCGACATGAAGGACCTGCTCGGCATCTTCCGCTGCACCGACCACAGCGGCTGGGACTACCAGGGCACCGGCTTCCACCCGTACACCATCGTGATCGGCAACCAGGTGCTCAACGCCGCCGGCTACGCGATGGGCCAGAAGTTCGAGGGCAAGGTCGGGGACGACGACGGCGAAGCCACGATCTGCTACTTCGGTGACGGCGCGACCTCGCAGGGCGACGTCCACGAAGGATTCGTCTGGGCCGCGGTCTACGACGCGCCGCTCGTGTTCTTCTGCCAGAACAACCAGTGGGCGATCTCCGAGCCGACCGAGCGCCAGTCGCGCCTGCCGCTCTACCAGCGCGCCCGCGGTTACGGCTTCCCCGGCATCCGCGTCGACGGCAACGACGTCCTGGCCTGCCTCGCGGTGTCCCGCTGGGCGCTCGACGAGTGCCGCCACGGCAACGGCCCGGTCCTGATCGAGGCGTTCACCTACCGGATGGACGCCCACACGACGACCGACGACCCGTCGCGCTACCGGCTCTCCGACGAGCTCGAGGAGTGGAAGCTCAAGGACCCGATCGAGCGCGTCCGGGCGTTCCTGGCCCGCAAGGGCGGCGCCGACCACGCGTTCTTCGACAAGGTCCAGGAGGAGGCCGACGCCTTCGCCGCCGACCTGCGCGAGTACACGTTCAACATGCCGGAGCCGCCGCCGGACCGGATCTTCAGCAACGTCTACGCCGAGGGCAACCCCGTGCTCGAGGCGCAGCGCGAAGAGTTCCTGTCCTACCTCGACGGCTTCGTATCGGCGGGTGAGCACTGATGACCGACCTCCAGAAACTCACCATCGGCAAGGCGCTCAACCTCGGCCTGCGCCGGGCGATGGAATCCGACCCCAAGGTCCTGATCATGGGCGAGGACGTCGGCAAGCTCGGCGGCGTCTTCCGGATCACCGACGGCCTGCAGAAGGACTTCGGCGAGCAGCGCGTGCTGGACACGCCGCTGGCCGAGTCCGGCATCATCGGCACCGCGGTCGGCCTGGCCGTGCGCGGGTTCCGGCCGGTGTGCGAAATCCAGTTCGAGGGCTTCATCTTCCCGGGCTTCGACCAAATTTCGTCGCAGCTGGCGAAGCTGCACTATCGGACACAGGGCAAGATCAAGATGCCCGTGGTGATCCGGGTGCCGTTCGGCGGCGGGATCGGCGCGGTCGAGCACCACTCGGAGTCGCCGGAGTCGCTGTTCGCGCACATCCCGGGCCTGAAGGTCGTCTCGATCTCCAACGCCGTCGACGCCTACTGGGGCATCCAGCAGGCGATCAAGTCCGACGACCCGATCCTGTTCTTCGAGCCGAAGCGGCTGTACCACTCGGGTGCGCTGCGCGCGGAGATCGACGTCGCGGGCACGCCGCAGCAGATGTTCTCCTCGCAGGTCGTCCGCGAGGGCACGACGGCGACGGTCGTCGCGTACGGCCCGTCGGTGAAGGTCGCGCTCGACGCGGCCGCCGCGGCCGACGACGAGGGCAAGTCCCTCGAGGTCATCGACCTGCGCACGCTCTCGCCGCTGGACCTCGGCCCGGTGTTCGAGTCGGTGCGCAAGACCGGACGGCTGATCGCGCTCTCGGAGGCGCCGTCCGAGTCGTCGCTGACGTCGGAGATCGCCGCGCGCGTCCAGCAGGAGTGCTTCTACTCGCTGGAGGCGCCCGTCCTCCGGGTGACCGGGTTCGACACGCCGTACCCGCCCGCCAAGCTCGAGGAGCACTACCTCCCCGACCTGGACCGGGTGCTGCACGCCGTCGACCGCTCGCTCGCCTGGTAAGGGGGATTTCCGCGTCATGCCAACGTTCAAGCAGTTCCCCCTCGCCGACACGGCCGAGGGGCTGACCGAGGCCGACATCCTCAGCTGGCACGTCAAGCCGGGCGACACGGTGACGGTCAACCAGATCGTGGTCGAGATCGAGACCGCGAAGGCCGCCGTCGAGCTGCCCATCCCGTGGGCCGGCGTCGTCACCGAGCTGCACGTCGAGCCGGGTCAGACGGTGGAGGTCGGCACGCCGATCCTCACCATCGACGTCGACCCGGGCGGCGCCGCCGCTCCCGCTGCCGCTCCTCCTGCCGCGGCGTCGGCTCCGGCCGAGGAAGAGGAGATGAAGCCGCTGGTCGGCTACGGCTCCAAGGCCGTCGTCACGCAGCGGCGGGCCCGGAAGGGTTCGGCGCCGGCTCCGGCTCCCGCGGCCGCGGTCGTCGCGCCCGCTCCGGTTGCCGCTCCTGCTCCGGTTTCGGCTCCGCGCGGTGGTTACGTGCCGCTGGCCAAACCGCCGGTGCGGAAGCTGGCGAAGGACCTCGGTGTCGACCTGCACGCGCTGACCGGCACCGCTGACGGCGGCGTCATCACGCGTGACGACGTCGAGCGCGCGGCCAACGGCTCGGCGGTCCCGGCCGCGGCGACGTCCACTGTGGACACTGGTTACGACCCGGCCACCCGCGAGCGGCGCGTCCCGATCAAGGGCGTCCGCAAGATGACCGCGGCGGCGATGGTGCAGAGCGCGTACACCGCTCCGCACGTCACGGAGTTCCTGACCATCGACGTCACGCCGATGATGGAGTTCCGCGAGAAGCTGAAGAAGTCGCGGGAGTTCGCCGGCGTGAAGGTCACGCCGCTGACGTTCGCGGCGAAGGCCGTGTGCCTGGCGGCGAAGCGCACCCCGGACATCAACGCGGTGTGGGACGAGGCGGCGCAGGAGATCGTCTACAAGGACTACGTCCACCTCGGGATCGCGGCGGCCACGCCCCGCGGCCTGATCGTGCCGAAGGTCCGCGACGCCGACTCGCTGTCGCTGAAGGAGCTGGCCAACGCGCTGACCGTCTTGACGGAGGTCGCGCGCGAAGGCAAGACGTCCCCGGCCGACATGGCGAACGGCACGATCACGATCACCAACGTCGGCGTCTTCGGCGTCGACACCGGCACGCCGATCATCAACCCGGGCGAGTCCGCGATCCTGTGCCTCGGCGCGATCAAGGACCAGCCGTGGGTGGTGGACGGCGAGATCAAGGTCCGCAAGGTGCTGCAGCTGTCGCTGAGCTTCGACCACCGCGTGGTCGACGGCCAGCAGGGCTCGGAGTTCCTGGCCGACGTCGGCGCGCTCTTGGCCGACCCGGCCATGGCGATGACCTACTGAAAGTCCGTGAAGGCCTCCTTACCGGCTCTTATGGCCGGTAAGGAGGCCTTCACGGCTTTCGCCCACGGCATACTCGCTTGACGGAGTGAGCACTCACTCCGCACACTGGTCGCATGACACCAGCACCCGAAACCCGGCGTAGAGCGCCGGGCATGAGCGTCGAAGCCCGGCGCAGCATGATCGTGCACGCGGTGCTGCCCCTGCTCATGGAGCACGGGGCCACCGTCACCACGAGCCAGATCGCCCGCGCCGCCGGCATCGGCGAGGGCACCATCTTCCGCGCGTTCAAGGACAAGGACGAGCTGTTCGACGCCTGCACGGCCGAAGCCCTGCGTCCCGACCACGTCCTCGACGCCATTGCCGAAATCCCCGTCGACCAGCCGCTCGAGGACCGGCTCGTCGAGGCGGCCGAAGCGCTCGGCGCGCACCTCGAGCGGATGGGCGCGCTGATGGGCGCCCTGCACGCGTCCGGCCGGATCAAGCACCGCGACCCCGAACAGCGCCTGCGCGGTAGCTGGAAGGGCGGCCGCCGGGAGTCGATGGCTGCCATGCGCGGCGCCATGACCGAACTGTTCGAGCCCGAGAAGGACCGCCTGCGGCTGTCGCCCGAGCACCTGGCCGCGCTGTTCCTGACCATGCTGTTCAGCGGCCGCCGGATGGCCCCGGACGACGACGCGCCCACCACGCGCCAGGTGGTCGACGTCTTCCTGCACGGCGCCGTGGAGGCCAAATGATCCCGGGCGGTGGGGGCGGGATGGAGTTCGCGATCGCCCGGCGCGGCCGGCGGCGAGCCATCTCGACGGTCCCGGACAGCGGGCTGACCGGCCCGGTCGACATCCCGGAGCCGAAGCAGGACGACCAGCCGAAGGACTGGCGTTCCCGGCTGAAACGCGCGAAGACGTCGGTCTCGGGCACGGTCCGCGGCCTGCCCAAGGTCATCAAGCTGACCTGGCAGGCGAGCCCGGTCCTGACCATCCTGCTGGCGCTGATCACGCTGCTGTCCGGCCTGCTGCCGACGGTGACCGCGTACATCGCGAAGCTGCTGCTCGACTCGGTCGTCGCGGCGATCCAGCACCGCGGCACGACGATGGACATCGTCAACGTCGCGCTGTTCCAGTTCGGCGTGCTCGCCGCGACCGCGATCAGCAGCGCGGCGACCTCGATCGCGCAGACGCTGCTGCAGGAGCGGATGACGCTGACCATCCGCCACCAGGTGATGGCGCACTCCAGCGAGCTGCACTTGGCGTACTTCGAGGGCTCGGCGTCCTACGACATGCTGCGCCAGGCCGCGCAGGAAGCGCCGACCCGGCCGCTGTCGATGATGAACTCCGCGCTGGGGCTCGTGCGGACCCTGATCACGTTCGGCAGCATGATCGCGCTGCTCGTGGCCGTCAGCCCGCTGCTGGCGCTGGTCGCATTGCTCGCGCCGATCCCCGCGTTCATCTCGCAGTCGAAGTACGGCTCGCGGGCGTTCTGGCTCACCTTCCTGATGTCGCCGATCAAGCGGCGGATGGACTACCTGTCCTCGCTGGTCACCACCGACACCTACGCCAAGGAGACGAAGCTGTTCGGGCTCGGCCCGTACTTCGTCGACCGGTTCCGCCGGCTCGGCGTCGTCTCCTACGAGCGACAGCGGAAGCTGACGATCAACCGCAACATCAGCTCGACGTCCTGGGGACTGCTGAGCACGCTCGTGGGGTCGGCGATCGCGCTGTACATCGCGCTGGAGGCGGTCGGCGGGCGGCTCACGCTGGGCGACCTGGCGCTGTACACGGCCGCGGCGGCGTCCGTGCAGACATCGGTGTCCGGGCTGTTCACGGCGTTTTCCGGGATGTACGAGAACAACCTCTACCTCGACACGCTCTACCGCTTCCTGGGCACGAAACCGGAGATCACGGCGCCCGCCGAACCGCGGCCGATGCCGTCCACCGTGGAGGGTCACATCGAGTTCGACTCGGTGACGTTCGCCTACCCGGGCGCGGAGGAGCCGGCCCTCGACGGCGTCAGCTTCGAGATCCGGCCGGGCGAAACGGTCGCGGTCGTGGGCCGCAACGGCGCGGGCAAGTCGACGCTGTTCAAGCTGCTGTGCCGGCTCTACGACCCGACCGGCGGCCGGATCCGCCTGGACGGCGTCGACATCCGCGAGTACGACCCGGACGAGCTGCGGACGCGGATCAGCGCGATGTTCCAGGACTACGTGACGTACCAGGGCACCGCGGCGGAGAACATCGGCCTCGGCGACCTGACCCGGCTCGAAGACCGCCCGCACATCGAGGACTCGGCCCGCCGGGCCGGCGCGGACGAGCGCATCGAGCGCCTGCCCCAGGGGTACGAAACGCCGTTGGGACGCTGGTTCGACCAGGGCGTCAGCCTGTCCGGCGGCGAGTGGCAGAAGGTGGCGCTGGCCCGGGCGTTCCAGCGGGAGGCACCGATCCTGATCCTCGACGAGCCGACGTCGGCCCTGGACGCGCAGGCGGAGCACGACCTGTTCTCGCGCCTGCGCGAACTGTCCGAGGGCCGCACGACGCTGTACATCTCGCACCGGTTCTCGACCGTGCGCCAGGCGGAGCGGATTCTGTTGCTGGAGCACGGAAAGGTCGCCGAGTACGGCACGCACGAGCAGCTGATGGCGGCGAAGGCGGGCTACGCGGAGCTGTTCACGCTCCAGGCGCAGGCGTACCTGGACGAGATCCCGAGCTAGGGGACGAGCAGGACCTTGCCGACGCCTTCGCGGCTCTCGACCCGGGCGTGCGCCTCGGCGGCGTCTTCGAGCGCGTACGTCCGGTCGATCACCGGCGTCAGCGTGCCGTCCGCGACGAGGCCCAGTGCTTCGCCGCGGGCGGCGGCGACGTCCTTCCCATAGGCGTCCGGGCCGCCGAAGCCGATCAGGGTGAGTCCCCGCGAGATGAGATCGGCGACCGTGATCACCGGGAACTCGCCGCTGAGCAGGCCGTAGGCGAGGATCCGCCCCCGCGGCGCGAGCTTCGGCACGAGCTCGGCGGCGCGCGGCCCGCCGATCGACTCGAAGACGACGTTGATGCCGTCCGGCGCCTTGGCTCGCCAGTCGGGGTCGTTGTGGTCGAGCACCACGTCGGCGGCGGCCTTCCCGCGGCCGGCGGTCGCGACAACTCGCGCGCCCGCGTCCTTCGCCAGCCGCGTCAGGTAACCGCCGATCGACCCGGACGCGGCCTCGACCAGCACGGTCTCGCCGTCGACGATCTCGGCGGTGCGCACCAAGGCGACCGCGACCGCCGCCGGAACGGCCGCGGCGACGGCGTTCTCGGCGGACATCTGCTCAGGCACCAGCGTGTACTGACTCGCGGCGACGAACTCGGCGTACGCACCGCCGACGTAGGACATGCTGACGGCGCGACGGCCGACCAGCTGTTCGTCATCGGCTTCGACCACAACGCCGGCGGCCTCGTGCCCGAACACCGCGGGCTCCCCACCGGGCAGCATCCCGGACCGCAGCTGGGTTTCGTAGAACGGCACCGAGATCGCCTCGACCCGGATCAGCACCTCGCCTTCGCCGCGTACCGGCTCAGGGCGTTCTTCCACCTTCAGCACCTCGGGACCACCCGTCCCGTGCTGCACCACTGCTCGCATCTGCGCTCCACAAGTGGACTGACGGTCAACTTACGGTCGCCTACTATATGGACCGTCAGTCAACTTGTCGAGGAGCCTCCATGGAACGCGCCGACGCGGCCCGCAACCGCCGGGCGATCCTGCGCGCGACCGAGGAGCTGCTGGCCACCCACGGCCTCGAGCACGTGTCGATGGACCGCGTCGCGCAGGCGGCGGGCGTCGGCAAGGGGACGGTGTTCCACCGCTTCGGCAACAGAGAAGGCTTGATGCGCGCGGTGGTGGAGGAACGCGTGCGGGCGTTGTCGTCCGCTCTCGAATCGGGACCACCCCCGCTGGGCCCGGGCGCCCCACCGGCCGAGCGCCTGGCGGCGTTCTTCGACGCGGTGGTCGAGCTGGCGACGAAGAACGTCACGGTGATGGCGGCGTTCGAGCAGGCCTCGACGGACCGCCTGAACAGCCCGATCTACCTGTCCTGGCACGCGCACGTCGCGGGCTTGCTCACATCGGCGGCGCCGTCGCTGGACGCGGACCTCATCGCGCACCTGCTGCTGGGCTCGCTGCACAGCGACCTGATGATCCACCTGCTGCGCACCGGCGAATCCCACCGCCTGGCGGTGGGGTTGCGGTCAACGATCGAGACGCTACTGCGCTGACCGCCGCAGATATCGCTCTGGCACGACGGTGCCACCTCGGAGTTCAACGTCGCGGAAGTTCAACCACGGCTCTCCGGCGGTCAGCCAGGGCTTGAGTTCTTCGAGCTCGTCGACCGCCACCGTTACCGTGTCCAGCACGCTGTTGACGAACCAGATCATGCGCTCGTGGGACGAATGCGTTTCCAAGTCGAGCCTGCATCGAAGGAACCGCACGTCTTCGAAGGTCAGCCGTGCGAGGCCACCGTCGCCGACCCAGTTGCTCACCACGTTCCGCAGGTCCAGTTCGATGTCGATGAAGTCGACCTTCCCGAAGCGCACCACGCCGGACTGGAGGCCGAGCGACGAGAAGTCACCCCGGTAAAGTCGAATCGACGGGCGACCGACGCCACCCGCCACCAGGGCCGACCCGATCGCGGAACATCCACAGGATCGCCTGCCGCACCTCGGCCTCACCGGGCGACACCACCTCCGGCGCGATGCGCAGGTAGCCACACAGGACGTCGACGCAGACCTGGCGCTTGTCGTCCCAGTCGTCGGCGAGGCCCGCGAGCGCGTAGACACCGGTCAGGCGCACCGCGGGGCTGTCGTGAGCGAGCTGTTCGGCGGCGAGAGCGTGCTCCTTCTCGGTGACCCGCTGCTTGCGGTAGTTGACGGCCAGCAGACGACCCCACCGAACCCGGCGACCACGGAGAGAGCGATCTTCAGCAGGTCGAGCAACTGGGTGACGTCGAAGACAGCGGCCGTCGGCAGGTGCGGCCAGCCGAAGAACCACAGCAACCCGCCGGCCGTCCCGCCGGCGACGACGATCGCGATGACCAGCCACACCAGCACGGAGGCGGCGATCCCACCACGCGCCCTGACCTGCGGAAGCGTGAGCCGAGGCCGCCGACAGCGACCGCGACCGCGGCAAGCACGGCGAGCGCGATGAGGAGCCAGCGGAGCCAGTCGGACACGATCGGTAAGACTAGCCGGTGGCCAGCAGGCCCGGGAGCAAATCGGACAGCTCGTTCGTTGTCCGGGTATGGCTGTCGCGTTCCTGCTCTACGTCATCGCCGAGATCGCCGCGATCTGGGCGGTCGGCTCGGCCGTCGGCGTGCTCGGCACGCTGGGCCTGCTGCTGGCCGGCGCGTTCATCGGCTCCTGGCTCGCCCGCCGCGAAGGCGCCAAGGCGATGCGCGCGTTCATCGAGACATCCCGATCAGGGCGTTCAGCGGAGAAGGAACTGACGGACGGCATGCTGGTCGGCCTGGGCGGGGTGCTGATCCTGCTCCCGGGGTTCGTCAGCGATGTCCTGGGCTTGCTGCTGATGCTGCCGCCGTCCCGAGCGGTGGCCCGCAAGCTGTGGCTGCGACGGATGGAGAAGCGAGCGGTGCGCTTCGCCAACCAAAGGCGTGGTCCGGTGATGGTGGTGGACAGCGAAGTGGTGCCACCGTCGTCGCCATCGAAAGAGAAGCCGCACCCGGTGATCGAAGGCCGCATCATCGAGGGCTGACAAACCCGTACGACCGACACGCCATGCAAGCATTGCTGGGCGTTGTCAGAGGTCAGCGTTAGGATCGAACGCGTGTTCGCCCTACGTGATCGCGTTCTCGACAGCCGTGACGGCGTCTGGCAGCGGCACGTGCTCCCAAATCCGCACCACTTGCCAGCCAGCCTCCTCGAGCGCGCCCGTGACCAGCTTGTCGCGGTCGACGTTACGCCGGAGCTTCGGCGTCCAATACCACTCGTTGCTCGTCGGTTGCCTGCCGTGCTGGGGGCAGACGTGCCAGAAACAGCCATCAACGAAGATGGCGACTTTGCGGCTGGTGAAGACGATGTCAGGGCGGACTCGTACGGCATCGAGCACGATCGGCAGATCTTTGCGATATCGGTAACCAAGCCGATGCAGTTCTTTACGAAGAGTCACCTCGGGCTTCGTGTCCGTTCGCCGATTGGCTCTCATGTTGCGAGATCGGCCCTCGTTCGCGGCAGCGGGGTACGGCTTCGGCTTCGCCTCGTTCTCAGCTGCCGGGGGTGTTACACGGCGCGGCATGAGCCAGATAGTCTCAGGCGCCACATCGCTACGCCACCCCCGGAAGGACTCCGATGACCCGCGCATCCGACGACAGCTCCTTCGAGGTCGTCGAGCTGTGTGCGGGCGCAGGTGGACAAGCTCTGGGCCTCGACCGAGCGGGGTTCAAGCACCGCTTGGCCGTGGAGCTCGACGTCAACGCCTTCCAGACCCTGCGGACGAACATCCCTGGGCAGATCGAGATCAACGAGGAAAAGCGCGATATCGTCCAGCAGGGCGACGTCGCCGACCCCGCTGTCTTCGACCCCGAAGAGCACCACGAGGTCGCACTGCTGGCCGGTGGAGTTCCCTGTCCGCCGTTCACGATCGCCGGAAAGCAGCTGGGCGCGAGCGACGAACGTGACCTCTTTGCCTGGGCCGTCGAGCAGGTCGACAAAGTCCGGCCACGCGCACTGATGCTCGAAAACGTGCGCGGGCTCAGCTTGCCCCGGTTCTCGGGCTACCGGCAGTACGTCCTGGATCGCCTCGCCGAGTTCAAGTACGTCGCCGAGTGGCGGCTGCTCAACGCGTGCGACTACGGAGTTCCCCAGCTGCGCCCCCGGTTCGTCCTCGTTGCCATGCAGGAAGAGGATGCCAAGTACTTCAAGTGGCCGGAGCCGGTCGCCGAGCAGCTCACTGTCAGCGCCGCCATCGCTGACCTCATGGGCGCGGACGGCTGGGAAGGGCTCGAACAGTGGATAGAAGATGCTGACAAGATCGGCCCCACCATCGTCGGTGGTTCCAAGAAACATGGCGGCGCCGATCTGGGGCCGACCAGAGCTAAGCGCGCCTGGGCTGAGCTCAGCGTCGATGCGATGGGCCTCGCCGACGCCCCGCCGGCATCAGACGCCCGGTTCAAGACCGAGAAAAACCAAGCTCCCGGCCCGAAGCTGACGAACGAAATGGTGGCCCGTATCCAAGGCTGGCTTCCCGGATACGAGTGGACGTTCACCGGGCGGAAAACGACTCGTTACCGGCAGATCGGCAATGCTTTCCCGCCTCCGGTCGCCGAAGCGGTGGGAACGGCGATCATGAGGGCCCTCAAACACGAGGGCGAGACCGTTTCGCGTGAGATCTCGAGCCACGACCCTGTGTACAAGGTCCTGCGGGAGCTGGGGGGATACGTACCTGCCGAGGTGATCATCAAACGGGCCAAGCTTCGCAATGGGGTCGCCGAGCTGGAAGAACGTATTGCCCAGCTGCGCCGTGACTTCCACGTTCCCCACGAGTCGGCATCAGACTCGACTTTGACCTACCGGCTGGGTGAATTCAAGGCGTTCGTCGGGCAGGAAGACCACGACCGGCACGAGAAGTTCAGCCAGAACCGGGCCAAGATCAGCTAGCGTCCAGCTTCCGGACATGGGCTAGCAGCGCGTTGACGTCCGCAGAGTCCATGCCGGCGACAACGGACGGCTCCTCGAACGGGTCGCCGAGCTGCTGGACAGCAGCGTCGTCGAGAAGCTTGCCCATGAACTCGAGCTTCTCCCCGAGCCTCATCGCCACGATCTCGTCAACGGTTCCGCGCGTCGCCAGAACGGTTATCCGGGTTTCCGTGTCAGGCGCCAAGCCTAGCCGGTGAATACGATCTAGGCTCTGCAGGAACCGGCCGGCCTGGAAGTCGCGGTCGACGTAGACAGCGTCGTGGCAGACCTGGTGCAGGCTGATGCCTTCACCAAGAGTCGCTGGGTTGGAAATGAGCACCGCACAGTCCGGGTCATTGCGGAAGGCCTCGATCTGTTCATCACGATCGACGGTGCCCCCGTGCACGACAGCCGGCTGGAAGTCGGCGAGAAGAACTTCGAGGGTGCTGATGGAGCGGACAAAGCTGGCCCACACCAGTGTTTTCCGCTTTCGCTCGGCGTTCTCTTTCACGATCGCCAGCACCTCTTGGTACTTTGGCGGCATCTCGTACTCGGAAAGTGATCCGAGCAGCAGGTGCAGCGGATCGTTGGGCGGGACCTCCAGCGGCGGCACCTGAAGTGACAGTGGTTCGTACTTGGAAGCTCCCTCGGCCAGGAGAGCTGGGCTCGTCGCAGCCATGATCAACCTCAGCACAGTCCGGCCGAGCGCATCAAAACCGGACCTGCTCCGCTCAGCTCTGGCAGAGAACCGCCCGACAAGGGCGTCGTAGATCTCCCGGTGTAGTGGAGGGAGGTCGACCATGCGCATGCTCAACGACACCGGCGGCAGCCCGAGTTCTTTCTTGGTGGTCCTGGTGTAAAGAGGTTTGAGCGCACGGCTGGCATAGATCAGATTGCCGCCGTCGATCGCGTTGGTGACCACGCGCCTCCCTCGGCCAGGCCACACGAAAGCCATCAAGCTTTCGAGATCTCGGGGACCGTTCGGGGCAGGCGTACCGGTAAGGATCATCCTGATCATGCTGAGCGGGCCTAGGGCCATGCACGCAGCTCCGTACACGCCAGCGCTCCCCAGCTTCATGCGGTGCGCTTCGTCCAGGATCATCATCGTCGGCACCTCCTGCAGCCAGCCGGTGATGATCCCTTGCGATCGATCCAGGCGCTCGTAGTTCACCAGCAGCACGTCCGCGGACAACGACGACCTGCCGTCGTAGACCTGGACCTCGAGCGTGCCGGCGAAGCACTTCTCTCCCTCTTCCTCCCACGCCTCGTACGCCGATTTCGGGCAGACGACTAGCAGACGCCGTACGCGGCCGCGCCGGCGAAAAGCAGAAAACGCCGCCAGAGCCACGCGGGTCTTACCCGCACCGGGAACGCTGAAGTTCGCACCATGGCCGAGCGAAACGAGCTTTGCCACGTCTCGCCGCTGAAACGGCGTGAGATCGCCAGACCAGCCTGGCTCAAGCTGGTCGACGACCTCGTCTTCGCGGACGACGAGGTCGTCTTCCTCACCGTCGAGGAGACGTTCCGACCGTTCCGCGTCACTGATCATCTCCATGACCAGGTTGCGGAACGAATCCTCCCAGACGACCGACTCCGGCGCTGGCCACTCGGCCAGCGCCTCGACACTTCCGATGAACTCGTCGATCGGGATCAGCGCAACAAGACGCTCTGTCATCTGGCCGTTCGGGAAAGCAGCAAGAAGGCCAGCGAGGTTCTCCCGGAACTGGCCTACGGTCTGAAGCTTCGCCTGTGTCCGGGTCAGGTCGAAACCGATGAACAGGCTAGAACCGGTTACCTCCACTCAGGACTCCAGTTCGAGGATCTGGCGCAGCCACGCAACCCCGTCGTTCTGCTCTTCCACCGTCCGGGACGTCTCGACAGCGAGGCCGCGCAGACTTCGGCGGAAGCTCAGAAGCGCATCATTGAACGCCTCCTCGTCGAGCGCCCGGGACGCGCGCGACATGACCAGCTCCGTGATGCACTGATCAATCTCCGCCGTCGCGGAATTCAGCCGGTCCGGCGCAGCCTGCTTGCGCTTTCGCAGCTGTATCTGGCGTCCGGCCCGCTCGATGGCCTGGTCCATCGCTTCCTTGAGCTCCGCAGCTTGCTCGACCGGCTCACCCGCATATCCGCTGGTGTGTGTGATCTCGACTGTGCGAGCCTTGAGCACGGTGTTCGTCAGTTCACGGGCGGCTGCCACCTCGTCTGACGCGCCCTTCACCGAGACACCCAAACCTGGAATGGCCACCGTCGCCGACGCCGGCTCGGGCTTGAGTTCCGCGGGTAGAGCTTTGTCCAGGTAACGCGACTGGAAGTCCGACTCGATGAAACGGACATCGGTCTTCGAGAAGCCAAGCATGATCGCCGCGAGCCGCGACTCCTTGGTCAGCTCTGCACGCTCACCGTTCGCTGACAGGTCCTTCTGGTAGCGCCTGTGCAGCTCCTTCAGTTTCTCCTGATGATCTTCGAACGCTACGAGCGGAATGCGGTGCCCGTTCACCTCGCTGCGTTCGATCATCGACTTGATGCAGGCGAAGACCCACTGGTCCTGTTTGCAGGCCGGCACGGTGCTCCGGAAGATCGCGGCGATCTTCCCGATTGGCAGGCCCTGGTTTACCAGCTCGTCGATGGCCAGCAGCCGGTTGATGTAGGAGTAGTCGCGGCGGTGCTCTTTCCTGAGCTGAAGGGACAGCTCGACGTCCCGGATATCCTCCCAGTCACAGGACTCCGGCAGCACAGCAACCCTGATGGGTTGCTGTGGCCCGCCCATCTTCAGCAACGCGGCCCGGCGCGTGTTGCCGTTTACCAGCACGCCGTCTCGCGTGATCAGGCCTGGTTCGGTCTGGTCGTACTCGCGAAGGCTTTCCAGCAGCTCAGTGAAGGTTGGATCGGTCCTGCTGGGGTCCGCCGGCAACGCCTGCAGGAGATACCCGAGGTAGTCCTGGCTCTCGCTGCTCCAGGGATCCTCATCGACCAGCTGGTCGAGCTGCGGATCATGACTTCGCTGTGCGCGGATGCGATGGGTCGCCGGGTTGTAGTAGAGGTCACCGGCCGGCAGCTGGATGACATCCAGATGGGCTTGGCCGCCCCGCCAGTCGACAGTCTGCGTCTCACGCGGGCCGCCGGTCTCGGTGACTTCCTTGAGGCGACGCTCGATAAGGGACTGGTTCTCGTCAGACCGGGGCGGCCGACCGTAATCCTTGATCATGCTTCTCCTGTACGACCTACGTGCCGCGGCAGCTACAAACCATAACCGGACTCGTGTCACACCCCCTGGTCAACCCAGAGAAGTGCGCACCACAGCGCGAGCGTCCTCCGGCAGGGCGCGGTACTCGGCCCACGCTCGCTCAGCAGGACTGAAGACTCGCTCGTCGGCTGCGATCCAGCCGGCGAGGAGCGCTCGTTCGTCCGGTGACAGCGCGTTAACGCGATCCACCACTGCAGGAAGGTCAGCAATGAGGTTCTTCGCGCCGACCCGGCACCTGTTGCACTCCGTGACCAGCTGCCTTTCGGTCTGCTCACCGGACAAGATGACATCCCGCCGGGCGATGTCGAGCTGGGCGCCTTCGAAGGTGCCGGCATAGAACTGGCCGGGGGTGATCCCGCATGAACGGCACATGTTGCCGTCATTGGAGATGATTTCCCGCCTTTGCACTGCTCCGATGGCCGACGCGGAAGCGACCCGCGACGCCATTCCCTTCTCCCACACCGGCTGACCGCTGCTCACGAAGCGCTGCTGTGCAGCCGTGAGGGTCGGGTCTTCCCGGTTCGTGTCAATACGCCAGCCGAAGCTACGCAGGTCACGCATCCGGCGGTCGATTTGCGAAACACCGGGAAAAGCTGAACGCATCTGCTCCTTGGTGAACTCGTTCCCTTCGCCGACCTCGGTCAGCAGCCACAACGCAACGCGCTTCATCGTCCCCAGGTTGGGGTCTTCCCACGAAGGCAGCATCATCCACCATCACTTTCTGTTCACGTTCCAGTCACACATCGGAGACGCCGGGTTCGGAAGGCCGGTTCGGAATGCTTCGGCGCTCTTCCTTTGTATCACAGGAGAGCCACCCCTTCGGGTGTTTACAAAAATCGTAAACACCCGAAGGGGTGGCTTGCAAATCAAGATCATTTCAACATCGAGGCACGGCAGTGAGCGCTCCAACAGTGACTGCCCTGACCTCAGCAAACAGGTCCGAGCAGTCGCGCCCTCATCGGGAAACGGTTCAGCCCTCGTCAGCGACGTCGACTCCGGCCCTCTCGCGAATTCCCTGACATCAGAGGCGCTTCGCGGCCCCGAAGCGCGCGAAGTACGCTACGCTCCAACCCGTACGGGTTGTCACCCATCCGAGCAGGCACCGCAACATCCTGCAGGCAGGAGAGGTCGAAGCTGGACTGTCCACACACTGAAACACGCTGATCCGCCAAGGTCGACTCGCCGAGCGGACACATCTCCGAGACGCCTCGCCTGCAACAGGAGCCGAGGTCATTACCTCTGTTAAGCGCGCCCAAATTCGAGAGGAAGCAGATGAGGTTAGGTGGCACTGGGGGGAACTACCCATTGGATTCAACCCTCGAGCACCGCGAACTCGCGGATCTCATCGTGAAACTGTGCGGTTGCATGAAACAGCGGACGCAGGCTGATCGAGCTAGGCGGCTGCGGGTTTCCCCCGCATTGCTATCACGCTTCGCGAATGCACACAGGATTCCCGACGTCGGAACCTTGAAGAAGCTGCACTCACTCGCACAGGAGGGCGACCACACTCGGGTTCCCTGCACCTTGCCCGAGCTTCTCAACCTGCGCGAACTCGTCAAGTACCAGCTGGACATGTCCAAGCTTCGGCGACCATGCCCGATAGCGTGATGCACGCTGGATCAAGCTGCCGGGGGGGGTCAACCCCAAAGGGACCGGCGCAACAGGGATTACCTCAAAGTCGACCGGCGCAACAGGGATTACCATCGCCCGCCAATAACGAAGAGCAAGGAGAGGAACCCTCTGCCGACGCCATCGAACTGCCCATCATGCTACCCGCACCTGCACCATTGCTACCGACATCGCGCCGCGACGGCATCGACATCACATCGAGCCTGGGACACGGGCAGACCGGGACATCGGAAGACCGGACCTGCAAACCTGGGCCGCGGTCCCCGAACAGGGTTTGTGACGGGTGGCACATTTACATGGAGTGACAGTTATAGGAGTGCAGTTACATGTGGTGACCGCAAGGGACAGCATGTGAGAACTTCTCATCGAACACGGAACGTGACCACTCGGCCGCGTGCGCACCCTAGCGCCGGATGTGTCGTCGAGACATCCGGATCAATCAACTGTTGTCGGGGAAAGCCAGCCGGTTTGCCTGGAAGCGATTACCGGCGGGCCTTCCCCTTCAGAACCCCTCACCTGGGCAAACAAGTCAGGAGCTCCATGAGCAAGTCTAAGCGTTCGACCGGCAGTTCGCGTCCCCGTGCGACCGCCGGCTCGCGCCTCAGTGAGCCGGCGCGAGCCGGCGGAGAGCCCAGCTGGCCGTCCACCTTCGCGCGCGGCGCAATCTACGCGCTGGGCAAGGCCGCCGTTGAGTGGGTGATCGACATCGCGACGTCCAACGACAGCTAGTCACGAAACGGCGGTGCATAGGGCTCGTCAACGCGCCGGCGAGCCCTATGCACCGCTTGGCTTGGGGATGTCGAAGTAGCTCGAGAACCTGACCGCCGGCGCGTACTCGCCCTTCACCTTCACCCTGCCCGTCACGAACATCGCCGCTACCGCTGCGTTGCCCGTGGCCATGCGGATGAAGTCGTCCACCGACAGGGTGATCGTCGTGTCCGGGGTCCTGGACAGGTCCGTCGACGAAACGCACACTCCGTCCTCGATCACCGTCTGGAAGCGGTCGTAACCGTCCTCGCCGGCGCCGTCGGAAAAGCGCCAAGAAACGACGAAGTCCACGTGGCGGGCCCGGGAAGGGAGAAAGTGTTCCGACATTCTGCGGAATATCTCGTCCAGGAACACCGAGCGGAGTTCCGGGTGATCGGCGATGGCCTTCAACTGGTCGCGGGAGGCGCGGCGGACGACGTCCACCAGGACGTCTGTCGACAGTGAACTCAGCTCGATGCCCGCGCCTGCGTTTCCCAGCATGTGCAGGGTTTCCAGGACCTGGATGAACTGGTCGGCCGTCAGGTTGCCGATCACCAGCTTCTCGGCGAAGCCGTTGATCGCGTGGCTCGCGCGGATGCGCACCGGACGGCGGGAAGCGCGCAGGCGGGATCGCCAGGGGCGGTCGTCCGCATTTCGGGGCACGACGACGAACTATACGGGTTTCGGAAGGTCGAAGAAACCGATCAGGCCGGCGGCAAAGGCGAGGTCACCTTTGACTTTGATTTTTCCCGTGACGAACAACACGGCCGGTGTCGCCTGGTGGGTGATGAGCCGGAAGAAGTCGGCCGGGGCGATCGTGATCGTGACGCGTGGGCGTTCGCGCATCTCGCGGCTGACCGTGCACGAACCCTTCGAGATGACCGTCTCGTAGCGGTCGTAGCCGCCGTCGCCGGTTCCGCCGGCCATGCGCCAGTGGACGACCGCGTGCAGGTCACGGGCGCGATCGGACCGGATGTGGGCGCCCATCCGGGCGAAGATCTCGTCCAGTACGCGCTCGCGCAGCGGCCGCTCGGCGACGACGCTTTCGAGCTGCGCCCGCGACGCCGAAGACACCAGCGACGCGAAGCGCGCCGGCTCGACCTTGCTCAGGTCGAACGCAGGGGCGCGCTCGGCCAGGCGCAGGAGGGCGTTGAGGAGCCGGCGGAAGTCGTCCTTGCCGAGATCGCGGGGGTCGACCGCGTCGGCGAGTGCGTTGACGTCGAGGGCGTGCGCCTCGGGGCCGAGCGGGTCGAGCCGCTCCAGCGCGTCGAGCAGCGCAGCGCCGCGGAGGCCGATGACCTGATCGGCGCTGGTCATCCCGGCATTGTCGGCCATGGTCACTCCCTCTCCAGTTACCCGAGCGTAAGGCTACCCGTCAGTAGGTAGGCGGGCAAGCGTGCCGAAATCACCCCTCCGGGTCAGCGCCCGGTACCGTCTCCGGTCAGTAACAGGGAGGTCCAGCGTGTCAGAGGATGATCAGCGTCCGCCCGAACGGGCTCGGCGGCTGCCCCGTGCGGTGCGCGAGCGCCAGATCCTGGACGCGGCCGTCCAGGTCTTCTCGCGCCACGGGTACCACGCGGCGTCGATGGACGAGATCTCCGACGTCGCCGGCGTCTCGAAGCCGATGATCTACACCTACCTCGGTTCGAAGGAGGACCTGTTCGGCGCCTGCATCCGCCGCGAGGCGACGCGGCTGCTCGAGGCCATCCAGGCCGGGGTCAAGCCCGACCTGCCGCCGGACATGCAGCTGTGGCACGGCCTGCGCTCGTTCTACCGGTTCGTCGCCGAGTACCGCGAGTCGTGGACGGTCCTGCACCGCCAGGCGATGACGGTCGGTGGCGCGTTCGCCGCCGAGATCACCGACATGCGGGCGCGCGCGATCCAGCTGGTCGCGGCCCTGGTGGTGTCCGCGGGCACCCGCAAGGGCGTCGGCGAGCAGGCCGAGTTCTCCGGCGAGGGTCTGTCCGCGGCCCTGGTCGGGGCGGCCGAGTCGCTGGCCGACTGGGCCCTGGACCACCCCGACATCTCGGACGGCGTGCTGGCGTCGTGGTTGATGAACCTCGTCTGGCTGGGCTTCAACGACCTCATCGAGGGCGAGGTCTGGAAGCCGTCAGAGTGAGGTGATCGTGCCGTCCAGGTGGGGTTTCGACTTGCTCCACAGCTCGAACGCCCAGCCCTCCGGGGTGGACCACGACGTGAAGCCCGCCTTGCCCGGCAGCAGCACCGGTTGCTTGAAGCGGACGTCCACCGTGAACGCCTCCGGCAGACGGCCCTCGAACGCCGCGAGCGCGTGGGCCTTCGTCCACATGCCGTGCGCGATCGCGCGCGGGAAGCCGAACAGGCGGGCCGTCAGCGGGTGCAGGTGGATCGGGTTGCGGTCGCCCGAGACCTCCGCGTAGCGCCTTCCGATGTCGCCCGGGATTCGCCAGATCGCGTCCGGGGTCGGCGGGGCCAGCTGCTGGCGGTGAGCGGACGAGCCGGACGAGCCGCCGCGGCGCAGGTACGTGCTGACGTCCGTCCACACCGTCTCGTCGCCGACCTGTGCCTCGCTGATGACGTCGAACTGCTGCCCCTTCTCGTGCGGGCGCAGGTTCTCCGCGCGGACGCGCACCGTCAGCGCCTCACCCAGCCGCAGCGCGCGGTGCTGGGTGATGCGGTTCGCCACGTGCACCATCCCCAGCAGCGGGAACGGGAAGCCCTGCTCGGTCATCAGCGCCATCTGCAACGGGAAGGCCAGCATGTGCGGGTACGTCGCGGGCAGCTCGTCGCTCAGCCGGAAGCCGCACACCGTGTTGTACGCGGCGAGGTGCGCCGGGTCGACGACGATGCCGGTGCGCACCAGTTCCGTGTCCGGCAGCGAGGAGCCGGACGGCCGCTTTGAACCAACACTGCGCAGGACGCCACCGAGCAGCGCCTTCGGGTACAGCGTCGCCAGGCTGGGCGTGCTGTTGAGTTCGCGGATCGCCACGCCTCACGCCCCCAGCAGGGCCTGGCCGCAGACGCGGACCACGTTGCCGTTCACCGCGGCCGAGCCCGGGTTCGCGTACCAGGCGATCGTCTCGGCGACGTCCACCGGGAGGCCGCCCTGGCCGAGGCTGGACAGCCGGCGGCCGGCTTCGCGGATGAACAGCGGGACCGCCGCCGTCATCTTCGTCTCGATGAAGCCCGGCGCGACGGCGTTGATCGTGCCGCCGTACGCCGCGAGCTGCGGCGCGCCGACGTTCACCATGCCGATGACGCCCGCCTTCGACGTCGCGTAGTTCGCCTGCCCGACGTTGCCGGCGATGCCCGCGATCGACGAGACGCCGATGATGCGGCCGTTCTCGTTCAGCACGCGATCGCCGAGCAGCTTGTCGTTCACCGCGAGCTGGGACGCGAGGTTCACCGCGATCACCGAGTCCCACGCGCTTTCGCTCATGTTGCCCAGTGTCTTGTCGCGGGTGATGCCCGCGTTGTGCACGACGACGTCGACGCCGCCGTGCCGCTCCTTCAGGTACTCCGCGAGCTTCGCGGGCGCGCTCGGCGACGTGACGTCGAGCTGCAGCGCCGAGCCGCCGATCTTGTTGGCGACCTTCGAGAGGTCGGCGCCCTGAGCCGGGATGTCGAGGGCGACGACGTGCGCGCCGTCGCGGGCCAGTACGTCGGCGATCGCCGCGCCGATGCCGCGGGACGCGCCGGTGACCAGCGCGACCTTGCCGTCGAGGGGCTTCTCCCAGCTGGCCGGCGCGGTCGCCGTCTTTCCTTCGGCGCCGATCCGGATCACCTGCGCGTCGACGAACGCCGACTTCGCGGACAGCAGGAAGCGCAGGGTCGACTCCGTCGCCTCTTCGGCGCCTTCGGCGACGTACACGAGCTGAGCCGTCGCGCCACGCTTCAGCTCTTTA
The DNA here is from genome assembly GCF_043197175.1 of Amycolatopsis sp. NPDC049252. Taxonomy (NCBI): domain Bacteria; kingdom Bacillati; phylum Actinomycetota; class Actinomycetes; order Pseudonocardiales; family Pseudonocardiaceae; genus Amycolatopsis; species Amycolatopsis sp. NPDC049252. Next base: position 295,224 of record NZ_JBICSQ010000004.1, read on the forward strand.
CCCACGGAGCGCACGAAGCCTTCGAGCGCGCGCTGCGCGATCCGCTCGCGGCCTTCGACCTGCTCCGGCGGGGTGCCTAGGACGACCACGCGGCCGGACGGCCCGACGCTGCGGATCACCGGGTGGAAGAAGTCGTAGACCGCGCGCAGGCCGCCGGGCTCGGTGACGCCCGTGGCGTCGAACACCAGCGCCGCGTGCCTGTCACCCGATGTGGTGACGACGTTGATGCCCGCGTCAGCGAGCTGGTCACGGACCTTCTTCTCCAGACGTCCACCGGGCGCGGCGCCGAGAAGTGCGGGACCCTCGAGGGCGGGTTGCCCGGGCTGGTACCGGCGCAGCGTGGCGGGGTTGGGCAGGCCGAGCTTCGGCACCACGAACTTCCCCACCGGGGTTTTCGTGAACTGCTGGTACCTGTCAGCCATCGGTTGCCTCCCGTGCAGTCTGCGTCACGTCGCAGTCTAACCTACTTGCGAGTAGGTTACAGTGTGAGAGAGCCGACCAGAGAGGTGACGTTCATGCCGCCGAAGAAGACACCTGCCGTTCGCAAGGTCGCGATCATCGGGGGCAACCGGATCCCCTTCGCGCGGTCGAACGGCCCGTACGCGAAGGCGTCGAACCAGGACATGTTCACCGCCGCGCTCGACGGGCTGGTCAGCCGGTTCTCGCTGCAGGACGAAGTGATCGGCGAGGTCGCGGCCGGCGCGGTGCTCAAGCACTCGAAGGACTTCAACCTGGCCCGCGAGAGCGTGCTGGGCAGCAGGCTCTCGCCCGCGACACCCGCGTCCGACGTCCAGATGGCGTGTGGCACCGGCCTGCAGGCCATCGTCAACGTCGCGAACAAGATCGCGCTCGGCCAGATCGACTCGGCCATCGCCGGCGGCGTCGACACCACCAGTGACGCGCCGCTGGCCGTGAACGAGGACCTGCGCCAGATCCTCATCCAGCTCAACGCCGCGAAGACGCTCGCCGACCGGCTGAAGCTCGTCGCGAAGATCCGCCCCGGGCACATCGTCCCGGCGATCCCGCGCAACTCCGAGCCGCGCACCGGGCTGTCGATGGGTGAGCACGCGGCGCTGACCGCGAAGGTCTGGGAGGTCACGCGCGAGGCGCAGGACGAGCTGGCCGCCGCCAGCCACCAGCACCTCGCCGCGGCCTACGACCGCGGGTTCTTCGACGACCTCGTGACGCCATTCCTCAAGCTGGCGCGCGACCAGAACCTGCGCGCGGACTCGACGGCGGAGAAGCTCGCGAAGCTCAAGCCGGCCTTCGGCGGCCCGGGCGGCACGATGACCGCGGGCAACTCGACGCCACTGACCGACGGCGCGTCGACCGTGCTGCTGGCCACCGACGAGTGGGCGAAGGCGCACAACCTGCCGGTGCAGGCCTACCTGACGTTCTCGCAGACCGCCGCCGTCGACTACGTGCACGGTGACGAGGGCCTGCTGATGGCGCCCGCCTACGCCGTGCCGCGGATGCTCGCGCGCGCCGGGCTTTCGCTGCAGGACTTCGACTTCTACGAGATCCACGAGGCGTTCGCGTCGCAGGTGCTGGCCACGCTCAAGGCGTGGGAGGACCCGGCGTTCGCCAAGGAGAAGCTGGAGCTGGACGAGCCGCTGGGCTCGATCGACCGGGCGAAGCTGAACGTCAACGGCTCGTCGCTGGCGGCCGGGCACCCGTTCGCCGCGACTGGCGGCCGGATCGTCGCGACGCTGGCGAAGCTGCTGCACGAGAAGGGATCCGGCCGCGGCCTGATCTCCATCTGCGCGGCGGGCGGCCAGGGCGTCACCGCGATCCTGGAGAAGTAAGGCACGCAAAAGGGGCCGTCCCGGGTGGGACGGCCCCTTTTCGCGTACGTCAGTTGGGCAGGGCCTTCTCGGCCTTCTTCGCCAGCTTCTTCGCGCGCTTCTCGGCCTTGCGGCCCAGCTTCTCGACGCCGTGACCAGCGTCCTTCGCCGCGCGACGCGCCCGCCAGCCGACCGACGGCTTGCCCGCGGTGTCGGCGACGGCCAGCATCAGGCCACCGGCCAGGCCGGCGTTCTTCAGGAACTGGATCTGCTGCTTCTTCTTCTCGGCCGGGTCCTGGAACGTCCAGAAGCTGTGGGCCGCCAGCGTCGTCGGGACCAGGCTGCCGAGCAGCAGCGCCGACGCCAGCCGGGGCGCCCGGCCCGTCGCGAACGCGAGGCCCGCGCCGATCTTCACGGCGGCGTCGATGCGGACGAGCGTGGCCGGGTCACGCGGCACCTGCTCGGGAATGACGCCCTCGAGCTTGTCGAAGGCATCCGTGAGGAACGGCTCGGCGGTCTTCGCGTGCGACTGCGTGTTCCGGAGCACGTTGATCCCGCCGTACACGAATGTCGCGGCGATCAGTGGACGAGCCACACGACGGAGTATCACGGTCGTTGCCTTCCTGGTCCGGGCTTCTTCCTGGTCAACCTACAACTTGAGTGCCCGCTCGGCTCGGCGCCGAACCCTGCTAGCCCTGTCTGAACGAATATCTGTTTATCACTAGACATGCCTAGAGAGCTTTAGCGGTTGACCTTGACGCCGCGTCAACTTCTATCGTCGACGACATGGAGTGGTCGATCCAGGACATCGCCCGCTCGGCCGGGACCACGAGCCGGACGCTGCGCCACTACGGCGCGGTCGGCCTGCTCGAGCCCAGCCGGATCGGCGGCAACGGCTACCGCTACTACGACGAGCAGGCGCTCGTCCGGCTGCAGCGGATCCTGTTGCTGCGCGAGCTCGGCTTCGGGCTCCCGGCGATCGCCGAGGTCCTCGACGGGCAACGCGACAGCGCGACCGCGCTCGAGACCCACCTGGACCTTCTCGAACAGGAGCAGCGTCGGATCGAGCGGCAGATCGCCTCGGTCCGCACGACGCTACGGAAATTGAAGGGAGGTGAACGACTGATGGCAGAAGAGGTGTTCGACGGCTTCGACCACACGCGGCACCAGGAAGAGGTCACCCGCCGCTGGGGCGCTTCGGCGTACGAGACGGGGGACCGGTGGTGGAGCTCGCTGTCGGCCGAGGAGAAGAAGGCCCACCAGCAGGAGCAACGGGACATCGCCGCCGCGTTCGGGACCGCTCGCGACGCCGGCCTGCTTCCGGACTCCGCCGAGGTCCAAGGGATCACGCGCCGGCTGCACACGTGGCTCCGACCGGCGGGTTCGTCGGTGTCCGCGGGCTACTTCGCGGGCCTGGGGCAGCTGTACGTGGACGACCCGCGCTACGGGTTCGAAGGCGCGACGGCGGAATTCGTGCGCGACGCGATGAAGATCTACGCCGAGCGGAACCTGAACGACTAGCGCTGCGTCGTAGTGCGCGCTGGGGGTAGAGACGAGCAGGGCTGCAGACCTGTTCGTCTCTATGTACCCAGTGGACGCAGCAGCGTGCGCCGGGTCGTGTCGAGGTGGCGGACCACCTCGTAGTCGGCGCGGCTGCCGACCACGGGCGGGGCACCTTCGCCTTCCAGGGCCGACCAGCCTCCTTCGTACCGGACGAAGTACGAGCCGTCCGAGAGGAACGCCTGACTGACCTCTGCCGTCAAGATCACGCCGACCGGGTAGCGGCTCTTCCGGGCCCGCCAGTCGTCTTCGGACACCCCGTTGTCCCACGGCCCCGACCGGAACCGCGGATCGAACGGCCACAGGCGGATCTGCCCAGGGCGACGGTCGAGCACTTCGAACGTCGTCTTCGTGCCGACCGCCGGCCACGACTCCACCTGCCTCGGCAGGCACATGACATCGACGAAACCCTCGGGCTCGCCGTCCAGGTCCACGATGATCCCGATGGCGCCCGGCCGTGGAATCAGGCAGATGGTGCCGGTCACCACCGAACCCACCTCGAACCCGATCACCGTGCCACCGTGCCACGCCGATGCCGTCGATGCGCTCGGCCATCCGGTCGAACCTCGGCGACACGCGCTAGCCGTCTATGGCGGAATATCGGGCTCGCGCTAGATACGTCGATAGCTTGGCAGAGTGGACCCCATCCGCAACCCCTTCGCGCCGGGCGCCGGGCAACGGCCTCCCGAGCTGGCCGGGCGTGAGCGTGAGCTCAAGGCCTTCGAAGTGGTGCTGGAGCGCGTCGCGCGGGGGAGACCCGAACGCAGCCTGGTGCTGACCGGGTTGCGCGGGGTCGGGAAGACCGTGTTGCTCGGTGAGCTGCGGGCGATGGCCGTGCGGCACAAGTGGGGTGCCGGGAAGATCGAGGCGCGGCCGGACGCCGAACTGCGGCGGCCGCTGTCCGCCGCGTTGCACCGGGCCATCCGGGACCTCGCCGTGCGGCACCGGGCGCCCGACCGGGTCGAAGAGGTGCTCGGGGTGCTGAAAGCGTTTGCGCTGCGGGCCAACAAGGCCGACGCGAAGCTGCGCGACCGGTGGCAGCCGGGCATCGACGTGCCCGCCGCGCAGGGGCGCGCCGACTCGGGCGACATCGAGATCGACCTCGTCGAGCTGTTCACCGACGTCGCCGAGCTGGCCGCGGACGTCGGCACCGGGGTCGCGCTGCTCATCGACGAGATCCAGGACCTGCAGCCCGACGACGTCTCCGCGCTCTGCGCCGCCTGCCACGAGCTCTCGCAGTCCGGGGCGCCGCTGGTCGTCGTCGGTGCCGGGCTGCCGCACGTGCCCGCGGTGCTCTCGGCGTCCAAGTCCTACTCCGAGCGGCTCTTCCGCTACGCGCGCATCGACCGGCTCGACCGCGGGGACGCCGACTTCGCCGTGATGGCGCCGATCGAGCGTGAGGACGCCAGCATCGAGCCGGAGGCCCTCGACGCGCTCTTCGACGCGTCCGGCGGCTATCCGTACTTCATCCAGGCCTACGGCAAGGCCGCCTGGGACGCGGCGCCGGCCGACCCGATCACGCTCAAGGACGTCCAGGTCGCCGCACCCGAGGCGGAGTCGGAGCTGGCCGTCGGGTTCTTCGGCTCGCGCTACGAGCGCGCGACGCCCGCCGAGCGCGAGTACCTGCTCGCGATGGCGGAGCTGACGCAGGGACGGGACGAAGCCGCCGGCACCGCCGACGTCGCCGTCTTCCTGGGACGGAAGCCGTCGTCCCTGTCGCCGGCGCGCGACAGCTTGATGAAGAAGGGCCTCGTGTACTCCGCCGAGCGGGGCCAGATCGCCTTCACCGTGCCGCACTTCGGGCACTACCTGCTCGGCCGCGACTGACGGCCTATCCCGCTCACTAAGAACATCTAGCTCCATCGCTAGACAGCGCTATAAACCCCTAGCGGGGTTGCCTTGTCGTGACCGCCGCCACCCTCATATCTCCGGCTCTTTCCCAAATTTGCCGATGATTCATCGGCGAGTGCGCCACATCACCGGACATCCGTTGGCTTCCTTGTGAAAAAAGGTGCATACTAGAGGCACAAGCCAACCAAGACCCTTGAAGGGGATGCAGACACCGATGAACAACATCGCCGCCAAGCTCCGTGCCCGTCGCGCCGAGGTTCGCACTCGCCGGGCGCTGAACCGGGCGATCGACACCGCCGCGACCGCGACGGTCCGTCAGGAACTCATCGCGATCGCGCAGGCTCGCCAGGGCTACATGCGCTGAGCTCTCACCCCGTGGCGGTCACCCATTCGAGTGACCTATGCCACAAACTAGTGAAGGTGTAACGCCGCGCAAATCCGCGTCGATACCCCCTACGACCCCGTGATGCTGGCGGACCCCCGACCTGGCAGCATCACGGGGTTTCCCATTGCCCGAAAACTTCTTGCCCGCGCCGCCGCGTCGCGTAATCATTGACTCCGTCAACGACTTTGTTGAGGTGGTCAATGAACGACGCCGAGCTGGCCGAACGGGTCGCCGCGGTCCGCGCCTTCAACCGGCTGTACACCGGAGTCATCGGGGTGCTCGACGAAGGCCCGGCCGACGCCGAGTTCTCCCTCCCCGAGGCCCGGGTGCTGTTCGAGCTCGCCCAGCAGGATCCGCTGGCCGTCACCGACCTGCGGAAACGCCTCGATCTCGACGCCGGGTACGCCAGCAGGCTGCTCGCCCGCCTCGAGTCCCGCGGCCTGGTCTCCCGCGCACGGTCCGACGAGGACGCCCGCCGCCAGCTCGTGCGGCCGACGCCGGCGGGCCGGGACGCGTTCGCGCTGCTCAACCGCCGGTCCACCGACCAGATCGGCGGACTGCTCCGGCGCTTCGCCGACGAGGACCAACAGCGCCTGCTGACCGCCATGCGCACCATCGGCGACGTCGTCGGCGAGCGCCGTCACGACCCGGTGCTTGTTCTCCGTCCGCCACGACCAGGGGACCTCGGATGGGTGGTGCAACGGCACGGCGCGCTGTACGCCCGCGAGTACGGCTTCACCCACCGGTTCGAAGGGCTCGTCGCCCGGATCGTCGCGGACTTCGCCGCTCAAGACGACCCGCGCCAGGCGTTCTGGATCGCCGAGCTCGACGGGGAGCGCGTCGGCAGCATCGCGTGCGCTCGCGGGCCGGACGCGGACACCGCACAGCTGCGGCTGTTGCTGCTGGAGCCGTCCGCCCGGGGCCACGGTGTGGGCCGGCGGCTGGTCACCGAGTGCGTCGAGTTCGCGCGGGCCCACGGCTACCGCGCGATGGAGCTGTCGACGGTGTCGATCCTCGGCGCCGCCCGCGCGCTCTACCGCGCGGCCGGGTTCGAGGTCGTCGGCGAAGAGGATTTCGACGACTGGGGCCCGAAGCTGACCGAGGAGATCTGGCGCCGGGAGTTTTAGCGCGGAGTTCGGCCCAGCAGGAAGAACTCCGGGTTCGGCCGCAGGGCCGTCAGGTGCGCGAGCCGGTTCGACATCGCGAACAACGCCGTGATCGCGCCGACGTCCCAGATCTCGTCGTCGGTCAGGCCGGCGTCGCGCGCGGCCTCGAGGTCACCCTCGCCGAACAGCGCCGAGTCCTGGGCCAGCGCGAGCGCCAGGTCGACGATCGCGCGGCCGCGCTCGTCGAGCTCCACCTGCCACGGGTTGCTCGACACGCGGTCGGCGAGCTCCGGGTCCTTGGCGCGGATGCGCAGGATCGCGCCGTGCGCGACGACGCAGTAGGTGCAGTGGTTGGCGCCCGACGTCGCGACGACGACCAGCTCGCGCTCGGCCTTGCTGAGTCCGCCGGAGCGTTCCATCAGTGCGTCGTGGTAGTCGAGGAACGCGCGCAGCTCGGCCGGCCGGTGGCCGAGCGCGCGGAAGATGTTCGGCGTGAACCCGGACTTCTCCGCGATCACGCCGACGCGCTCGCGCAGGTCGTCGGGCAGGTCTTCGAGTTCCGTCACCGGGAAACGGCTCACCGCGTCGCTCATCCACCCCACGCTAGTCATGGTTGGCTGTCACCGTGACGGACTACGTCGACGGGTACTGCGAACGGGTCGCGCCCGGTCTCTGGGGAGAGCCGCTCGACAGTCTCAGCAATCTCGCGTTCCTCGTGGCCGCGGTGCTGGTGTGGCGGCTGGCCGCCGGCGACCGGGCCGGGCGGGTGCTGGCCGGGCTGATCGGGCTCGTTTTCGCGGCCAGCACGGTGTTCAACCTGCTCGCGACGCGCTGGGCCGGCGTCGCGGACTCGGTGAGCATCCTCGTTTTCGTGCTGGTGTACGTCGTGTTGTTCGCACGCGTCTTCTACGGCTGGCGGCTGTCGTGGCTCGCCGCGCCCGTGTTCCTCGTGCTCACCGCCGTCACGGCGTTGCTCGGGGGCGGGCTCTACCTCTCCGCGCTCATCGCGTTCGGCGTCGTGGTCGCGCTTCTCGTGTTCTCGCGCGACGACGACTGGACGCGCTTTGCCGTGGCGGGCGCGATTTTCGCGCTGTCACTGAGCTTGCGCACGCTCGACCGGGACGTGTGCGACTACGTCCCGGTCGGCACGCACTTCCTCTGGCACCTGCTCAACGGCGTGGTGCTCTACCTCGTTTCCCGCACGCTGATCCGCCGGCGCACCACTCAGTGAGCCGCGCCGATCGGGCGCAGGTCCTTGTCGTGCTCGTCGGCCAGGTAGTCCCCGGGGTTGGTGTCGTCGGTGCCGTTGAACACCTTCATCCGCCGCGCGATCACCGTGACGATCGCGGCGACCACCAGGTTGGCGATCAGCGCCACGAAGCCGACGTAGATCTGGACCAGCGAACCCGAGAACGGGTGCCAGCCGAAGATAGACAGGTTGCCGAGCGCCAGCGCCGAACCGCCGAAGTGGAGCTTGCCGTTGGCCGGGTTGGGGATGCCGTACAGCATGATCAGGCCCCAGCCGATGCCGACGACCCAGCCCGCGATCAGGCCCCAGCGGTGGAACCAGCGCGTGTACAGCGCGAGCGCGACCGCCGGCAGCGTCTGCAGGATCAGCACGCCGCCGATGAGCTGGAGGTCAATCGAGAACTGCGGGTCGATCAGGATGATCACCGCGACCGCACCGAGCTTCACAACCAGCGAAGCGAGCTTCGCCTGCTTCGCCTCTTCCTGCGGGGTCGCGTTCTTGCGGATGTACTCCTTGTAGATGTTGCGCGTCCACAGGTTGGCCGCGGCGATCGACATGATCGCGGCCGGCACCAGTGCGCCGATGCCGATCGCGGCGAACGCGATGCCGGCGAACCACGACGAGAACTGGTTGTCGAACAGCACCGGGACGATCGTGTTGCCGTCCGGCTTGCCGGTGGCCGCGTTCGTCAGCGGCTTGACGCCCGCCGTGATCGCGACGTACCCGAGCAGCGCCAGCAGGCCCAGCACCAGCGAGTACGCCGGCAGCGCGACCATGTTCTTCTTGATGACGCTGCGGCCGCGCGAAGCCAGCACGCTGGTCAGCGAGTGCGGGTACAGGAACAGCGCGAGCGCCGAACCCAGCGCCAGCGTCGCGTACTGCAGCTGGTTGTTGGTGTTCAGCAGGATCGAGCCGGCCGGCTTGCCGGTGGCCGGGCTCTTCGTGCCGAGCTTCGCCGCCGCCGTGTCGAAGATGTGCGACCAGCCGCCCAGCTTCGAGGGCAGGTAGATGATCGCCACGAGGATGACGATGTAGATCAGGATGTCCTTGACGAACGCGATCAGCGCGGGCGCCCGCAGGCCGGACTGGTAGGTGTAGACCGCCAGGATGATGAAGGCGATCAGCAGCGGCAGGTGCCCGACGATGCCGGAGCCGTTGATGCCCATCGTCCGCAGCACGGCTTCGAGGCCGACCAGCTGCAGCGCGATGTACGGCATGGTCGCGACGATGCCGGTGATGGCGATCAGCAGCGCGAGGATCGGCGAGCCGAAGCGGCCGCGCACGAAGTCGGCCGGGGTGACGTAACCGCGCACCCGCGACACCGACCACATCCGCAGCGCCGGGAGCAGGACGATCGGGTAGACGACGATCGTGTACGGCAGCGCGTAGAGGCCGAGGGCGCCGGCGCTGAACACCAGCGCGGGCACCGCGACGAACGTGTACGCCGTGTAGAGGTCACCGCCGAGCAGGAACCAGGTGATCCACGAGCCGAACTTGCGGCCGCCGAGGCCCCATTCGTCGAGGTGGTCCAGCCCACCGCCGCGCTGCCAGCGCGCCGCCATGAACCCGAGCACGGTGACCAGCAGGAAGAGGACCGTGAAGATGATCAGTTCCGGCCACTGCAGGTTGCTCATCGAGCGTCCCCCTCGTCCAGGTCGTCGACGCTCAGCTTGTCCGGGGCGTCACCGGCCGGCTGCTTGTCCCGCGTCATCAGGTAGACGATCCACGTGCTGAGCACGCCGACCGCGACGAAGAGGAACTGGAACCAGTAGAAGAACGGCATCCCGAACAGCCGTGGACCGTCCATGTTGAACAGTGGCGTGACCAGGACCAGCAGCGGAACGATCAGGAGCAGGTTCCACGGATTGAACGGCTTCCGGGGCACCTTCCTGTCTTGCTTCACAGTCGACATCGGACCTCACCTAACACTCCCGTAACCGACCGTCCGACCTTAGAACCTGGGTGACGGGACCGTCACGTCTGTCCGATATCGATTTGATCGCCACGCACCGCGTTGCCGACCAACGTCGGTTGCCCCGTCCTTACCCGCCCTATATCAATAGCGCGACTCCACTATGTGAAAACCCAAAGGGGCAACCGTATGACACGACTCCGCTACGCGGTGGTGATCCCGGCCGTCGCCGGCACCCTGCTGGCCGGGTTCACGCCTGCCTTCGCAGGTCAGGAGGCAGCGGCCGGCAAGCAGCCGCTGAACTCCACGAACATCCCGGTGCAGTACGCGAACCAGAAGCTGGACTGGCACAAGTGCGCCGTCCCCGCCGAGCTGCCGACGGCCCCGCCCGCGGGCGCCGAGGACATGGAGTGCGCGACCTACAAGACGCCGCGCAACTGGTACCAGGCGAACGCCCAGATCGACCTGACCATCGCCGTCAGCCGCCTGAAGGCGACCGGGGACGCGACGGCCAGCGTCGTCACCAACCCCGGCGGCCCCGGCGCGCCCGGCCGGAACTTCCCGGCCCGGCTGCGCAACCAGCCGAAGCTGCGTGAGCACCAGGAGATCGTCGGCTTCGACCCGCGCGGCACCGGCAAGAGCACGAACATCACGTGCGGCGGCGCCATCGGCACCGGCTCGGACCTGGACCCGCGTGACCGCGACCGGGCGAACCTGAACCTGATCCTGCAGGCGACGAAGTACGCCGCGCAGTCGTGCCAGGTGAAGTCCGGCGAGCTCGGCCCGCTGATCAACACCGACCAGACGGTCAAGGACATCGACCTGCTGCGCGTGCTGCTCGGCCGCGACAAGATCAACTGGGTCGGCTACTCGGCGGGCACCTGGATGGGCGCGCACTACGCCCAGGCCTACCCCACGCGCACCGGCCGGTTCGTCCTCGACTCGTCGACGGAGTTCACGACCACCTGGCAGAAGTCGTTCGACTGGCAGCCGCTCGGCTTCGAGCGCCGCTGGCGGCAGGACTTCCTCCCGTGGATGGCGAAGTACGACAAGCTCTACCACTTCGGCACCACCGGCGAAGCCGCTCGCCAGACCTACGAGCAGGTCCGATACGTCCTGACCCAGGGCGCGGTCACCCTGCCCGACGGCTCGAGCGTGTCGGCCAACGGCCTGGACGCCTTCATCGCGTCGAGCATCTACTCGAAGCGCTCCTTCCCGGGCCTGGCCGACTACCTGGTCAGCGTCCGCACGCTGACCCAGGGCGGCACGTCGGCCCAGGCGAAGACCGCGGCCGCGCAGAAGGTCAAGGCCGCCGACAAGAGCACCACGACCTACGGCGCGCAGCCGTTGATGGTGCCGACCGACGGCGACGCCTACGACGCCAGCTTCTGGACCATCCCGTGCAACGAGGGTCCGTGGACCGGCACGACGAACAGTGCCATCAAGGACTCGCAGAAGCTGATCGACAAGCAGCAGCCGCTGCTGGGCGCCGGCTGGTTCATCCAGCCGTGCCTGTTCTGGAAGAAGACCCCGGCGCCGCTGCCCGTGCTGGACGGCAAGGGGGTCCCGCCGGTGCTGATCGTCGAGTCGGAGCACGACCCGGCGACGCCGATCGAGGGCGCGCGGCGCGCGCACAAGGCGTTCGCGAACTCGCGGATGCTGACGATCACCGGCGAGGGTGACCACGGCATCTACGCCGGCGGCAACGCGGGTGTGGACAAGGTCGTGGAGGCCTACCTGATCGACGGCGTCGTGCCGAACGACCAGAGCCTGCCGGGTGTGGCACTTCCGGTGCCTCCGGGCGCCTGACACCACAAGGGCTAGTGGGGCCCCGTCGAGCTTCGGCTCGGCGGGGCCTTTTCCACACCTGTGCACAGAGTTGTCCACAGGCAGTGGACAACTACTGGTATTAGAATCGGCTTCATGGTGCGGGTGCCGCTGACGGACGAAGAGCGCGAACGGGGCGAACGCCTCGGCCAGGCGCTGCGGACGGCACGGGCCGGCCGCAGCATGGTCGACGTCGCGGCGGAAGCCGGCATCTCCGTGGAGACGCTCCGGAAGATCGAGACGGGCCGCATTCCGACACCGACGTTCTTCACGGTCACGGCCATCGCGGACGCCGTCGGGCTGCCGCTGGACGAGCTGCGGGCGGCCGTCACGCCGGCCGCGTCACCACCGCTTTCCCAGGCCAGCTAGGTGCAGCTGACCGAGGACGTCGACGACTTCCTCGCCCGGGCCGGGGACTTCCTGTGCTCACGTCCCGCACTGCACACGTCGCCGTTGACGACGGTCGAGAAGCTGCGGCTCAACGGCACCGACGGCACCACCTTCGGCTGGCTGGAGGGCGCGGGCGAGGTCAGCGCGGTCTGCTACCGCCGGCCGACCGGGCGCCTGACTCTCACGAGCCTCGATCTCGAAGGCGCCGACGCCATCGCCGCCCACCTGGCCGACTTCGGCACCTCCCTCGCCAGCGTCATCGCGGAGGACCACACCGCCACCGCGTTCGCCGAGGCTTGGCGACGGCACACCGGCGCAACACCAGCGCCGGGTTGGCGGGCGCGGCTCCACCGGCTCGGCACGCTCACCCCGCAGGCGCCGGCGCCCGAAGGCCCCGCAGCGGGCGCGCGGGATCGCGCGGAGATCATCCGCTGGTGCGCCGAGTTCTCCGGCGCCGTCGGGGAAACGCCCGTAACGGACGCCGACGCCTGGGCGGCGTCGCCGTTCGGGGACAAGCACTACACGTTCTGGGAGACCAACGGCCCCGTCGCCATGGCGGGTTCGACGTCGATGGTCGCCGGGATGATCCGGGTGGATCCCGTCTATACCCCGGCCCACCTGCGAGGGCGGGGCTACGCGGGAGCCGTCACGGTCGCGGTGAGCGAGGCCGCCTTGGCCGCGGGCGCCACCGACGTCGTGCTGTACACGGACCCCGCCAACGTCACGAGCAACGCCCTCTACCGGCGGATCGGCTACGTCCCGATCGCCGAGTTCACCGGATACGTCTTCTCCTAGCCCTGGCGTAGCTGGGTCAGGATGTGGTCGCGGTCGTTGAGGAACGCGCAGCCCGCCACCGGGAGGTCGTAGCTGTTCAGCAGCTTCTCGAAGTCCGACAGCTCGTCCGCCGAGAACTTCAGGTTCACCTTTGTCGCGTGCGCGGCCAGGACGTCGGCCAGTTCCTCCCACTCACCTGACCACAGCAGCGTGCGGTAGTGCGTGAAGTCCTCGGGGGAGAGCCGGTCGCCGAGCGTGGTCAGGACGCTGTCGGCGAAGAAGCTGATTCGGTTCTCCTTCAGGTCGGCGACCGTCGGGTTCGCCGGGTCGCGGGCCGCGTCCGGGTTGCGGATGACGCCCGGGCCGGCCACCGGGTAGGCGGTGTGGACGTGCCCGTTCTCCTCGACCAGCACGACCAGGTGCACGTTGAACCGCTCGCCGGCGCACCGCCAGCGGCCGTTCTTCTGCTGCCGCCGGGCCTCGCTCGGGTCGTTCGCGACGTCCTTGATCACCGAGATAATGTGCTCGTCGCTCCAGCCCGGCGGGAACTCGCTGGTCGCCCGACGCCCTACCCCCGACGCGTGTCCGCCACCCATGACTGCTCCATTCGTCGCATCGAGGGTAGGTCAGATGCGCAGCGATAGCAGCACGATCCCGAGAACCTGCAGGTCGAGACCGCGGAAGAGCTGGCGGACGAGGTTGGCCGGCATCGGGCCCATCGGGGTGTCGACCAACGCCGGGTTGCCGTAGTCGACGGCCTTGCGGGTGACCGTGCGCAGGATCGAGAGCACCGACAGCGGCACGGCGAGCCACGCCGGCCCGGCGAACGACGTCCCGGCCGCCAGCGTGACGCCGAACAGGATCGCCGCCCACAGCAGCCCGACCACCGCGAGCACCAGGCCGTTCGCCAGCACCAGGTCGCGGTTGGGCGAGCCCAGCCAGCGGCGACGTCCCGGGTTGCGCCACAGCTCACCGAGGCCGGCGCTGAACGGCATCAACGCGACGTACCCGCCGAGGCCGATCAGGACCGGGCCCGGCAAGGTCGGGAGGGCGGTGTGCGCGACCACGATCGCGAGGCCGACGAGCACGCCGGCGCCCGCGTACTTGGACCGGCCGATCGTGCCCGCCCAGGCCAGGCGCAGCGGCGTCGGGCGGCGCACGGAGATCCGCCCGACCGGCGCCGACGGCGGGAGCAGCATCATCGGGTCGAGGAAGGTGACGGCGACCGAGCGCAGCACGCGGCCGTCCCACCCGGCGAGCAGCGCCGACCGGCCCGCACGGGTCACCGGCTCGCCGCCGAACGCCAGTGGCAGCGCCAGGACGACCACGCCGGCCGCGACGAACTCCACCGTGACGGCGCCGAGGTGGAACGCGGCGATCGCCAGCCCGAGCCCGGCCAGCACCAGCGGGCCGGCCGCGTCGAACCACAACGCCGTCCGCCGCGCGGTCACGTACGCGATCACGGCGGTCGCGGCGACGACGGCGATCCCCGCGCGCCACTCGCCGAGCCCGGCCCCGCCGACCGCGAGCAGCAGCGCGACCAGGTAGCCGGTCACGACCACCACCCCGGTCCACGCGCCGAGCAGCCGCAGCATGACGACCCGGCCGCGGTCGACCGGCGCGAAGTCCAGCCAGGTCAGCTCGGCCGGCTCCACCCAGGCGAACCCGCGGCGCAGCAGGCCGCGCCAGCCGACCGCGCAGCAGAGCGTCAGCAGCCCGAGCACGGCCGGGAAGTCCACTCTGGACGAGCCGTAGACGGCCGGGCGCCAGCCGTCGACGTGGAAGAACGCGGTGAAGAGGAACCCGAAGCCGAACAGGAAGACGAACGACGCCGTGTCGCCGCTGAAGATCCCGCCGAACCGCTTGCGGCCCGGGATCTTCATCCGCCGCGGCGCGAACGTCACCACAGTTCGAGCACGCTGTCCGCGGCCTCCAGCAGCGGCGGGTGGTGGGTGGCCACCACGACCGCCGCGCCGGCCGCCGTCGAGCGGGCGATCAGCTCGACCAGCCACTCCTTGCCCGCGGTGTCCAGCGCGCGCTCCGGCTCGTCGAGCAGCAGGACGCGGTGCGGCCGCACGGTGACGCCGAGCAGCAGCAACCGGCGGCGCTGGCCGGCGGAGAAGTGCCCGGAGGTGACGTGCATGCGTTCGCCGAGTCCCGCGTCGCGCAGCAGTTCCTGGTGGTCACCGAGGTCGGCGCCGAACGTGCCGGCGAGCAGGTCGAGGTGCTGCAACGGGGTCAGCTCGGCGAAGAAGTCGGAGTCGTCGAACAGCACCGACACCTTCCGGCGGAACTCGACGTCCCGTTCGTCGGGCACCTTGCGGTCCACCAGCACCCGGCCCCGCTGCGGGGTCTGCATGCCGTAGAAGCAGCGCATCAACGTCGACTTGCCGACGCCGTTCGGCCCGACGATCGCGGCGACCTCGCCGGGGTCGACGCTGAAGTCGAGGTCGTCGAACAGCCAGATGTCGCCGGCGCGGACGCCGATCCCCTTCGCGTCGATCACCGGAGTGCTTCGATCACCGGCGCGAACTGGGCCATGTTGTGTTCCAGGACGGTGTAGTAGGTCAGCCCGAACCGCTCGCGGTGCGCGTGGAGCTGCTCGACGACCTCGGCCGGGGAGCCGACCAGTGCCGTCGGGAGCTGGGCGAGCTGATCGATCGGCTGCTCGCCCCGCACGAGCTTTTCGAGGTTTTCCAGCCCGGTCTTGCGGTCTTCGGCGGTGTTCACGAAGTGGACGAGCAGGTTGAACTCGGCGTCCCGGTCGCCGAGCTTCCCGCGGACGAACGCGACGCGCTCCTCGATGTCCTCGGCCGTGGCCAGGGTCAGCGGGGCACCGTCGGCCGATTTCCCGGTGCCGGTGAAGCCGATGATGTCGGCGTGCCCGGCGGCCAGCGTCAGGATCCGGTCACCGCGGCCGCCGAGCAGCAGCGGCGGTCCTTCCGGGCGCACCGGCGCGGGCTTGTGCTCGGGGTCGGCGTACCGCCGCTTGAGTTCGAGGATCGTGCGTTCGAGGTGGTCGACGCGCTCGCGGGCGGCCGGGAACGGCATCCCGGCGGCCTCGAACTCCGCCTTCACGTACCCCGCGCCGAGCCCCAGCTCGAGGCGGCCGTCGGTGAACTGGTCGGTGCCCGTGACGTCGCGGGCGAGCAGCACCGGGTTGTAGAAGGGCGTGTTGAGCACGAAGGTGTTCAGCTTGACGCGCGAGGTGACCTCGCCGGCGAGCACCAGCGCCGGGAACGGCGGCGCCATCCCCAGGTGGTCGGCCGCGGACACGACGTCGTAGCCGAGGTCCTCGGCCTGACGGCACTTCCCGACCCACGCGGCACGGCTGTCCGGCACGACCATGTTCACGCCGAAGCGGAAATCCCCAGTCATACCGACAAGGTACTCAGCGGAGCTTCCCGATCACCGGGGCCAGCCTGGTCAGGTCCTCTTCGATCACCGTGAAGTAGCTGACGCCGAGGGTCTCCCGCGTGCGCAGCAGCCGCTCGGCCGCCGCGTCCGCCGAGCCGATGAGGACGGTGGGCAGCTCGGCGAGCTCGTCGACGCCGAGGTGCGGCACGAGCTGGTGGGCCGCTTCGAGCGCCGCCCGCCGGTCGTCGGTGATCCGGACGAGGTGGACCATCAGGTTGAGCTCGGCGTCCCGTTCGCCGAGTGCCCGCTTCACGAAGTCGACGCGCTCGGCGACCGCGGCCGGCCCGGCCAGCGCCAGCCGCCCCTCGGCCGCGCCGGGCGCGGTGCCGGTGAAGGCGATGGTGTCGGCGTGCTCGGCGGCGAACTCCAGCATCCGGTCGCCGCGGCCGCCGAGCAGCAGCGGCGGCCGCGGGCGACCCGCGTACGCGCGTTCGATCTCGGCGACCACGTGCTTCAGCCGCGCGAACCGCTGCCCGGGCGTGCCCCACTCGATCCCGGCGACCTCGAACTCGGCGCGGACGTACCCGGCGCCGATCCCGATCTCGAGGCGGCCGCCGGTGAACTCGTCGAGCCCGGTGAGGTCACGGGCCAGCAGCACCGGGTTGTGGAAACTCGCGTTGAGCACGTACGTGTTCAGCTTGACGCGCTCGGTGGCCTCGGCCGCCAGCAGCAACGCCGGCACCGGCGCGACCCGCCCGAGGTGGTCGACCACGCCGACGACGTCGTAACCGAGGTCCTCGGCCTGACGGCATTTCGCCACCCACTCGGCCCGTGAGCCGGGCGCCACCAGGGCCACCCCGAAGCGGAACGGTCTCATGGCGCGAACCTACAAGAAGGGGACGTCCCGCAGGACGTCCCCTTCTCGGCAGGAGAACTCAGGCGAGGCGCTGGGCCAGCGCGTCGAGCTCGTCACGCAGCGACGTCGGCACCTTGTCGCCGATCTTCTCGAACCACTCCTCGATCAGCGGCAGCTCCGCGCGCCACTCCTCGGGCTTGACGTCGAGGGCGGCCTGGATGTCCGCGAGCGGCTCGGTGAGGCCCTCGGTGTCGAGGTCCTCGGCGCGCGGCACGAAGCCGATCGGCGTCTCGACGGCGTTGCCCTTGCCCTCGACGCGCTCGACGACCCACTTCAGGATCCGCGAGTTCTCGCCGAAGCCCGGCCACAGGAAACGGCCGTCGTCGCCGCGGCGGAACCAGTTGACGTAGAAGATCTTCGGCAGCTTGTTCGCGTCGGCGTTCTTGCCCAGCGTCAGCCAGTGCTTGAAGTAGTCGGCGGCGTGGTAGCCGAGGAACGGCAGCATCGCCATCGGGTCGCGGCGCACGTTGCCGACCGCGCCGGCGGCCGCGGCCGTCGTCTCCGACGACATGGTGGCGCCCATGAACACGCCGTGCTGCCAGTCGCGGGCCTCGTTGACCAGCGGCACCGTGGTCTTGCGACGGCCGCCGAACAGGATCGCCGAGATCGGCACGCCCTTCGGGTCGTCCCACTCGTCGGCGAGGATCGGGCACTGCGACATCGGCGTGCAGTAGCGCGAGTTCGGGTGCGCGGCCTTCTCGCTCGACTCCGGCGTCCACTCCTGGCCCTTCCAGGAGGTGGCGTGCTCGGGCTGGTTCTCCATGCCCTCCCACCAGATGTCGCCGTCGTCGGTCAGGGCGACGTTCGTGAAGACCGTGTTGCCCTGCTCGATGGTGCGCATGGCGTTCGGGTTGGTGTGCCAGTCGGTGCCCGGCGCGACGCCGAAGAAGCCGAACTCCGGGTTCACGGCGTAGAGGCGGCCGTCCTCACCGAAGCGCATCCAGGCGATGTCGTCGCCGAGGGTCTCGGCGCGCCAGCCCGGAACGGTCGGCTGCAGCATCGCGAGGTTGGTCTTGCCGCAGGCGCTCGGGAACGCCGCCGCGACGTAGTGGACCTTGTCCTCGGGCGAGATCAGCTTGAGGATCAGCATGTGCTCGGCGAGCCAGCCCTCGTCGCGCGCCATCACCGAGGCGATGCGCAGCGAGTAGCACTTCTTGCCGAGCAGCGAGTTGCCGCCGTAACCCGAGCCGTAGCTCCAGATCGCACGCTCTTCGGGGAAGTGCGAAATGTACTTGGTTTCGTTGCACGGCCAGGAAACGTCCTTCTGACCGGGCTCGAGCGGCGCACCGACGGAGTGGAGCGCGGGCACGAATTCGCGCTCGCTGCCGTCCGGTCCGACGAACTTGTCGAGCGCGGCGCGACCGGCGCGGGTCATCACGCGCATCGACGCGACAACATAGGCGAAATCGGTGATTTCGATACCCAGCTTGGGATTCTCGTCGGCGAGCGGGCCCATGCAGAAGGGGATGACGTACATCGTGCGGCCGCGCATCGAGCCCCGGAAGAGCTCGGTCATGGTGGCCTTCATCTCGGCCGGGTCGGTCCAGTTGTTGGTCGGGCCGGCGTCCTCGGGACGCTCCGAACAGATGAAGGTCCGGTCTTCGACGCGGGCGACGTCGTTCGGGTCGGAGGTGGCCCAGAAGGAGTTCGGCTTCGACTTGAGCTGCACGAACGTGCCGGCTTCGACGAGCTCCTGGTTGATCCGGGCGGCTTCTTCGTCAGACCCGTCGACCCACACCACGCGGTCCGGGGTGGTCAGTTCGGCGACCTCCCGGACGAAGGACAGCACGCCACTGTGCGTCGTCGGCGCGGTGTCCAGTCCGGGGATGGCGACTGCGGTCATCTCTACTCCTGACTTCCGACGACAAATGAGCCCGCTCGGAACGACGGTGTTCCGGGCGGGCTTCGTTGCCGGCGACCGAATGGCTTCGCACACCGGCTGGCGAAGCCGGTGTGCGTTTTTTGGGATTCCCCGAGAGTAGCCGCATGACCGGCAGGTAACCGAGAGCTGACGTGTACGTTCTCTCACAAGAACGATAAGGGAATCGATTCAGACGTCACCGGATCGGTGCATTCGCAGTAAATCTTGCGGTGCCCGGTGTCACACCCGTGACCTGGCCGTTTTCATTTGCGACATGAAAAAAGCCCGGCGCGCGTGCGCCGGGCTTTCAAACTGTGACCTGGGTAACTTTTCAGTTGGGCGAGATCCACTGCCCGGTGCCGGAATCGATGCGCGCGACGCCCTCGAGCGTCTGCGTGCCGGCGCCGCCCCACTCGGCGTCCGCCGCCGGGTCGCCGAGCTGCTGGTCACTCCCCGAGTCCATCAGTCCACTCGAGACCTCGGTCCACTGGCCGGGGCCGCTGTGCTCGAACGTCGTGGTCGTGCCGTCCGCGTCGACCTGCACCGCGACGTCCGCTTCGCCGTCGCCGTCCTTGTCGGTGAAGGCGATGGTGCCGCCGCTCTTCGTTTCGACGATGGCGGTGTCGTTGTGTCCGTCGTGGTCGGTGTCGATGGTCGCGACGCCCGCGTCGACCTCGCCGTCCGGCATGTCCGCGTGGATGTGGCCGCCGGAGCTGTCTTCGTGGCCGGTGCCGGTGTCGGAGCCGTCGTGGCCGTCGCCGCCCGACTGGACCCACTCACCGCTGGCCTCGTCGTAGACGGCCTGCTCGACGACGTGCCCGGTCTCGTCCAGGACGGCGTACTGGTCGGCCTGGCCGTCGTGGTTCGAGTCGATGAAGGCCTGGGCCGTGCCGTCGTCGTGCTCGACGATCGCGGTGTCGTTGACGCCGTCCTCGTTCACGTCGTAGTTGACCTCGGCCTGGTACTCCTGGCCGTCGACGTGCACGGTCATCGCCTCGGCACCGCTGGCGTCGGTGTCGCTGCCGCCACTCTCGTCGACCCACATGGGACTTCCCCCTTCGAACCGGGTTACGCCGTCTCCGACCTGCTGTCTGAGGGTATGACTCACCGTAGGCCGGTTCGGTTCCCCACCACAACCGGACGCGCGCTCAGGCCGTCTTGTCCCGCAATGCCCGGATCCGGGTGAGGAAGGCTTCGGCCCGGTCGCGGCCGTCGCTGACCTCTTTCAGGCGCTTCGAGACGATCGCGATCTTCTTGGCCCGTTCCTGGGCACCCATCTTGATCGTCTTGTCGACTTCCTTGAGCTCGGCCTCGATCGCCTCGATGCGGCGGCCGAGTGCCTCGTCGAGGGCCATCGACAGCTGCTGCTCGGCCTCGATGAGCTGTTCGGCGACGAGCTGGTCGAGCGTCGAGCGGGCGTCCGCGATGGCTTCGACGAGCCACTGCTTCATGTGCTGCTTGTCGGCCGCGTGCTTGCGCGTGCGGGCCATCCACCAGCCGGCGCCGAGGCCGATGATGATCGTCGCCGGCAGCACGACCGGGTTGAGGATCGCGACGCCGGCCAGCGGCAGCGCGGCCACCTTGCCCGCGCCGACACCGCCCGAGATGCCCATGAAGACGAGCAGTTTGTCCTCGGCCGTCGGCGGTTTCTTGTCCGGCGGGCGCAGCACCACCGGCGGCCCGCCGGCCCGCGCGAACTGCGCACGGATGACGTCCAGTTCCGCCGGCGAGAACAGCTCGGACAGCGAGACGTTCGTGACGTGGTTGAGCCGCTGGGACAGCAGCATCGAGATCCGCTGCGACGTCGTCTGCAGCGCGATGTCGACCTGCTGCGGCAGCGCGGCCAGCGCGTCCCGCTTCGCGCCGTCGATGAGCTGGCGGAAGTGCGTCTGGGCGTCCCGCATCTGGCGGCTGCTCTCGTGGAGCACCTCGACGCGGGTGCGCTGGACCTCGCCGCGCAGCTTCAGCTGCCAGCCGCGGGTCGACGTCCGGCGCTCGGCGGTCAGCTGGTCACGGCGTTCGCGCAGCTGCTCGGCCTCGGCCTCGCCCGCGGACAGCGCCCGGCTCTCGGCCTGCAGCTTCGCCTTGAGCTCGCCGAGCGCGGTGGACAGCGCGCGCAGCGTGTTGGCCTCGCCGAGCATCGCCGATCGGCCGACCAGCAGTTCCTGCAACGCGGTCTGGATCGCGGCGACGCCGGACTTCTCCCGCAGCATCGCGGCCATCTGCTCGTTGGGCGCCTTCGACGCGGTCTCGAACATCCGCGCCGACACCGGGTGGAACACCGCGTCGGCGAAGCGGGGCGCGTGCTCGGCCAGCAGCCGCCGGTCGGCCTCCAGCACCTCGCGCCAGCCGCGGAACATGTCCACCTTGGTCAGCGCGAACACCACGGTCTCGACGCGCTCGCCGACGTCACGCAGGAACTGCAGCTCGGTCGAGGTGAACGGCGCCGACGCGTCGACGACGAACAGCAGCGCCGTCGCGCCCGCGGCCGCCTCCTTGGCCAGCTCGCCGTGCATCGAGTCGAGCCCGCCGACGCCGGGGGTGTCGACCAGCGAAAGCCGTTCGAGCAGCGGCACCGGGCCGGTGACCTCGACGTAGCGCGGCGGGATCTGGCCCGGCGGCAGCTCGTGCGCGGCCGACACCCAGTTGATCAGCTGGCCGAGGTCGATCGGCACCGGCGCCAGCTGGCCGGGGTAACAGGCCTGCGCGCCCCAGGTGTCCGCGTGGTCGAACACGAGGTAGGTGGCGGTGGCGACGTCGGCGTCCACAGGGGACAGTCCCGGCCGCGCGAGCAGCGCGTTGACCAGGGAGCTCTTGCCACGGTTCGTTTCGCCGACGACCACGACGGCGGGCTTCTTCGGCCGCGCCTTCCGGATGTCGTCGACCCACCGGGCGGCGTCCGGATCGGCGTCGCGAACGACCGTCAGCAGCTGGTCGCGGGCCGCCTGGACCTGTGCGGGCAGGCTCGGCGCGGTGGGTGCGCTCACGGTGTCTTCTTCGCGTAGACCATGACGATCGGGGCGCGCAGCAGGCGGTCGTGGTCGGCGAAGCCGGTGACCTCGGTTTCCGCGACGACACCGTCCAGGGCGGGGTCCTCGGTCGGGACCGCGCCGCCCGCTTCGTGACGGGCCGGGTCGAACCGCTCGCCGTCCGGCCTCAGTGCCTGGACGCCGATCGCGGCCAGCCCTTCCTCGAGGCGTTCGACGACACCGCCGCTGCGGGCGCGATCCAGTGCGTACAGGCACATCTGGATCAGCGCTTCGCGATCGGCGAGTGCGCGCTCAAGGCCGACAGGCGATGTGATGACCGGCTGCAAGGGGTGCACATCGGTGTCCGACGCGGGGTTGCCGCCGTCGGTTCCCTTCTCCGCGTCAGCCTCTTCGACGATCTGCGCGATGCTGATCGCCGGGATCTGGCCGGTGGGGGTGTCATCGGCATCCACCACGCCGTCCTTGCGAAACCACGCCACCCGCACCACCCCGTCCGGCTCGCAGAGATTCCACCAGTTTGCGTCACTCAGGCGCCATCCGGGGGCGAAACCGGGCGAAGGAAGCGGATCAGGATAGTTCGGAGGATCGCCAGTTCGGCCGCGGTATCCACGTCCGGGTCGAAGGCCGCCCGGGTGATCAGCGCGTCGGCGAGGGCGGCGACCCAGCCGGCGGCAGCGGGCGGCGGGACGCCGGGGTCGATCAGCCCGGCCTCGGCGGACCGCTCGATCAGCACGGCCAGGCCCTCCGCCACCGCGCGTTCGTTGCGCCGGATCAGCTCGGCGAACTCGTCGTCGCGCGCGGCCTGCGCCGCGGCCTCGAGCACCAGCCGGGCGGTGGCGGGGTGGGCGACCTCGGCGGCCAGGTCCGTGGCGACGTCGAGCAGCGCGGTCCACGGGTCGGCGGCCGCGGCGGCCGCGGCCAGCCGCTCGGCGGTGTCGCGGGCGTCCTCCTCGAAGATCGCCGTGAACACCGCGCGCTTGTTCGGGAAGTAGTGGAAGAGGCTGCCGGAGCTGATGCCCGCGGCGCGGCAGACGTCCGCGGTCGTCGTCCGCTCGAAGCCCTTCTCGGCGAAGCACCCGGCCGCGGCGTCGACGATCGCGCGGCGCTTGGCCGCGTGCTTCACGGGGTCGACGGTCCTCATCGCTCGACCGGCGGCTCGTCGCGCCAGGGGTAGCCGTGCTCGGCGAACGCCCTGGCCAGCTCGGGCCCGCCGAGGTCGGTCTTTTCGCGGGCGATCTCGCGGCCGTCGGCGGTGTGCAGGACGAGCTCCTTGCCGTCGAGGTACACGGCGTCGAGCTCGGCCTCGATGCGACGGGTCTTTTCGCCGCGGACCAGCGTGACGCGGTCCGGCGCCACGGTGACGACCAGCCGGTCGTGCGCCCAGATCACCGCGAACACGAACCCGAGCACCAGGCCGCCGGCGACGGCGACGAGCGTCGCCCAGGGCTGCGGCAGCTTCGTGAGCACCTTGAACACACCTTGGAACGGGAAGGCGGGCAGGTCGGTGACCCACGCGGCGATGGCCCAGACCCCGGCACCGAGAGCGGCGCCGACCAGCGGGCAGCCGATCCAGGACCCGGTGCGCAGCCACGACGGCTCGTCGACGGTCGTCTCCATGCCGCCCATTATTAGACCGCGCGCTCGGTTTATGAAAGCCCGGGGATCAGACCAGCTCGGTGATCACCTCGCGCAGCTTGGCCTCCAGCCCCGGGCCGTCTTCGGCGAGCCGGGAGGAGACCAGCAGCTGGTCGTCGGCCGTGCGCAGGCAGATCGAGCCGGCCACGGAGATCTCGATGACGTTCAGCCGGAACGGGTACGCGCGGCGCCCCTGCCGCACTTCGGCCTCGCGCACCAGCTGGCCGAGCCGTTCACCGGCGACGATCTGGCGCCGGTAGAAGCCGGGTGCCCAGGGCGTGCCGCCCGCCGGGACGCCCGCACCGCGCAGCGCCGGGCCGCGCGCGTTCGCGAAGTGCCGGGCCGCGGCCGGCGTGAAGTACTCGATCGCCTGCCGCATCGCCGAGTCGTGGGCGAGCGCGGGCCGGCCGTAGCGATTGCGCGGGCTGCGTGGATCCGGGTCCTCGCGGCTGCGGAGGAAGGCGAGCAGGTCGTTCCACCAGTCCGCCCACTGCGCCTGGACGGCGGTGCGGTCGACCTCCGGCGGGATGTGCACCGGAACCTGCGGCTCCACCGGCGGCAGGACCTGTCCTTCGGAAACGGACAGCGCCAGGGCGTCACGGATGAACAGCGCGACGTCGATCTCGGCCTCGCTGCTCCACCTCGCTCGCCAGGATGTCGTGTTCTCCAGCTGCACGTTTCCCACAGTACGCGGGAAACGGGCCCGGCTAGGCAAAGTCGGCAAGCAGAAACAAGCTCAGGCCGGGGACTCCCGGAGCTGTTGCCAGATCAGGAAGTACGCGCGGTGCACGACGTGCGCGACGCGGCTCTGCGCGGGTGTCGCGCCGAACGACGCGAAGGACCGCCACCAGCCCGCACGTTCCAAGGCGTGCGCGGCCAGCTCCGGCCGGTTGGCGCCCGGTTTGCCGAGCTGGGCGCCGATGTCGGCGTTGCTGCCCACCCGCAGCACCTCTTCGGAGAGGTCCTCGGGCATGTCGACGGCGCCGGAAGCGACCAGCGTCAGCGCTTCGAGCAGCCGCAGCTGGTGGGCCTCGGGCTTGGCGAGCAGGACCTCGATGGCGTCGTGGACGCGCTGGCGCTCGCCCGGGTCGCCGGAGGCGTGGGCCAGCGCGGTGACCGACGCGAGCGCCGCGGCCGCCTTGATCCCGTCGGCGCGGGCGGCGAACACGATCGACAGCCGGTGCCGGACGGCTTCCAGGCCGGAGGCGTCCAGCAGGGAGCGCCGCAGCGCGCCCGCGGTGATCTCCGGTTCCTTGCGGACGGCGTCGACGGCGTGCGAGATGCCGAACAGGTCGAGCTTCTCCAGCAGCCGCAGCCGGGTGCCGGCCGGGACGTCGCACTCCCAGCTGGTGAAGATGTCGGCCGAGATCAGCATGGTCTGCAGGACGTCGTCGTCGAGCTCGGCCAGCTGCCGCAGCGCCTCGGCGTCGGCGGAGGTGAAGCCGCCCGACTCGGCGGACTCGGCGATCAGCCCGATCACCGGCAGCACGTCGGCGACGCGGGGCTTGAGCGTCGAGGCCTGCTTCTCCGACAGGATCGTCGCGGCCTTCCAGATGTCGCCGTCGGAGCCGTCGACCGACTCGGGGGCGATGGTGTCGGCCTTGTTCAGCACGGCGATGGCGTTGACCGGGCCGGCCTCGCGGCTCGCGGTGGCGGCGGTGAAGGCGGCGAGGGCCTGCTGGTCGTCGGCGCGCACGCCCTGCGTGACGACGTAAAGGACGGCCTCGGCGCCGGCGACGGCGTTGCGCGAGGTGTCGTCGAGCTCGTCCGAGCCTTCTTCGTCCTTGCTCTGCTTCGCCGCGCCGAGGAGCAGTTCGGTGCGGGACACCGACGCGGCGTCGAGCGAGCCGAGGCCGGGGGTGTCGATCACGGTCATGCCCTGCAGCACGGCGTTGGTCAGGTAGGCCTCGATGTGCGAGACCTTGGTGATGTCGACGCCGAGCTCGGCCGGGATCATCCCGTCCGAGGCGAAGGGGAGCACCTGCTTGCGGCCGTCGGTGAAGACGATCTCGACGCGGTCGACCGTGCCGTACTGGAAGCGGGTCACCAGCCGGGTGCACTCACCGATGTCGGTCGGCGCGACCCGGCGCCCGATCAGCGCGTTGACCAGCGTCGACTTGCCCGACTTGATCCGCCCGGCGACGGCCACCTGCAGCGGCGCGCCGAGCCGGCGCAGCACCTCGGCGAACCCGGCGGCCGTCCGTGCGGACACCTGCGACTGCAGGCGGTGGCACAGGTTGGCCACCGACATCGACAGCGGTCCCGCGAGCCGGTGCTGCTCCGGTGACGTCACGGCCCCCAGTCCCTCCCCGGTCGAACGGACACGACCCGGTGAATCGTGCCATGTCCGTCATCCTCGGGTCGCACCGAAGGTGGTACCGGCGACCGACGCGCGGGCCCCGGACCGGGACCTAGTGTTGTCTGGTGCGACGGCTGAGCCTCTGGATGCGTGCCCACCCCATGGCGGGCGACTCGGTGCTCGCCGTCCTGCTCGGCCTGATCGACCTGTTGCTCTTCGCCGCCGACGGTTTCGCCGAAGTGCCCGAGCTGCCGCCCTGGTACGTCGGCGTGCCGGTGATCATCGCG
The DNA here is from genome assembly GCF_043197175.1 of Amycolatopsis sp. NPDC049252. NCBI lineage: Bacteria > Bacillati > Actinomycetota > Actinomycetes > Pseudonocardiales > Pseudonocardiaceae > Amycolatopsis > Amycolatopsis sp. NPDC049252. The sequence goes on from NZ_JBICSQ010000004.1 coordinate 321,407, forward strand.
ATGGTGGCGCCGCTGGTCTTCCGGCGGAAGGCGCCGCTCTGGTCGGCCTACGTCGTGCTGGTGATCAGCGTCATCCACGCGACGCTGCTGCTGGGTATCGGCAGCGTGGCCGGGCTGGCGATGAGCATCTACTCCGTCGTCGTCTACGCCGGACGGCGGCAGGGGCTGGTCTACGTCGCCGCGGTCGTCGCCGCGTCGGCGGTGGGAATGCTGCTCGACCCCCCGGGCGGCCTGCTGGTCTCGGTGCTGTTCCTGGCGTTCGGCATCGCGCTCTGCTGGACGCTCGGCGAGTTCGTCGGGGCGCGCCGCGCCTACGACGTGGAAGTGGAGGCGAGGTTGCACCTGCTCGAAACGGAACGCGACCAGGCCACCCGGATCGCGGTGGCGGAGGAACGCGGCCGCATCGCGCGTGAGCTGCACGACGTCGTCGCGCACGCGGTCAGCGTGATGGTGGTGCAGGCCGACGGCGCGTCGTACGCGATCCGCAGCAACCCCGAGCTCGCCCAGCGGGCCCTGCAAACGATTTCCGAGACCGGCCGCGGCGCGCTCGGGGAGCTGCGCGCGCTGCTCGACGTGCTGCGCAACGAACGCGCCGAGGGCGAGCCGCGCGTCCCGCAGCCGGACGCGCACGCGATCGCCGACCTCGCCGAGCGGATGCGCGCGGCGGGCGTGCCGGTGGAGCTGGAGGCCGACGAGCTCGGTGACCTGCCCGCCGGTGTCTCGCTCGGGGTGTACCGGATCGTGCAGGAGTCGCTGACCAACACGCTCAAGCACGCCGGCCGCGGCGCGACCGCGTCCGTGCGGGTGCACCGGACCGGCGACCTGGTGGAGGTCCTGGTCTCGGACGACGGCGCGGGCCGCCTGCCCCAGCTGACCCCGGCCGGCGGCCGGCTGACCGTCCCGGGCGGCAACGGGCTGATCGGGATGCGCGAGCGCGCGCACGTCTACGGCGGAACCCTCGAGGTCGGCCCGGCTCCGGGTGGTGGGTGGCAGGTCCGCGCGGCCCTGCCGGTTAGGTTGGCGCAGTGATCCGTGTGGTGGTCGTCGACGACCAGGAACTGATGCGTGTCGGGTTCCGGATGGTGCTGGGCGCGCAGGAGGACATCGACGTCGTCGGCGAGGCGGGCGACGGCGCCCAGGCCATCCGGATGGCCGAGGACCTGCGCCCCGACGTCGTGCTGATGGACGTCCGGATGCCGGTGCTCGACGGGGTGGAGGCGACGAAGAGGATCGTCGCCGACGGCACCGCGCGGGTGCTCGTGATGACGACGTTCGACCTCGACGAGTACGTCTACGCGGCGTTGCAGGGCGGGGCGAGCGGGTTCCTGCTGAAGGACACCCAGCCCGACCACCTGGTCTCGGCGCTGCGCGCGGTGGCGTCCGGCGACGCCGTCGTCTCACCGTCGGTGACGCGCAGGCTGCTGGACCGCTTCGTCGGCGCCGGCGGCTCGCCGATGCGCGACACGGCCGAGCTGGACGTGCTCACCGACCGCGAGCGCGAGGTGCTCGTGCTGATCGCCAAGGGCATGTCGAACCTGGAGATCGCCGAAGCCCTGTTCCTCTCGGAGGCGACGGTGAAGACGCACGTCGGCCGCATCCTCGCGAAGCTGGACCTGCGCGACCGGGTGCAGGCGGTGGTGCTGGCCTACGAAACCGGCCTCGCCCGCCCCGGCCTCGCCTAGCGGTAGTCGTCGGGCGGGGTGGTGGCCGGGTCCTTGCCCCCGTTGCGGACTTCCGTCAGCCAGCGGCCGAAGTCCGGGCGGGCGCCGTCGATGTCCGTGTAGTCGTACTCCTTCATCAGGGTCCAGGACGCCAGTGTCTGGCCGGCGAAGCGGGCGACGTCCGGGTCCTGCGCCAGGGCCGCGACGCCGCGGGCCAGCAGGTACGGCGTCTCCGAGATCTTGAAGTCGACCGGGGCCAGCTCGCCCACCGCGTCGCGCCAGTTGTCCTCGGTGACCTGGAAGAGGTCGAGCATCGACTCCGAGCGCAGGAAGCCCGGCGTGACGGCCAGGCCGACGGAGTCGTTCTTCTTCAGCTCGACACCCAGCGCGCGGCCGAGCGCGCGGATGCCGCACTTGGCCAGGTAGTAGGGCAGGCCCGCGCCGACGTAGTCGTCGTTGTCGCCGTCGGTCACCTCCAGCACCAGGCCGCGGCGGGCGACCACCAGCGGCAGCAGCTTGTGCAGCGCGATGAGGTGCGTGTCGAGCGCGTTGTGCGTCAGGTTCAGCGCGTCCTCCAGCGGCGTCTCCCAGAACGGGGCGTCGAAGTGGAAGAACATGTCGCCGCCCCAGACGTCGTCGACCAGGATGTCGACTCCGTCCGCTTCGGACTCGATGCGCGCTTTCAGCGCGTCCACATCGGACACCGACGTGAAGTCGCAGCGCACCGCCACGGCCCGGCCGCCCGCCGCCTCGACCAGCTCCGCCGTGTCTTCGATCGTCTCCGGGCGCTTCATCGGTGACGCCGTTTCGCGCGTCGACCGGCCCGTGACGTACACCGTCGCCCCCGCGCGGCCCAGTTCCACCGCGATCGCGCGGCCGCAGCCCCGGGTCGCCCCGGTCACGACGGCCACCTTGCCCAGCAAGCTCATGCACCCTCCCGTCCCCGCCACGCGGCCAGCACCGCGTCGACGTCTTCGGCCAGCCGGTCGGCCAGCCGCCCCTCCGGCCGGATCGACCAGTCCAGCGACACCCCGTTGATCACCGCCAGCAGCGCCCGCGCGGCGCGGGGCACGCTCGGCGCGTGCGGCAGCTCGCTCGCCGCCACGCCGACCAGCCGGGCCAGCTCCGCTTCCACCGCCGCGTAGTGCTCGCCCAGCAGCGACCGCAGCACCGGGTCGCCGATGTCCACGCCGAGCTGGCCGAGGTGGTTGGCCGCCTCTTCGGCGTCGCCGAGCGACGCGTAGACCGTCACCGCCGCGGAACGCAGTCCCACGATCGGGTCATCCGAAAACTCCGCAGAATCCGCGCACTCCCGCATCTGCTCGACGGCGCGGGTGGTCGCGCGCCGGCTCAGCGCTTGCAGCAATCCGGCCTTCGACCCGAACCGCTGGCCGGCCGTGCCGACCGCGACGCCGGCCTCGGCGGCCACCTGGGCCAGGGTGAACCCCGGGCCGCAGCGGCCGATGACGGTCTCCGCGGCGGCCAGCAGCCGCTCGTCGGTGATGCTCCTCGGCCGCGCCACACCATTATTGAACCACAGTTCATTAATGCTGTCACCCGGGTTCGGATCAGGGTCGGGTCAGGGTCTTCACCGATCGCGCATCGGCCGAAAAGCCAGGAAGGTACTACTCAGGTAGGGGGACCGGTTCGGTCTACAGGGTGACGCGCGAACAGGCCTCCACCCGCGACGATGGGTACGTCGTAAGCGAGGGGACAAGAGGAGCAAGCCATGATCGAGGCAACGGGCCTCACCAAACGGTACGGAAAGACGCTGGCGGTGAACAACCTGTCGTTCTCCGTGGCCGCGGGTCAGGTCACCGGCTTCCTCGGCCCCAACGGGGCGGGCAAGTCCACCACCATGCGCATGATCCTGGGCCTGGACAACCCCACCGGGGGCCAGGTCACCATCGGGGGCAAGAAGTACCACGACCTCAAGCAGCCGCTGCGCACCGTCGGGGCGCTCCTGGACGCGAAGTGGGTGCACCCGAACCGCTCGGCGCGCGCCCACCTGCAGTGGATGGCGAAGTCCAACCGCATCCCGAACTCCCGCGTCGACGAAGTGCTCGACACCGTCGGCCTGAGCAACGTCGCGAACAAGCGCGCCGGCGGGTTCTCGCTCGGCATGTCGCAGCGGCTCGGCATCGCGGCCGCCCTGCTGGGCGACCCCGAGGTGCTGCTGTTCGACGAGCCGGTGAACGGCCTCGACCCGGAGGGCATCCTCTGGATCCGGAAGTTCATGCACCGGCTGGCCGAGGAGGGCCGCACGGTCTTCGTGTCGAGCCACCTGCTCTCGGAGATGGCGCTGACCGCCAGCAACCTCGTGGTGATCGGCCGCGGGCAGCTGATCTCGCAGTCGTCGACCGAGGACTTCGTCTCCCGCGCCGCGGAGAACACGGTCAAGGTCCGCTCGCCGCAGCTGACCGAGCTGCGTGACGTCCTCCAGCGCGCGAGCGCCGGCGTCACCGGTGACGAGAAGGCCCTCATCGTGTCCGGGATGGACAGCGACAAGATCGGTGAGATCGCCGCCGAGCACCGGATCGTGCTGCACGAGCTGAGCCCGCAGACCGGCTCGCTCGAGCAGGCCTTCATGCAGATCACCGGCGACTCCGTCGAGTACCACACCGGTCTCGAAGCCGAGGCGCAGCACGTGCTCGAGTCAGCCAAGTAGCCGAACACCACACGGGGAAACCAAAAGTCATGAACCTGCTCGCGGTCGAACGCATCAAGCTGTTCACCACCCGGTCTCCGTGGTGGTGCGCGCTCATCACCATCGGCCTGTCCGTCGGCTTCGCCGCCATCCTGGCCGGCGCCACCGACGCCAACGACTCGCTGACCGTCTCGGCCACCCAGTTCGGTGGCTCGCAGTTCGGCATCGCCGTCGTCATGGTGCTCGCCGCGCTCGCGGTGACCACCGAATACCGCTTCAACACCATCCGCACCACGTTCCAGGCGGTGCCGCACCGCTCGCCGGCGCTGGTCGCCAAGGCCGTCGTCGTCGGCCTGATGTCGCTGGTCCTCGGCGAGATCGCCGGGTTCGGCTCGTGGGGCCTCGCGAAGCTGATGCGGCCGAACGACAACCTCGCGCTGGCCACCGGCCAGGACTGGGCGAACGTCGCCGGCCTCGGCCTGGTCTTCGCCTTCAGCGCGGTGCTCGCCGTCGCCGTCGGCATCCTGATCCGGCACAGTGCCGGCGCGATCGCCCTGCTGCTGATCTACACGCTGGCCGTCGAGAGCCTGGTGCAGCTGATCCCGAAGATCGGCGACAACATCCACCAGTGGATGCCGTTCAACGTGGTCAACAAGTTCCTCGTCGGCTCAGCGCCGGCGCAGAACGGCCCGCCGCCGTCGGACTCGCCGCTGAGCCCCGGCTGGGCCCTGGCGTACTTCGCCGGGATTTCGATCGTGTTCCTGCTCGTCGCGCTCGGGGTCGCGAAGAAGCGGGACGCCTGAGGGGTAACAGGGGAAAAACGGGAAATCCGGGTCGCGCTGTCGGGGGGCGACCCGGATTTCTCGTTGTCGGTACGCTCCCCGGGAGGGGCGGGTGAGCCGATGATCGAAGCGACGGCACTGACCAAGGCGTACGGCGACACGACCGCGGTGAACGAGCTGACCTTCACCGCGCGCTCCGGGCGCGTGACCGGCTTCCTGGGGCCGAACGGCGCCGGCAAGTCCACGACGATGCGGCTCGTCGTCGGCCTCGACTCCCCGGACGCGGGCACCGTGCTCGTCGACGGCGTCCCGTACCGGGAGCTCGAAGATCCACTGAGGACGGTCGGGGCGATGCTCGACGCCACCTGGCGCCACCCCGGCCGCGGCGGGCGTGACCACCTGCGCTGGCTGGCCGCGACCAACGGCATCCCGGAGCAGCGGGTGGACCACCTGCTGGAGCTCGTCGGGCTGAAGAGCGTCGAGAAGGTCCGGGTCGGCCGGTACTCGCTCGGCATGCAGCAGCGGCTGGGGATCGCCGCCGCGCTGCTCGGCGACCCGCGCGTGCTGCTGTTCGACGAGCCGGTGAACGGCCTCGACCCCGAGGGCATGGCCTGGATCCGGCAGCTGCTGCACTCACTGGCCGCCGAGGGCCGGACCGTGTTCGTCTCGAGCCACCTGCTGCCCGAGATGGCGCAGACCGCGCAGGACCTGGTGGTGATCGGCCGGGGCCGGCTGATCTACCAGGGCACGATGGACGAGTTCGTGGCGCGCACGAGCCGGCACGGCGTGCGCGTGCGCACCCCGCACGCCGAGAAGTTGCGCACCGCCCTTACCGCGCAGGTGGAGTTCACCGAGGAGGACGGCGCCTTCGTGGTGTCCGGAGTGGACAGTGACCGGATCGGGCAGCTCGCCTTCGACGCCGGCGCGACGCTGCACGAGCTGAGCCCGATCGCCGGCTCGCTCGAGCAGTCCTACCTCGACCTCACCCGCGAGGCCGTCGAGTTCGGTGCCGCTCCGGAGGTCGCACGATGACGACAGGCAACCTGCTCCGCGCCGAGCGGATCAAGCTCTTCAGCACCCGGTCGCCGTGGTGGTGCCTGGCGCTCGCCTTGGTCGCGCCGCTCGGCTTCACCGCCCTGTTCTTCGCGCTGGCCGGGCCGGAGATCCCGGCGACCGTCGGCAACACGCAGCTCGCGAGCGGCAACGGCCGGACCGTGCTGCTCGTGCTCGCCGTGCTCGCGACCGCGTCGGAGTTCGGCTGGGGCACGATGCGGCTGACCTTCCAGGCGGTCCCGAAGCGGGTGCCCGCGCTGCTGGCGAAGGTGACGGTCATCGGCGCCGTGGGTGCCGTGCTCGGCCTGGTCGTCGGCTTCGGGTCGTGGGGGATGGCGACGCTGGTGCAGCCGGACGCCGACCTCGCGCTGCACTCGGGCGCCGAGTGGCGCTCGGTGCTCGGCCAGAGCCTGGTCTTCCTGCTCACCGCGGTCGCCGGGGTCGGCGTCGCGCTGCTGCTGCGCAACGTCGCCTTCGCGCTGACGGCGGTGCTCGTCTGGACGCAGCTGCTGGAGGGGCTGGTCATGTTCATCCCGGGCGCCGGGAAGCACATCTACCAGTGGATGCCGTTCCACGCGGCGAACGAGTTCGTCGGCGCCGGCGGGTTCACCGGCGGGCCGACGCAGCTGCCGCCCGCGCCGCTGAGCCCGTGGGGCTACCTCGGTTACTTCGCGGCGATCAGCGCTGCCCTGTTCGTGGCCGGGGTGCTCGTGACGGCGAAGCGTGACGCCTGAGCGTGATCGCCGTCTCACTACTCCACAAAACTGTGTTAAGAGAAGATGAAAACGTTGTGGCTTCTCTCACAGGCGCCGGACATAATGTTATGACCAGGCAATATTCGTAAGAGAGCGAACCGGACCCGTCTGAGCTCCCCTGGAGGTGATCCTTGGCGGTGGACACCGGTCAAGAATTGGGCAGCACGATTCCCCGAGCCCGCGTCGAAGACGACGCACCACGGCTCGAACCCATGTTGGATCTTGAATGGTCGCGGGCCATCGAACTCCCGCAGAACGCCATGGCCGCGGCCACACCGGCCGAACTTCGCCGTGCTTGGGTGCATCGCGCGCCCGAAGACAGCGTCCTGGCCCTGTTCCGCGCGTCGGCCGGGATGGCCGGGCCGATCCCCGCGCCGTGGTGGCTGCGCGCGGTCGCGGACGGCAGGCTCGATTCCCGGGAACAGGGTTTCCGCGTCGAGGACCGCATCGCGCAACTGCTCGGCCGGCGGCCGGGCTGGGAATTCGTCCCGTGGGCGGCAGACGGCGAATCGGGCTACTGGGAGTTCATGCCGTCCGAACGCGGGAAATCGGGGCACGCGATTCCCACGACCGTGATGAACACCGACCGGCACGCCGGCTGGATCGACGTCCTCCCGGCGCACACCGGGGCGACGCCGGACCCGATCCCGGTCGCCGGACTGGCCGGGCTGCGGTCCCGGCTCGGGGAGTTCGAAGCCGCTCGGTGACCATTCGTTAGCCTCGGTGGGTGGAGAACGAGGACAGTCGACGGCTGCGCAGCGTGGTCAGTTACGTCAAACGCGGTGGCCGGATGACCGTCGGGCAGCAGCGTGCCTGGGACGAACTCTGGCCGGACCTCGGCCGCACGGTCGGCGAGCTGCCCGGCGGGAAGCTGGACTTCACCGCGTGGTTCGGCCGCGAGGCGCCGGTGCTGGTCGAGATCGGCTCCGGCATGGGCGAGACGACGTCGCAGCTGGCCGCCGCGGCGCCGGAGCTGAACTACGTGGCCGTCGAGGTCTACGACCCGGGCCTCGGGCAGCTGATGCTGCGCGCCGAAAAGCTGGGCGTCGAGAACCTCCGGCTGCTGCACGGTGACGCCGTCGTGCTGCTCACCGAGCACGTCGAGCCCGGGACGCTGCACGGTGTCCGGCTGTTCTTCCCGGACCCGTGGCCGAAGAAGAAGCACCACAAGCGGCGGATCGTGTCACCGGCGTTCGCCGCGCTCGTCGCGTCGCGGCTCGCCCCCGGCGGCACGTTCCACATGGCGACCGACTGGGAGAACTACGCCGAGCAGATGCTCGAGGTCTGCTCCGCCGAGCCCGCGCTGCGCAACCGGTACGCCGACGAGCCGGGCGGCTGGGCGCCGCGGCCGGAGTGGCGGCCGGTGACCAAGTTCGAGCAGCGCGCCGACGTCGAGGGCCGCGTCTCGCACGACCTGATCTTCGAAAAGCGCTGAAGGGGACCTCTCCCCGGATCCCCGCGGAGAAAGGTCCCCTTCAGCTCACTACCCCCGGTGCTCGCCCCTCCCCCGACAGAGGGGCGAACGTCCTACTCCTCGGCCAGCGGCTCGGCCTGGACCCGCTTCAGGGCGGGCGTGCAGACCGACGCGCCGAGCAGGGCCACGCCCACCCCGAGCACCACCGGCGCCAGGAGCCACGGGCTCAGCACGATCCCGCGTGGATCGACCATGCTGTAGAGCCCAACGCCGACGAGCACCCCGACGATTCCCGCGCCGATGGTGGCGACCAGCGCCGGCAGCGCGGCCTCCATTCGCAGCGCCCGCGACAGCACCCGTACCGGCGTGCCGGCAGCCATCAGCGCCCCGAACGTCCGGCGGCGGTCCATCACCGAACCCGCGGTCGCGACGGCGGCACTGCAGCCGGCCAGGATCCCGGCCGCGATCAGCCCGATCACCGTGACCCGGCGCAGGTCGCCGAGCTCGGTCTGCTGGTTGAACAGGTACTGGTCCCGGCTGCCGATCTCCTCGCCGGCGGCCGGCCCGGCCAGCGCCGTCCGGACGATCTCGTGGTTGGCGTCGGTCGTCGGCGCGACCACGGTGACGTACTTCGGCACCAGGCCGTCCGGCAGCGCGGCCGGGTCGATGATCGACGTGCTCGACAGGTCGGCGTCCGGCAGGTGGATGGCCTCCGCCCGCGTCCCCGACCTGACGGCCACGGCCGGCCCTTCCCAGTTGTCGGCGATCTTGTACTGCGCCAGGTCGAGCGCCGAGTCGCCGAAGACGGCCGGACCGCCGGTGCAGTTCTCCGCGGTGAGCCCGAACCGGGTCAGCTTGGCCGCGTCCGCGCAGCTCATCACCAGGGCCCGATGGCCGGTGCGCCGGCCCCCGTCGCCCTGGACCAGGTAGACCTCGCCGACCGCGACGGCCTTCTCGGACTGGCCGTACTTCTGCAGCGAGCCGTTGGCCTGGTCGACGATCCGGCCCGCGTGCTGGGCGTCGGTGTCGACGTAGAGCACGGAGTCCAGGAAGGACCGTCCGCCGCCCGCCATCGACTCGAACGTCGGCAGCAGCGTCAGGGCCATCGACCCGGCGAACACCGCGAGCACGATCCCGGCGGACGCCCGGTAGGCGCTCTTCGGGTCGTCACGCAGACGACGTCCGGCGAGCAGCGACGACGGCCGCCGCCAGATCCGGACGAACGTGCCGCCCACCGCCGACGTCACCCACGGGCCGACGATCGCGGCCGAGCCGACCAGCAGGAACAGGCCGACCATGACCATGCCGATGCCGCCGGAGTCGCCTGAAGTCGACACCGCGTAGAGGAAGAACAGACCGGCCGCCGGAAGAGCCAGCAGACGCCACCAGCGCAACGGCTTCTTTGTGTGGCCGCCGGTGGCGAACAGCGGGTTCTTCAGCACCCGCCGCAGACCGAGGACACCGGCCAGGACCACGAGCACCGGGATCGCCACGACGATGAACACCGTCAGGCCGACCGGCAGCGTGAAGTCGGCGGCCTGCCAGGTGCCGCCGGCCCAGGGCACGAACGACGCGAGGCCGTGCAGCGCCGGGCTGAGCAGCAGGCCGAGCAGGGCACCGATGCCCGCGGACAGCGTCGTCTCGGCGGCCACCATGTTCGTGACCTGCCCCGGCGTCGCACCGGCCAGCCGGAGCGCGGCGAGCCGCCGCTCGCGCCGGGCCGCCGTCAGCCGCGCCGACGACGCGACCAGCACCAGGCTCGGCACCAGCAGCACGACGATGCCGACCCAGGACAGCAGCATCAGGAGGGGGTCCGCGCCGGCTTTCCCGCTCGGGAAGCCCGCGACCGGCGACGCCGACTCCGGCATCGCGTCCGGGGTGTGCCCGCTCAGCGCGACCAGCTGCTCCGGGAAGCGGAGGGCGTCGTCCCCGAGCGCGCCGACGGGTTTGCCGAAGCGGTCGCCGAGCTGCGCGGCGGAATTGGCCTGCAGCAGCCGGCCGAGCGCGGGCGACACCACGGTCTCGCCGGGGCCGGGCAGCTGCGGCACCCCGGCCGGCAGCTGGACGTCGGCCGCGGTGGCCCCGGGCGCCACCGCGACGTCGACCCGGATGATCTGCTTGCCGTCGAAGTAGTCCTTCGACTCGGCGAAGACCAGCTTGGCCGGGGTGTCGGTGCCGCGGCTGTAGAAGTGTTCGCCCTGCCAGATGGCGCGTTGCTCACGGTTCTGCGTGGCGAACGGCAGCGTCGCCAGCAGCAGCACCAGCCCGGTCGCGACGGCCACCCCGACCGCGGTGAGGATCGCCGACGTCCGGGTCCGCCGGTCGACCCGCAATACCCGCAGGGCGATCTGGAGCGAGTTCATGCCGCGAGCCTCGTGGCGATCAGCCCGTCGCGGATGGCGACGGTCTTCGGCATCGACTCGGCCAGCTCGCGGTCGTGCGTCACGACGATCACCGCGGCGCCCGTCTCGTGGGCGGCGCCGAGCAGGGCGTCCATCGTGTCGCGGCCGGTCCGGGTGTCGAGCGCGCCGGTCGGCTCGTCGGCGAAGATCACCTTCGGCCGGTGGGTCAGCGCCCGCGCGATCGCGACGCGCTGGGCCTCGCCGCCGGAGAGCTCACCGGGGCGGCGGCGCTCCTTGCCGGCCAGGCCGAGGCGCGAAAGCCACTGGCGCCCGGCGTCGATGGCCTCCTTGCGGCCGAGGCCGGCCAGCAGCGACGGCAGGGCGACGTTCTCCTCCGCCGACAGCTCCGCGACGAGCATCCCGGACTGGAAGACGAAACCGAACTCGGTGCGGCGCAGTTCGCTGCGCTTCTTCTCGCCGAGGTGGTCGATCCGCTGCCCGGCCAGGAAGATCTGCCCGTCGTCGGCGCGGAGGATGCCGGCCAGCACGTGCAGCAGCGACGTCTTGCCCGAGCCGGACGGCCCGACGATGGCGACGGCGTCGCGCGGCTGGATGTCGATGTCGATGCCGGCCAGGGCGTACTGCGCGCCGTAGCGCTTCACGAGCCCACGGCCGGACAGCACCGGCCCATCGGTCCACTGTGGAGTGTTCGGGTCCACGAGGTTCTCCCCTGTCGGTCGGGATCTTGATGCCGATGAGCTTCGCCGAGAGCAGGGGGTGTCCACTTCGGGCAGACGGCCAGTCACGGGCCCGCCCGCATCGGCCGATCGGCCGAGGGAGCGCGAGCCACTCGGCCAAGGTGCGGACGCCCGCGGATCCTCTAACGTCACGTTGTGCCCGCCGCGCCTCCTCCGAACACGCTCTACACCCGTACCGCCGCCCTGGTGCGGCGCATCGGCGTGCCCGCGGCCGTGCTGTTCGCCGCGCTGCTCTTCGACGTCGTCTTCACAACGCAGGCCGCACTCGACGAACACGGCCCGCGCTTCGTCGACTTCGGGCTGCTGCCCGGCATCTTCGCGATGGCGGCGTGCGCGTTGTGGGCCCAGAAGCGGGCCGCCGTCGCCGGCGCGGCCGGCGCCGCCGTGCTGGTGTTCTCCACCCTGGCCATCCACGCGTTCGACATCCCGGCGTACTCGAGCGTGCTGCCGAAGGTGACCATCACCGAGGTCGTCGCCGGGGTGCTGATGCTCTACTACGTCGCTCGCCGGGCCCGGGCCGGGGTGGCGTTCTGCGTGGTCAGCGCGCTGGTCGTCGGGTGCCTCGTCGCCGTGTTCGGCCGCTACAACAGGGTCAGCGGCATCGGCTCGAGCTCGGTGATCCAGGCGATGCTGTTCGGGCTCCTGCTGCTCGCCGGGGCGGTGGTGCCCGCCGTCATGAACCGGGACCGCGGCCCGAAGGCCGATCCGCGGACGCGCAAGCTCCGGCGGGTCAACGAGCTGGCGATGGGGCAGTGGCCGTTGATCGGGCTGCTCGCCTTCGCGCTGCTCTTCGAGTTCGGCTACACGTACTCCAGCACCGCCCGCGGCTTCCCGATCCTGTTCTGCTCGCTCGTCGCGTCCGTCATCGCGGTGCTGTCGCCGCGGCGGCCCGCGGACGCGGTCCTCGGCATCGCCGGGGTCCTGCTGCTCTCCGCGGTCGTCACGCCGTTGCTGCAGTTGCGAACCTCCTACCCGATGCCCGGTGGTGTGCCGTTCGTGCAGGTCATCGCCGGGATGGGCGTGGTGGTGAACCTGACCCGCGCCCGGGGGCTGAGCGCCTCGTGGCCGCGGGTGGCCGTGCTGTCGGCCGTCGTCGCGCTCGGGGCGATCCTCAACTCGAACCAGCCCGCCGGCAACCTGCAGACCGACCCGCAAACGCTTTCGGTGCTGGCCTTCGCCGCGGCGCTGATGCTGGGCATCTCGATCGCCGTCGGCCTGATGCTGCGGTCGCGGGACTCCGAGCGCACCACGGTCGTCCAGTCCGCGGTGTCCGAGGCGCAGACCGCCGAGCGGATGGCGCTGGCCCGCGAGCTGCACGACATCGTCGCCCACCACGTGACCGGGATCGTGGTGCAGGCGCAGGCCGCGCGGATGATGGCCGAGCGGGACCCGCAGATCGCGGTCGAGGCGATGGGCCGGATCGAGAACGCCGGCGTCGAGGCCCTCGCGGCGATGCGGCGGCTGGTCCGCTCGATGCGCGGCGACGCCCCCGCCGGGTCGAGCGAGTTCAGCGAGCAGGCCACCACCGACCTCGGCGCCGACCTGCGGAAGCTGGTCGACGGCGCCAACCACGGCGTGCCGACGTCCATGCACCTCGACCTGCCGCCGGACCTGCCGCACGAGGTCGGGCGCTCGGCGCTGCGGCTGGTGCAGGAGTCGCTGACGAACGTCGGCAAGCACGCCTCGGGCGCGACCGACGCGTTCGTGCTCGCCGAGGTGAGCGGCCCCGAGCTGCACCTGCGGGTGACCGACAACGGACGCGAGCGCACGCAGCGGCCCGCCGGGGGATCGGGCGGTTACGGTCTGGTCGGCATGCGTGAACGCGTCGCGCTGCTGAAGGGCCGGCTCTCGGCCGGGCGCGGCCCGGACGGCGGCTGGCGCGTCGAAGCTTGGCTGCCGCTGGCGGCCGTGGAAGAAGCGGAAGGGGACGAGTGATCCGGGTACTGATCGCCGACGACCAGGAGATGGTGCGGATGGGCTTCCGCATGATCCTGGACGCGCAGGACGACATCGAGGTCGTCGCCGACGTCGCGGACGGCGTCTCGGCGGTCGCGAAGGCCCGCGAGCTGCGCCCCGACGTCTGCCTGCTCGACATCCGCATGCCCGGCCTCGACGGCCTCGAGGTCACCCGGCAGCTGGCCGGCCCGGACGTGACCGACCCGCTGAAGGTGGTGGTGGTCACCACCTTCGACCTCGACGAGTACGTGCACACGGCGTTGCGCAACGGCGCGTCCGGCTTTTTGCTGAAGGACGCCGGACCGGCCCTCCTGATCGAAGCGGTCCGAGCGGCCGACCGCGGCGACGCGCTCGTCTCACCGCAGATCACCGTCCGGCTGCTCAAGCACTTCGACGGCAGCGGCCCGGCGAAACCGCAGGTCAAGCCCCCTTCCGAGCCGTTGACCGCGCGTGAGATGGACGTCGTGAAGGCGGCCGCGCGCGGGCTGACGAACACCGAGATCGGGTCCGAGCTCTACCTGTCGCTCTCGACGGTGAAGACGCACCTCGCGTCGGTGCAGGGCAAGATCGGCGCCCGCAACCGCGTGGAAATCGCGGCGTGGGCGTGGCGGAGCGGAGTCGTCTCCTAGTCGGTGTCCCTTCGGCACACGAGCAGTAGCGTTGTCATCAGCACGAAGACAAGGCCGACGATCAGTGCTGAAAGCCATGCCGGCCAGTGCAACGACATGCCGGCCAGGGCGACACCCACCGCCGCCATGATCGACATGCCGACGATGATCGCGGCAGCGCACGCGTAGGCGATCCGGCCCGCGGCGTCTCTGGCATCGACCTCCCCCTCGGCTTCCCCGGACAACGGACCGAGTGCAATCTTGAGGCGACCTCTCACCCTGACACGCTCGACGTGCACCTCGGCGCGCTCCGAGGGGTTCGGCTCAGCTTTGGACAGGTCTGTCTCGATCGCCTCGTCCACCGATCTCCCTCACCTTCCCTGATCGGTGCTCGCGGCGCACCGAACGGCCGGTCCCTCGTTGTTGGTCGACACCGTACCACCGATGTGGTGAACTGATGACCAAGACGAGTACAGAGAGTAATAGAAGATCATTATTTCTGACGCACATCCAGGACAACTCGTCAGCTTTTTGTCATGTTTTCAGTCGCGAGGACAGACCCTCGGCCGCCCGCCGTGTCCACACAGCTCGCGTTGCGAGCTGACAACGTGGTCAGGACCCACTTCGACGCGAATGAAGCAGTTGGTCCAAAATGGACTATGTAGCGCCAGAAAGACTCAGGCCGATCAATTGGCGAAGGAATCACAAAACAGACCACTCGCCGAATTGGTTCACCCCACGTTCGGGGGCCCCGACTACGTACAGCTACCCATGGGTAAGATGACAACAAGACATACGCGTTAGATACATCTCTCATATGTGCTTCACCTTGACAGCAGACAAGCAGTACGCGGATGATGAGAATGAACCTGGAGGTGCGGGACCTTCGGGTGACGCACTTGTCCGCCGAACGTCGCTTCCGACGAGCACCGACCGCGGTGACGCGGTCCAGCTCGGCGAAGTGCTCCGGGGCCGGCCAATGGGGGACCTGGCCTCGCCTACGAAAGGACGGTTGTCGTGACACCGAAAAGTGGGGCGGTAACTAACGAACTCGGTGAATCGAAAACCGCTCCCGGAAAACCGGCACCGCGCACCGGCGGGGGCGGCGGTGGCCTGGAGCGGGTGACGGTGAACCTGGTACCACGCGCTTCACGGGCGTTGGACCAGGCAGTCGAGCTCACCGGCGACTCGAAGACCGACACGATAAACCGAGCACTACAGGTGTACGCGGTACTGGAAGAAGCGGTGAGCAAGGGCGGCGAGGTGGTGATCCGCCACAGCTCAGGCGAACAAGAGGTGATCCGGTTCGTCTGAGCCGGCCACCGGCGACCGGGAGGGCCCGTGTTCCGGGTGCGTAGTATCCCGACATGCAACGCCGTTTCCACGCTCCTGTCGTTCTCCCCGCCGACCCGTCCTGTTCACTCCTGCGCGACGCGGTCGTCGATGTCGACGCCGATGGGCGGATTTCGTACTGCGGACCGGCGGCCACCGCCCCCGAATCCGCCGCGCCGGTCACCACCCTGACCGGCATCCTGTTGCCCGGCCTGATCAACACGCACGCGCACAGCCCGATGACGCTGCTGCGCGGCATGGGCGGCGATCTGCCGCTGCTGCCGTGGCTCAACGAGATCATCTGGCCCGCCGAAGCGAAGCTGCGGCCCGAGGACGTCCGCACCGGCATGCTGCTGGGCTCGGTCGAGATGCTGCGCCACGGCGTCACGACCAGCGCGGAGATGTACTTCGAAGGCGAGCAGCTGGTCGACGCGGTCCTCACGACGGGCGGCCGCGTGCTGGTCGCGCCGCCGGTGATGGAACTGCCGGGCCTCGACTGGCGTGCGCAGGTGGCCGCGATCGAGCGCTGGATCGACACCGACGGGCTGCGCTTCGGCCACGGCGACCGCATCGAGCTCGGCTACGGCCCGCACTCGGCGTACATGCTGTCCGAAGAGGGCCTGCGCGCGACGGCCGAATCGGCGGCTTCGCGTGGCGCGCTGATCCAGATCCACGTCGCCGAGGCGGCTGCCGAGGATCTGGTGGCGCGCGAGGCCCACGGCTCGGTGCCCGCGCTGCTGGCCAAACTCGGCATGCTCGACGGCCGGGTGCTCGCCGCGCACGCGATCCACCTGTCGGATTCCGACATCGCGCTGTTCGCCGCCCACGGCGTGGGCGTGGGGCACTGCCCCGGCTCGAACGCGAAGCTGGCGTCGGGCATCGCGCGGCTCACGGAGCTGCGCGCGGCCGGCGTCGCGGTCGGCCTCGGCACCGACGGCCCGGCGTCCAACGACGACATCGACCTCTGGGAAGAGCTGCAGCTCTCGGCGATGTTCGCCCGCCTGGCCACGGGCGACTCGACGGTGCTGACCGCGGCGGACGCCTTCCTGCTGGCCACCCGCGGCGGCGCGGCCGCTCTGGGCCGCTCGGACATCGGCGCTTTGGAGCCAGGCCGCTGGGCCGACCTGGTCCACGTCGACCTGGACGACCCGGCGTTCGCGTGCGGCCTCGACGTCCCGGACGTCCAGCTGCTGTCGAACCTGGTCTGGGCGGCGGGATCCCGCCGGGTCCGCGACGTGTGGGTCGCGGGCGAGCAGGTGGTCACGGACGGCGAGTCGACGAAGGTGGACCGGGCGAAGGTGCAGGCCGGAGTGGCGGATACGGCGGCCAGGCTGCGGGCCTGAGCGTTGTCCACAGGCCCCGCCTGATGTGGACAACTCGGGGCTCGAGGCCGCGAACGGCCTGGTCTGTCGGCCGCCGCCGATAAACTGGACTCGGGGCAGCCCCCCAGGGACGGGCGGGGGCCGCTCTGGTCAGCGGGGGCCGCTCTGGTCAGCGGGGGCGCAGGATGAGCTCGGTCAGGTGGGCGTCCGGGGTGGCCGAGACCGCCGTCACCACCGCGGTTGCCACCGAGTCCGCCCTCAGCAGGTGCGACGTGTCGTACTCGCGGCCTTCGCCCTTGAAGATCGTCTGCTGCATCTCCGTGTCCGTGCGGCCCGGGTAGACCGACGTCACGCGGATGTCCGGTTCCTCCTCGCGGAGGGCGTCGGCGAAGGCGCGGACGGCGAACTTGCTCGCCGCGTACGGGGACCAGCCGGGGCGGGCGTTCAGGCCCGCGCCCGAGTTGATCACCACGACGTGGCCGTGGGCCGCTCGGAGGGCCGGCAGCAGGAGGCGGGTCAGCTCGACCACCGCGAGGGTGTTGACCTCGAAGTTCTCCCGCCAGGCTGCGGGGGAGGCCTCCTCGATCCGGCCGAGGCGGGCCACGCCGGCCGAGTGGACCAGGACGTCCAGGGACGCGATGTCCGCGGCCGCCTGCTCGAGGGAGGCCGGGTCGGTCAGGTCCACCGGCCACGGCTGCGCGCCCGGCAGTTCCTTCGCCAGTGCGGCCAGCGCGCCGGTGTCCCGGCCGCCGAGGAGCAGGCGGTGCGTGGGGGCGAGCTGGTGGGCGACCGCCGCGCCGATTCCGCGCGAGGCACCGGTGACGAGGGCGAGGGGAAGGTCCGTCATGCCCCCACCGTAACGGCGAATCCGGCGTCCACCGTGCGGTCGTCGCGCTTGCCGGGGCCCAGGGTCCGCGCGTCGGCGCAGCCCGACGGGTCGACGTCCGAGTCGCGAGCGTCGTCGCCGGCGTCCTTCTTGGTCGGCTTGCGGCCGTCCGCGGTGAAGCAGACCTGGTAGCTGCCGTCTTCGAGACCGGTGAAGGCGTACGCGCCGTCCGGGCCGGTGACGACGCTCGTGCCGTTGTTCAGCGTCACCTTCACCCCGGCGAGGCCCGGTTCACCCGCGTCCTGCAGGCCGTTGCCGTCGGTGTCGGTCCAGGCGAAGTCGCCGAGCCGGTTGGTCAGCGAGGCGAGGCCGAGGTCCACCGTGAAGTCCTCACGGTTCGAGCCGCCGAGCGTGCGCGGTGCGGTGCAGCCGTCCGGGTCCGCGTCGGAGTCCTTGTCGTCGCTGCCGGCGTCCTTGCGCGTCACGGTGAAATCCGCCGGGACGGTGAAACAGAGCTGGTAGGTGCCGTCCTTCAGCTTCTCGAAGCCGTATTTGCCGCTCGCGTCCGTCGTCGCGGTGCCGACGGTGCCGCCCGCGCCGTCCTTCAGCGTCACCTTGACGTCCGCGACGCCCGGCTCACCCGGGTCCTGCAGCCCGTCGCGGTTGCGGTCGGCCCAGACGAAGTCGCCGATCTTGGCGATCGCCGGCGGCGGGACCACGGTGATCGTCGCGGACGACGTCTTGTCGCCCAGCGTGCCGCCGGGGTAGTGGACGCCGGTGACCTTCGCCGTGTTCACGTGCCCGGTGTCGGCCACCGTGAGGTTCGGGTGATCGCAGGTCAGCTGCCGGTTCGCGGCCGCGGCCAGCGGGAACGGCTCGAACGGCGTGGCGCACCACGGGTCCTGGACGGTGATGCCGGTCAGGTCCTGCGTGCCCTCGTTCGTCACGGTGACGCGGTAGTGCGCGGTCTCGCCCGCCGTGACCGTCGCGAACGGGCCCCACGCGCCGGTCGCCGGGTTCTGCACTTCCTTCTTCACCGAGTACGCCGCGAGCTGCAGGCCGACGCAGTCCCAGCGGAGCCGCTCCGCGCTGGTCGTGGCGAAGAACTTCACCGCCGTCGCCTTCGCCGGGGCCGTCGCCGCGGGGAAGTCCTGCTTGACGAGGTGCCCGTCCGCCGCGTTGTGGTCGGCGACCAGCTTGGTCTCCTGCACCTGGGCGCCGGTCGCGTCGTAGAACCGCAGGCCGGTGGCCGGGTTCCCGCTCGGCAGCGCGGAGCCGGTCGACACGCTGAGCGTGTACACACCGCCGGGCACGAACTTCTCGGTCTGGTAGGCGGTGCTGGCCTTGTTGTCCGGGGTCTGGATCACCGCGGAACGCTGGCCGTCGACGGCGTACGCCTGCTCGGTCAGCAGCTTCGGCTGCTTCGCCGACGGCGTGCCGGGCGGCACCGGCGCGGCCGGGGCGAAGACGTAACCGTCCGGGGCGCCGTTCGCCGCCGTCTGCTCGACACTCGGGTTCGCCGCGACACCGCCGCAAGCCGGCGGCGGGTCCGCTGCAGCCGCTCCGGGCACCACCACCCCGGAGACCGCCACCACCGCCACTGCCATCGCGCGCGCCGAAGTGATCACCCCACGACTATGGCGCGCGGCACGGGCCCGCACCGGCCGAGAGCGGTCCCCTTCAGGGTGAACCTCCGCCGGTGCGAGCCCGCCGCGTCAGCGCTCGCCGATGCGGCCGGGCCGCCCGAAGCGGCCCTTCTTCCACACCGAGACGATCGACGGCCGCGGCTGCGTGGCGCCGCCGTCGGGCCAGTGCGACGTCGGGTTCGCCGAACCGGCCGCGTTCTCACCCGGGTGCTGCACCGCGACGAGCACCAGGTGGTCGGTGACGACCGGGCCGCACGTCTCGGCGCCGACCGGCACGGACAGGAACTGCTTGACGTGACCACGTTCCGGGCCGGTCACCGGCACCGAGAACAGGCCGTCGTTCGCGCCGAGCGCGTTGCCGTCGGTGGAGATCCACAGGTTTCCGTGGCGGTCGAAGGCCACGTTGTCCGGGCACGAGATCGGGCTGACCTGGGTCTTGTCGAAGCCGCCGAAGTAGGTGTCGGCCGTCGCTGGGTCGCCGCAGACGAGCAGCAGCCGCCAGGAGAACCTCGTCGACGCCGCGTCGCCGCGGTGCTCCTCCCACTCCAGGACGTGGCCGTTCTTGTTGGCCACGCGCGGGTTCGCCTCGTCGACGCCGGCCTTGCCCACCGCGCCGCGATCGCTGTTGTTGGTCAGGGCCGCGTAGATCCGGCCGTTGACCGGGTTCGGCTCGATGTCCTCCGGACGGTCCATCTTCGTGGCGGCGACCTTGTCGGCCGCCTGCCGCGTGAAGACGTAGACCTCCTCCGCGGCGAATCCGTCCACAAAGGACTTGTCGCCGCTCGCCAGCGGGATCCACTCGCCGGTGCCGTCGAACTCGCTGTCCGACGGGAGCTTGCCGGTGCCGTCGATCTCGGCGGCCGGGCTGTCGCCGGTGAAGCGGCCTACGTACAGCGTGCCTTCGTCGAGCAACGCCGAGTTGTGCCGGCGCGCGTGCGCGCTCCTGCCCGGCTTGTACTTGCCCTTCGAGACGAACTTGTAGATGTACTCGAAGCGTTCGTCGTCCCCGGAGTAGACGGCGACGCGGCCGTCGGCGGTGATCTTGACGTTCGCGGCCTCGTGCTTGAACCGGCCGAGCGCGGTGTGCTTCACCGGCGTCGAGTTCGGGTCGTTCGGGTCGATTTCGACGACCCAGCCGAACCGGTTCGGTTCCTGCGGCTCCTGGGCGACGTCCCAGCGCTTGTCGAACCGCTCCCACTTGCGGGTGCTGGCGCCGGTGCCGACGAGGTAGCGCTTGAGCCGCGCCGCCTCGACCGGGTCGGTGACCTTGTCGGCGTTGGCGAAGTACTGGTGGAAGTTCTCCTCGCCGGAAAGCACGGTGCCCCACGGCGTCACGCCGCCGGAGCAGTTGTTCTGCGTGCCGCGGACCTTGCGCCCGGTCGGGTCGGCGGACGTCTTCAGGTACTTCGAGCCGGCGGCCGGCCCGCGGACCTCGAAGACGGTGTCGAGCGTGATCCGGCGGCCGAACCGGCTCGGGACGACCTCGAGACCGCCGTGGACCGGGTCGCGACGCGCCTGCAGCACCGAGAGGCCGTGCGCCGCCCAGGCGATCTTCACCTGTTCCTCGGTCGGGTTCGCCGGGTCGTACTGGTCGGCCGGGAACAGGTGCACCTCGGTCGTGTACTCGTGGTTCACCACGAGCAGGTTGCCGAACCCGAGCGGGTCCTGCGGGATGAGGCCGACGAAGTCGTTGTTGTACCCGAACTGCTTCGCCTGCGCGGCCGCCGTCTGCTTGGTGAAGTCGAACTTCGGCGCGCCCGGCACCACGGGGTCACCCCAGCGGATCACGACGCGCTGCGCGTAACCGTCGGGGACGGTGACCGCGTCGAGCTTGTTCGGCGGGACGGGGTCGAAGTCGGTGCCGGGAGCCGGACGCAGGGGCCGAGCGGGGGCGGCGGCCGCGGTGCCGGACAGGGCGGCGAACCCGCCCGCGGCGGCCGCCATCACGGCGCCGGCCTTGAAGACCCGGCGGCGGGAGATGTCCTTGACGACGTCGCCGAAGTACTCGTTCCCGGACTCGTTCGGCTCGGGGTGGGCACAGGCGTTGCCACAGCGGTATTCGCAGGTGATCGGGGAGCGCCCACCCGGGTGGGCGGGGAAGAGCGGGAGCAAACGGTCGGGCACGAGGCCTCCATGGTGGGGAGTTCGGGAACGAACCGACCGTAAGCCCCGCAAACCAGTCAATCCAGACATTCAGGTGAACGTCAGGTGTACTGGCCGCCCGTCAGAACTCCTCGCCGCCGACCAACGCCGCTTCCCGCGGGACGGTGTGCGGGTCGGCCTTCTTCTCGCGCAGCGAGAGCAGGCCACCGGCGATGACGCACAGCACGGCGGAGGCGACGAACGGCGCCTGCGGCGAACCGAACCACTCGGCCACGTGCCCGACCAGCGTCGCCGCGACGGCGCCACCGAGCCAGCGGCAGAAGTTGTACCCCGCGCTGGCGACCGGGCGCGGCGCGTCGCTGATGGACATCGCGGTGCCGGTGAACAGCGTGTTCAGCAGACCCGACACGAGGCCAGAGACGATGATCCCGGCGACCAGCACCGGCTTGCTCGGCACGGCCAGCACCAGCATGAGCACGGCGTACCCGAAGACGGCGGCCGCGGCGGCGTGCCGCTCACCGAGCTTGGCGGCCAGGCGAGGCGCCAGGGCGACCCCGGCGACGGCGACGCACAGGCCCCAGCCGCAGAAGATCAGGCCGACGGCGATGGCGCTCCAGCCGAGGACGAACGGCGACCAGGCCAGCACCGCGAAGAACGCGGCTGTGTACAGCGCCGAAGCGACGGAGGTGCGCAGCAGCCCGGTGTGCTTCAGCGCGCGCAGCGGGTCGAGCAGCTTGATCGGATCACGCTTTTCGTGCTTGTCGCTCTTCAGGAACACCGCGCACAGCACGAGCGCGCCGGCCATCAGGACCGCGGTGCCGAGGAACGGGCCGCGCCACGAGATGCTGCCGAGCAGGGCACCCAGCAGCGGGCCGACCGACAGGCCGACACCCAGCGCGGCTTCGTAGAGCAGGATCGCGCCGGACTGGCCGCCGGTCGCGGCGCCGACGATCACGGACAACGCCGTCGCGATGAAGAACGCGTTGCCGAGGCCCCAGACCGCGCGCAGCCCGACGAGCTGCTCGATCGACCCGGCGGCCGAACACAGCGCGGTGGCCGCGACGATCAGCGTCAGCCCGACCAGGACCGTGCGCTTGGGGCCGAACTTCGCGCTCGCCGCGCCGGTGACCAGCATCGCGACGACCTGGACGCCGAGGTAGGACGAGAAGAGCAGGGTGACCTGGGACGGCGTCGCGTCAAGACCCTTGGCGATGGACAGCAGGATCGGGTCGACCAGGCCGATCCCCATAAAGGCGATGACCGCGGCGAACGCGGTGATCCACACCTGCTTGGGCTGGCCCTTGACGGCGTCCAGCAGGCTCGAGTGGTGTTCAGCGCTCATCACTGATCAGTGCTTCTTTCGTGGTGTCAGCTTTTTGGGAATCGATGAGTAGCTTGGCGAGGGCCGGAAGGGCGGCCTCGATCGCTGCGCGGTCGGCGTCGTCCATGACGATCAGGCGTTCGCGAAGGAACTCTTCGCGGGCGGCGACCATCTCGGCGTAGAAGCGACGACCCTCGTCGGTGACGTCCACGAGCACCGCCCGCCGGTCGGCGGGGTCCGGCGCGCGGGTGGCGAGACCGAGGCGTTCGAGGCGGCTGACGACGTCGGTCATCGACGGCAGCTTCACCTGCTCGAACTCGGCCAGCGCGCTCATCCGGCGCGGACCGCCGTTGACCAGCTCGCTCAGCACCGAACCCTGGGTGAGGGTCAGCGTCAGCTGCGGGGTCTGGCGGCGCACCTGGTGGTACAGCCGGAAGACCAGCG
Organism: Amycolatopsis sp. NPDC049252; assembly: GCF_043197175.1. Taxonomy (NCBI): domain Bacteria; kingdom Bacillati; phylum Actinomycetota; class Actinomycetes; order Pseudonocardiales; family Pseudonocardiaceae; genus Amycolatopsis; species Amycolatopsis sp. NPDC049252. The sequence goes on from NZ_JBICSQ010000004.1 coordinate 344,377, forward strand.
GCCGCAGCCGGTGCGCGAGGTCGGCGATCGGGGAAGTCACTTAGCTATGCTAACAAAAATTAGTAAGGGTAGCTAAGTAACTCGTCTCACAGGCTACGCTCAGGGACATGGACGCGGTGATCTTCGACCTCGACGGCGTACTCGTGGACTCCGAGCGGATCTGGGACGAGGTCCGCCGGGCGGTCGTCGCCGAGCACGGCGGCACCTGGCGCGCGGAGGCGACGCGGGCGCAGCAGGGGATGAGCACCCCGGAATGGGCCCGCTACCTGGTCGAAGAGCTGGGCGCGCGGCTCACGCCACCCGAGATCGCGACGGTCGTGGTCAAGCGCATGGCCGCCCGGTACGCCGAGCAGCCGCCGCTGATCGACGGCGCGGTCGACGTCGTCCGCCAGGTCGCGAAGCGGTGGCCGGTGGCGATCGCGAGCTCGTCGCCGGTGCTCCTGATCAAGGGCTTCCTCGACGTCACGGGCCTGCCGGTGGGTGCGGCGGTCTCGTCGGAGCAGGTCGGGGCCGGGAAGCCGGCGCCGGACGTCTACCTGCGGGCGGCGGAGCTGCTGGGGGTGGCGCCGTCGGACTGCGCGGCGGTGGAGGACACGACGAACGGGCTGCGCTCGGCGCTGGCCGCGGGGATGGCGGTCTACGCGGTGCCGAACCCGCACTTCCCGCCGGACCCCGAGGTGCTGAATCAGGCGACCGCGGTGGTGGAGACGATCACCGACCTGCCGGGTGCGCTGGGGCTCAGCTGACTTCGGCGCGCACGGGAGGCGAGTCGGGGTTCACATCGGCCAGGAATAACTGATACGAGTTCCAGACGCGGCCGATCCATTTGCCTTGGCTCAGATCCCCCCTCGCGTCGTACAGGCGCAGGTCGTTCGACGTGGATTCGAGCAGGTAGACCGCCTTACCAGGCGGCAACGGCCCACCGGCTTCGCCGACGTACCCGGCGAGTACGGCCTTCGTGCCGATCGGGGCGATGACTACGCACTGCGGCGATTTCGTCCCGTACTCCGGCAGAGTCCTGTCGAATGACTTGTCCGCCGGCGTCGCCGCGACGCAGAGGTAGCGCTGGGAAGTGGTGCTCTGTCGCTGGGCGGGGAAAGCCCAAGCCCGCCAGCGATCGGTCTGGCCCGCGAACTCGGTCAGAGCCACTGCGGAACTCAGCCCGAGCAGCTCGGACATCGGCACGAACTGTGGCTGCGGCAGGTGCAGCACAGCACCGGGGGTCGCCGACGGAGTCGAAGGCGTCTGGAGCTGGGTGGTCAGCAGCACGCTGGTCAGCACTACCAGCACCGCGGCCAGCGGGGCGACCCACACCGCGGCCCGGCGCCGCCGGGGCCGGCGCTGGCGGCGTTGCTGCTCGGCCCAGGCCGCGTCGAGGTTCGGCGTGACCTCCTCGCCCTGCTCCCGCAGTGTCTCGGCCAGTTTGCGTTCGAGGTCGGTCATCGCTCACCTCCCAGGTCGTCCCCCAGGTGCTTGCGCAGGTTCTCCATCGCGTGGTGGGTGGTCGCCTTGACCGTGCCCGGCGAGATGCCGAGGGTCTCCGCGATGCCCGCCGTGCTCAGGTCCAGCCAGTAGCGCAGCACCAGCACTTCACGCTGTCTCCTGGACAGTTTGCCCAGTACCGCGCGAATCCGCTGGTGTTCCCAGTTGGCCACCGCCGTGACCTCGGCCGACAGCTCGTCGACCGGCCGCTCCTGCGGCGTCCGGCGGACCACCCGCAGGTGCCGGGTCCGCGACCGGGACATGTTCACCACGGTCGCGCGCAGGTAACCCGCCACCCGCGTGCGGTCGGTGAGGGTGTCCCAGCGCTGGTGGAGCTTGACGAACGCCTCCTGCGCCACGTTCTCGGCGTCGTCCGCGCCGAGCAGGTGCGCCAATCTCGTCATCTGACCGAAGTACTCCCGGAAGAGGGCGTGGAAGGTCGGCGCGCCCAGATCCCCCGGCACACTCTCCCCCACGCTCGCACTCACACCACGCTCACGCCCGCCCCGCCCCACCGGTTTAGTGCACCACGCGAAGAAGGCCACCACCAGGCACTACGCCCGGGTGGTGGCCTTCCGGCGAGAGGGGTTACCGCTCCACGTCGCCGTGGATGAACTTCTCGACGGCGTCGCGCGCGGTCGAGTCGTCGTACTGCTCCGGCGGCGACTTCATGAAGTAGGAGGAGGCCGACAGGATCGGGCCGCCGATGCCGCGGTCGAGCGCGATCTTCGCCGCACGGACGGCGTCGATGATGATGCCCGCCGAGTTCGGCGAGTCCCACACCTCGAGCTTGTACTCCAGGTTCAGCGGCACGTCACCGAAGGCGCGGCCCTCGAGCCGGACGTAGGCCCACTTGCGGTCGTCGAGCCACTGCACGTAGTCGGACGGGCCGATGTGGACGTTGCCCTTGCCGAGGTCGCGGTCGACCTGCGAGGTGACGGACTGGGTCTTCGAGATCTTCTTCGACTCGAGGCGCTCGAGCTCCTTCATGTTCAGGAAGTCCATGTTCCCGCCCACGTTGAGCTGCATCGTCCGGTCGAGCTGGACGCCGCGGTCCTCGAACAGCTTGGCCAGCACGCGGTGCGTGATGGTGGCGCCGACCTGGGACTTGATGTCGTCACCGACGATCGGGACGCCGGCGTCGGTGAACTTCTGCGCCCACTCCGGGTCGGAGGCGATGAACACCGGCAGCGCGTTGACGAACGCGACCTTGGCGTCGATCGCGGCCTGCGCGTAGAACTTGTCGGCCACCTCGGAGCCCACCGGCAGGTACGAGACCAGGACGTCGGCCTTCGCCTCGCGCAGCGCGGCGACGATGTCGACCGGGGTCTCGTCGGACTCCTCGATCGTCTCGCGGTAGAAGCGGCCGAGGCCGTCGTGGGTGTGACCGCGCTGGACAGTGACGCCGAGCGGCGGCACGTCGGCGATCTTGATGGTGTTGTTCTCGGACGCGAAGATCGCCTCCGACAGGTCACGGCTGACCTTCTTGGCGTCCACGTCGAACGCGGCCACGAACTCGATGTCGCGGACGTGGTAGCCGCCGAAGTCGACGTGCATCAGGCCGGGGACGCGGGTGGCCGGATCCGCGTCGCGGTAGTACTGGACACCCTGGACCAGCGACGCCGCGCAGTTGCCGACGCCCACGATGGCCACCCGTACGCGGCGGTTCTCGCCCATGGGGGGTTTCTCCTTCAATCCGTGTCTCTTCAGTAGGTCTGCCGCGACGCTGCGGCGCGGCCGCGTGGCTCAGGTCTCGGGACCCTGCCGCTCGGCTTGTTCGTGTTGCTCGTGCGCGATGAGCTCGTTGAGCCAGCGCACCTCCCGCTCGCTGGTCTCCAGACCCAGCCGGTGCAGCTCGCGGGTGTAGCGATCGATCCTCTCCTCGGTCCTGGCCAGCGCGGCCCGCAAACCCTCGCGGCGCTCTTCGACGCGCCGCCGCCTGCCTTCGAGGATCCGCATCCGCACGTCGGCCGGGGTCCGCGAGAAGAAGGCCAGGTGAACACCGAACCCCTCGTCGTCCCAGGTCTGCGGCCCGGCGTCGCCGAGCAGCTCACCGAAGCGCTCCTTGCCCTCCGCGGTGAGCTTGTAGACCCGGCGGCCCCGCCGGGACCACGCGCGGTCGTCGGCTTCGTCGAGCTCTTCGACCAGGTACCCGGCCCGCAGCAGCCGCCGCAGGGTCGGGTACAGCGAGCCGTACGAAAACGTCCGCAGCGTGCCGAGCGTCTCGTGCAGCCGCTTGCGCAGCACGTACCCGTGCATGGGGGCTTCGTGCAGAAGACCCAGGATCGCGAACTCCAGCACGGGCACCCCCTTCCGGGAACAAACCTCGGCGACCGGCGTTGCTCCGAATGATCGCCTCGGTCCAACCTACTCAGCCACTATATCGCCCCGATACATCGAAGTGGCGAAGCCAACAGGCGAGTTCAGCGCATCGTGGGCGAAATTCACCGGAGAGTTATCGAACGTCCGGCGTGTCCCCGGCGGCCGCGAGACAGGTCACGCTAGGGGGCGTGGACCACACAGGAAGAGCCCGTACTCTGTCCTGGTGATTAACCAGCGGCAGGTCGTGGACTTCGCCTTGCAGCGCCGTGCGCTGCTGGCCGAAGTCCGCTCCGGGCGCGTCGGCAGCCATGAGGCCTGCGACGCGAGCCCGTACCTGCTGCGGGCGGCGAAGTTCCACGGCCGGGCCGGTGACCAGCCCTGTCCGATCTGCCGCCAGGAACCGTTGACCCTGGTGTCCTGGGTCTACGGTGACGAACTCAAGCACGTCGCGGGCTCGGCGAGGACCCCCGAAGAGCTGGCCAGGATGGCCGGCCGGTTCGCCGAGTTCACCGTGTACGACGTCGAGGTGTGCCGTGCTTGTCACTGGAACCACCTGGTCCGGTCGTACGTCCTCGGTACGGGGGAGCCGGCCGACGGTCCGCGAAGGACCGCGGGCCGGTGAGCTGGAACACAACCGCTGAAGAGCGCAGAACGGCGCACTACCGGGCGCCGGTCTGGGAGGCCCATTCGTGAACGACGATCGCAACCGCTCCTGGCCCGGCCAGGAGCCAGATGCACCTCGCCGTGCCCAGTCAGGCCCGTGGCCGGGGGAAGACCCCGGACCGGCGTGGCCCGGCGAAGAAGCCCCCCGCCGTCCCCAACGCGGTACGCCGCCCCGTGGCGTCCCCAGCGGACGCGGTGGCGCCCCGGAGTGGCCCTCCGGCGACGAAGGCGGCCCGCAGTGGCCCGCCGACGAGCCGGCCCGGCGCCCGCAGCGTCCCCGTCAGCAGGGCATGCCGGCGCGCCGGCCGGTGCCGCCGCCCCCCGGGCAGCGGCCCCAGCAGGGTCCGCCCGGCTCGCCCCCGCAGGGCTTCCGCCAGCCACCGGGCGGCCGCCGTCCGGTGCCGCCGCCCGGGCGTGAACCGGACCTGATCACCCACCACGCGCACAACGGCACCGACGACCTCGGCCGCGACCCGTACGACGACGGTTACGACGACGACGCCGCCTTCAACGAATACGCCGACGACGTCGAGCCCCAGGAAGAGCTCGACGAAAAGGGCAAGAAGGTCCTGACGCCGGCGCAGAAGAAGAAGCGCCGCTGGAAGATCATCCGCCGGTGCGCCTACGTCTTCTTCGGGTTGTTCGTCGTGGTGCCCGCGATCGCGTTCGTCATCACCTACTTCCTGGTGGACGTGCCGACGCCGGAGAGCATCAAGGCGCTGCAGAGCCAGCCGATCACCTACTACGACGCGGGTGGCCAGCTCATGGGCCGCGAGCTGCCGCCGGGCGGTGACCGCCAGCTGCTCAAGCCGGGCGAGGTCCCCGAGGTCGTCAAGCACGCCGTGTACTCGGCGGAGGACGCGACGTTCGAGACCAACTCGGGCTTCGACGTCACCGGCATCCTGCGCGCGGTCTTCAACCAGGTCACCGGCGGCCAGGGTGGTGGTTCGACGATCTCCCAGCAGTACATCAAGCAGGCGACGCAGAACGACCAGCAGACGCTGACCCGCAAGTGGACCGAGCTGGCGAAGTCGTTCAAGATGAACAACCAGCAGTCCAAGGAAGAGATCATCACTTCCTATCTGAACATCGTCTACTTCGGACGCGGGGCCAACGGCATCCAGGCGGCCGCGAAGGCCTACTTCAACAAGGACGCCAAGGACCTCAACGCTTCCGAAGCCTCCCTGCTGGCCGGCCTGATCCAGGGTCCGGGCCGCTCGGAAAACGAGGCGTACGCCCAGAAGCGCTGGACGTACGTGATGGACCAGATGGTGGCCAACAAGTGGCTGCCGCAGGCCGACCGGAACGCCGCGCAGTACCCGACGCCGATCCCGAAGAACTCCAACAAGGAGCAGGACTCGGGGAAGATGACCTACCAGCTCCAGCAGCGGATCAAGGACGAGCTGGCGGCCAAGGGCTACGACGAGAACAAGCTGTTCTCCACCGGCGCGAAGATCTTCACCACGATCGACCCGGCGGCGCAGGCCGCGGCGGAGCAGGCCTCCCAGGAGGGCATGAAGGGCCAGACCGACGAAAACCTGCTGAACGCGCTGGTCGCCGTCAACCCGAAGACGGGCGGGGTGATCGCCTACTACGGCGGGCCGGAACTGGTGAAGGACGCCAACGGCAAGGACCAGATCGGGCAGGACCGCGCCAACCAGGCACGCAACCCGGGTTCGTCGGTCAAGGCGTTCGACCTCACGGCGTTCCTCAAGATGGGCAAGGGCCTCGGCGAGACGTTCGACGGCTCGAACAACCGGGTGCTCGGCGGCCGCACCGTCCGGAACGCGGGTGACAGCGCGAGCTGCGGCAAGGACTGCACCGTCGCGAAGGCGATGGAGATCTCGGCGAACACCGTGTTCTACGACATGGTCCTGAACGTGACGAAACCGTCGCGGGTCGCGGAAGCGGCCAAGGAGGCCGGGGTCAAGGTCGCGCCGGACGGCAAGAGCGTCCTCTACACCGACGACAACAACATCTCGCTCGGTGGTGGTGGCACGGCCGTGACGCCGGAGGACATGGCGGCGGCGTACGCGTCGTTCGCCAACGGCGGCACCTACCACGAGCAGCACTTCGTCTCGAAGCTGACGAACGGCCAGGACGAGGTGGAGTTCGACGAGAACAACATCAAGACCAACCCGGCGTTCGACGACGACGCGTCGAAGAGCCAGCAGATCGCGGGCAACGTCACCGAGGCGCTGGGGCCGGTCATCAAGCACTCGAACCTGAAGTGCCCGACCGGCCACGAATGCGCCGGCAAGACCGGTACCCAGCAGTACACGGCGAAGGCCGACGACCCGAAGTCGTACGGCGACCGCAACGCGCAGACCTGGATGGTGGGCTACACGCCGTCCGTGTCGGCCGCGGTCTGGGTCGGCGGCGACGGCAACAAGCCGCTGCACGACCCGAAGAACAAGCCGATCTTCGGTGCCACCATCGCCGGTCCGACCTGGCAGAACTTCATGAACCTCTACCTCAAGGGCAAACCGGCGGAGAAGTTCGACAAGGTGGCCCCGATCGGCAAGGACGCCGCGACGGTGACTGCGACGCCGACACCACCGCCGAGCACACCGACCACGACGACGACGCCGACCACGCCGGAAACGACGACGAGCACCGAGCCGACGAACACCGACACGAACACGTCGACGAAGCCGAGCCGGCCCACGCTGACCCGGCCCGGTCCGGGTGGGCCCGGTGATCCCGGCATCGGCAACACGTTCGGCGGAGGTGGTGGGGGAGTCGCCTCGCCACCGGGCGCCGGCCCGGGTTAGCACGTTCCCGTTCAGGGCCCTCCGCGAGCACGCGGAGGGCCCTGAACCGGTTCCGGAGTGATCATCCGGCAACCCGCGGGCTCCACGCGCGTCCCTTCCAACAGGGGGTGGCGGCTGTCGCCATTCCAAGCTGACTGGAGGACTGCCCCGTGCCCGACGATCGATCCCGCTCCTGGCCCGGCCAGGGTCCTGATCCGCGCCGTCAGGGGCCGTCCGGACCGCAGGGACCCCGCGCCGGCCAGGGTCCGCGCCGCCCACCGACTCCGCCGGGGGGCCGGCCGCAGCAGCAGCCACCGCCGCGCCAGCCGCAACAGCCGTGGCAGCAGCCGCGCGGCCACCGGCCGGAGCCGCCGCCGATGAGCGGCGGGCCCGAGCTGATGACGCACCACGCGTACGAGGAAGCGGACGGCTACGACGACCCGGAGCCCGACGGCGACGGCAAGCCGGTCCTCACCCCGGAACAGCGGAAGAAGCGGCGCTGGAAGATCATCCGGCGCGTCGCCTACGGCGTCGTCGGGGTGTTCGTCGTGCTCCCGGCGATCGCGTTCGTCATCACGTACTTCCTGGTCGACGTCCCGTCGCCGACGGAGGTCGCGCAGAACCAGAGCCAGGCGGTGACGTACTTCTACGCCGACGACTCGCCGATGGGCAAGGACGTGCCGCGCGGCGGGAACCGGGTGCTGCTCAGCCCCGAGCAGATCCCCGACATCATGAAGCACGCGGCGATCGCGACCGAGGACTCCTCGTTCGAGACGAACTCCGGCTTCGACGTCACCGGCCTGCTGCGCGCCGTGTTCAACCAGGCCACCGGCGGTACCGGCGGTGGTTCGACGATTTCGCAGCAGTACATCAAGAAGGCCACCGACAACGACGCCCCGACGTTGACGCGCAAGTGGACCGAGCTGGCCAAGTCCTTCAAGATGAACCAGACGTACGAGAAGAAGGACATCATCACCGCGTACCTGAACATCATCTACTTCGGGCGCGGGGCGTACGGGGTGGGCGCGGCGTCGCAGGCCTTCTTCCACAAGGACGCGAAGGATCTGACCTACTCGGAGGCGGCGCTGCTCGCCGGGCTGATCCAGCAGCCGGGCCGGTCGGAGAACGACAAGGTCGCGCACGACCGCTGGAACACCGCGCTCGACCGGATGCTGAACAACAACTACATCAGCGCGGCCGACCGCCAGTCGGCGCAGTTCCCGACGCCGATCCCGCTCGAGGACAGCAAGCAGCAGGCCGGCGCGCCGCCCGCGTTCATCGTGCAGCAGGTGAAGGACGAGCTCGCCGCGCACGACATCCCGGAGGACCGCTACTACTCCGGTGGCTTCCAGGTGCACACGACGATCGACCCGAAGGCGCAGCAGGCCGCGGAACAGGCGGCCACCGACGCGATGAAGGGCCAGGTCGACGACCAGCTGCTCAACGCGCTCGTCGCGGTCGACCCGAAGACCGGCGGTGTGCTCGCCTACTACGGCGGCAAGCCGATCGTCCAGGTCAACGGCCAGGACCAGGCCGGACGCGACTGGGCGGACACCCCGCAGAACCCGGGTTCGTCGATGAAGCCGTTCGACCTCACGGCGTTCCTGAAGATGGGCAAGGGCCTCGACGCGACGTTCGACGGCTCCAACAACCGCACGTTCGACGGCCGTGTCGTGCGCAACGCGGGCCCGGGCAGCAGCTGTTCGAAGGAGTGCACGGTCTCCGAGGCGATGATGCGCTCGGCGAACACGGTGTTCTACGACATGGTCCTCAACCAGACGAAGCAGGGCCCGGTCAAGCAGGCCGCGCAGGAGGCCGGCGTCACGACCAAGGACGACGGCGGCCAGTCGATCATCTCGACCAAGGACAACAACATCTCCCTCGGCGGTGGGGAAACCCAGATCACGCCGGTGGACATGGCCTCGGCGTACGCGACCTTCGCGGCCAACGGCGAGCAGCGGGCCCGGCACTTCGTGACGAAGGTCGTCAACGGGCAGAACGAGGTCGCGTACGAGGCCTCGACGGACTCCAAGCCGGCGTTCGACAGCGACTCGGACAAGAGCCGCCAGATCGCCGGGAACGTCACCGAAGCGCTCAAGCCGGTGATCGACTTCTCGCACCTGAAGTGCCCCGCCGGCCACGAGTGCGCCGGCAAGACCGGGACGCAGCAGCACACGAAGACCGCGGGTGAGCCGGCGTGGGCGGCGAACGCGAACTCGCAGACCTGGATGGTCGGCTACACGCCGTCGGTCTCGGTGGCGGCCTGGGTCGGCGGCGACGGCAACAAGCCGCTGCACGGCAAGAACAACTCGCCGATCTACGGCTCGACCATCGCCGGTCCGATGTGGCAGAAGTTCCTGTCGCTGTACCTGGCGGGCAAGCCGGGCGAGAAGTTCGACAAGGTCGACCGCATCGGTGGTGAGGTCGCGCCGCCGCCGTCGTCCGACGTCGCGACGACGACCGACTCGACGCCGACGGACGAGAACGCCGACCAGGGCGGCGGCGACCAGGGTGACAACGGCGGGAACAACGGCAACGACCACGGTCACGGCAACCAGTCGTCGACGCCGGAGAGCACGCCGAAGCACACGAAGCCGACGTCGTCGAAGGAGACGCCGACCTCGGGAGCCGACCCGGGCAACTAGCCACGGCTGAACCACGGTGGGCCGCGGTACGTGTGCCCTCCGAGAGGACTGCGTCCGCAGCCCACCGTGGAGGCCGGCCCGTGACCAACGACCGAACCCGCACTTCGCGCGGTCGCGCTCCCGATCCGCGCCGCCGTACCCGACGGCCGTCGGCCCGGCCGCTGCCGCGCGCCGGGCTGCAGGGCAGCGAACCGGAGCTGATCACCCACCACGTCCACAACGGCACCGAGCCGGACGACCCGCCGACGGTGCCGATCATCCGGCAGCGCCCGGGCCAGCCGCCGCGGCGCCCCCGGCCGAGCACCGAGCAGGACGTGCGGAAACAGCGCTGGCGACGGATCCGCCGGATCGGTTACGTCGTGGCGGGGCTGTTCTTCGTGGTCCCCGCGATCGCGTTCGTGATCACGTACCTGGCCGTCGACGTCCCGTCACCGGAGACCGTCGCGCAGGCGCAGGGCCAGGCCGTTACGTATCTGTTCAGCGACGGCACCGAGATGGGCAAGGACGTGCCCACCGGCGGGAACCGGCAGATCCTGGCCGCGAACCAGATCCCGGACGTCGTCAAGAAAGCCGTGATCGCGACCGAGGACGCGTCGTTCGAGACGAACTCGGGCTTCGACGTCGGCGGCATCCTGCGGGCGGCGTACAACCAGGTCACCGGCGGTTCCGGCGGTGGTTCGACGATCTCCCAGCAGTACATCAAGAACGCCTCCGGCGACGACGATCCGACGCTCACGCGCAAGTGGACCGAACTCGCGAAGTCGTTCAAGATGAACCAGACCTACGAGAAGGCGGACATCATCACCGCCTACCTCAACATCATCTACTTCGGCCGCGGCGCGTACGGCATCCAGGCCGCCGCCCAGGCCTACTTCGGCCAGGACGTCGGCCAGCTCGACTACTCGCAGGCCGCGTTGCTCGCCGGGCTGATCCAGCAGCCGGGACGCTCGGAGAACACCGCCGTCGCCACGGCCCGCTGGACCACGGCGCTGGACCGGATGCTGAAGAACGGTTACCTGACGCCGGCCCAGCGCGCGTCGGCGAAGTTCCCGACCCCGATCCCGCTGGTGGAGAGCAAGCAGGCCGGCGCGCTGAACCCGTTCGTCAAGAAGCAGGTCAAGGCGGAACTGGCGGCGCAGGGGATCAGCGAGCAGGAGTACTACCGCGGCGGGTTCCAGGTGTTCACCACGATCGACTCGCAGGCGCAGCAGTCGGCCGAGCAGGCGGTGACCGAGGGGATGGCCGACCAGACCGACGACCGGATCCTCGACGCGCTGGTCGCCGTCGACCCGAAGACCGGCGGGGTGCTCGCCTACTACGGCGGTGCCCCGGTGGTGAAGGGCCCGAACGGCGAGGACCAGGCCGGACGCGACTGGGCGGACGAGCCGCACAACCCCGGGTCGTCGATGAAGCCGTTCGACCTCGCGGCGTTCCTCAAGCTCGGCCGCGGCCTCGACGCGCGGTTCGACGGCACCTCACCACGCACGTTCCCCGGCGTCGACCTGCCCATCCGCAACGCGGGTGACAGCAGCAGCTGCTCCGAGCAGTGCACCGTCGCCGAGGCGATGCAACGGTCCACGAACACGGTGTTCTACGACATGGTGCTGAACGTGACGAAGCCGTCCGGGGTGGCGGAAGCCGCGCAGGAGGCGGGCGTCCGGACTTCCGGCAACGGTGGGCGCAGCCAGTTGTTCACCGGCGACAACAACATCTCGATCGGCGGCGGCGGCACGGAGGTCACGCCGGCGGACATGGCCTCGGGCTACGCGACGTTCGCCGCGGGCGGCGTCCAGCGTGAACGCCACTTCGTGCAGAAGGTGACCAACGCGAACGGCGAAACGGCGTACGAGGCCAAGAACCGGTCCACGGACGCCTTCGCCGACAACGACCCGGCCCGCAGCGCGCAGATCGCGGGCAACGTGACGGCGGCGCTGGCCCCGGTGATCCAGTTCTCACGCCTGACCTGCCCGGCGGGCCACGAGTGCGCCGGCAAGACCGGCACCCAGCAGCACACCCCGCAGAACGACGAACCGGCGTCGGCGGCCAACGCGAACGCCCAGACATGGATGGTCGGGTACACGCCTTCGGTTTCGGCGGCGGTCTGGGTCGGCAGCGACGGCGACAAAGCCCTGCGCAGCCCGACGGGCGCACCGATCTTCGGGTCGACCCTGGCCGGCCCGATCTGGGACCGCTTCATGCAGCTGTACCTGCAGGGCAAACCGGCCGAGCGCTTCGACCGCGTGGCGGCGATCAGCTCCCCGGTGGACCAGGTCCAGGTCCAGCAGCCGCCTCAGCAACCGCAACAGCAGCAACAACAACAGCAGCAGCGCGACCCGCGGAACCAGCAGGCCCAGCCCGGCAACCGCCAGCAGCAGGACCAGCTCCGCCAGTTCCAGCAACGGCTTCAGCAACTGCAGGACCGGCAGCGCAACCGCAACGGCGGTAACAACAACGGCAACACCACGGGGAACAACACCACGGGCAACACCGGAACCGGGAACACCGGCACGGGCAACGGGAACGACTCCGGCCAGAGCGGCAGCCCGAACCCGGGCGGCTGAGGCGGGAAAGAAGGTGGCCGTGACCCCAGTACTGGGGGTTACCGAGGTCACGGCCGGTCTGTGGGGTCAGAGCTCGACGACGGTTCCTTCGACGCCGGAGCGGTGCGCCGCCTCGATCACGCGCAGCGCGGCGACCGACGACTCCGGGTCGACCGGGAACTCGCCCTCGCCGCGCAGGGCGTCGCGCACCTGGGCGTAGAACTGCTCGTAGCGGCCGGTCAAGGTGGGCACGGTCTTGAGGTCGTTGCCGACGCCGATCGTGCCCGCGTCCGCGGCCGGCTCCACGCCCCAGCCGTCGTCGCCGGGCCGCATGCCCGTCTTGATCTGGGGTTCCTGCACGTCGAGGCCGTACTTGGTGAACGTCGCCTGGTCGCCGAGCACGCGGAACCGCGGGTTCAGGGTGCCCGCGAGCGCCGTCGCCCACAGGTGTGACCGGACGCCGTTCGCGTGGTGCAGCGCGACGAACACGTCGTCGTCGACCTGGACGCCGGCGCGGCGGCGGTCGACCTCGGCGTAGACCCGGGTGACCGGGCCGAACAGCTGCAGCGCCTGGTCGACGATGTGCGCGCCGAGGTCGTAGAGCAGGCCGCCTGCCTCGGCCGGGTCGCCGAACTCGCGCCAGTTGTCCTTCGGCTTGGGCACCCAGCGGTCGTAGCGGGATTCGAAGCGGAACACCTCGCCGAGCCGACCGGAGTCGAGCACCTGGCGCACGGTGAGGAAGTCGGAGTCGAGCCGGCGGTTCTGGAACACCGTGAGCCCGACGCCCGCCGCCTTCGCCGCGGCGACGACCCGCTCGGCCTCGGCCGCGGTCGGCGCGAACGGCTTGTCCACGACCACCGGCACGCCGGCCTCGATGGCCCGCAGCGCGAGCGGCACGTGCGTGCGGTTCGGGGTGCTGACGACGATCAGGTCGAGGTCGCCCGCGTGCTCGAACAGCGCGTCGGCGTCCGGCACGACCTCGGCGCCCGGGTAGTCGGTGCGCGCCTGGACGGCGTTGCTCGACGTTGTGATCACGGCCGGGGTCAGCCCGGGGGTCGCCGCCACCAGCGGTGCGTGGAAGACGCGTCCCCCGATGCCGTACCCGAGGATGCCCACCCGCAAGTCGTCCACCATGCCGCCCATTAAACAACAGTGTTGCGAAATTGACCAGGCATGCGAAGATCTCATCCATGGCGGCCACCGGGAGGAACCTGCGCAACGTGCGTGAGCACAACCGCGCCCTCCTGCTCGCGCACATCCTGCGGGCCGGCGGCCTCAGCCGGGTCGAGCTCGCCGAACGCACCGGGCTGACCCAGCAGGCCGTGTCCAAAATCGTGCCCGAACTCCTCGACGCCGGCCTGCTGGACGAGGAACGTCAGCCGTCCGTGGGGGTCGGCAAGCCCCGCACGCAGCTGACCGTCCGGTCCAGCGCCCGGCACGCGCTCGGCGCCCGCCTCGACCGCGACGAGTACCGGGTGCTGCGGACCAACCTCATCGGCGAGGTCGAAGAGACGGCGGGCGGCCCGCTCCCGGTCGGTTTCACCCCCGAACAGGCCGTCGAGGCCATCGGCGCCACCGCGCTCGAACTCGCCGACGGCTTCCCGGTGCTCGGCCTCGGCCTGGGCGCGGTCGGCCCGCTGGACCACATCGCCGGCCTGGTCCGTGACGCTACGAGCATGCCCGGCTGGCACGACGTCCCCCTGCGCGATCTGCTCGAGAAGCGCACCGGCCTGCCGGTGCTGCTGGACAAGGACACCAACGCCGCCGCGTTCGCCCAGCTGTGGCCGCACGGCGAGCCGACGGCGACGGCGGTCGTGCTGGTCGGCACCGGCATCGGCGTCGGCCTGCTGATCGACGGCCGGCTCTACCGGGGGCCGCGGACCAACGCGGGTGAGTTCGGGCACACCACGATCGCCTACGACGGCCCCCGCTGCGCCTGCGGACGGCGCGGCTGCGTCGAGATCATGGCCAAGCAGGCCCCCGACACGCGGACCGCGGCCGGCTTCCTCGGGATCGGCCTCGCCGACCTCGTCCAGGTCCTCGATCTGGAACGGATCGTGCTGGCCGGACGGGCCGTGCGGGACGAACCGGGCACGTACCGTGACGCCGTTTCCGAGCGGCTCGAGGAGCTCCTGCCGCTGCCGCACTGGCAGCGCATCGAGGTCGTGGAGGACTCCTTCGGCGAGGAGATCGTCACGCACGGCGCGGCCGCCGAGGTCCTGGCCTCGTACTACGCGAATCCGGCATGATCGTCGCCTTCACTCCGGCGTCGGGCCATCACCGATAACATCCCGGTCGTGCCAGAGGAGACCACGCGCGAGCCGGACCCCGGCCCCGTGACGCTGAGCAGGGCGGATCGGGTCGTCCCGAGCTGGAACGACCCACTCGCGGCGGCGGTCACCAGACCCGTCGGCGGCCCGCTCGGCGAGCACGCCGCGGTCGGCAGGCACTGGTTCTGGTCCCCGCAGCGCGTCGGCCTGCTGCTGGCGACCCTGGCCCTGATGCTCTGCTGGTTCGGCAAGGGCTCCTGCATCCAGCAGTACCAGGACTCGAGCGGCGCCACCCAGCTCGACTGGCGCGCGGGCCGCCCGTTCGTCGCGATGTGTTACTCCGACATCGTGCCGCTCTACAGCTCCGAGCGGCTCGACCGACCGAGCACCTTCCCGTACTACACGTCGTGGAAGGAGAGCTCGCAGACCGCGGAGAACGACACCCGGTACATGGAGTACCCGGTGTTCACCGGGCTCTTCCAGTGGGTTAACGCGAAGCTCGCGGCGGGCTGGCTCAACATCGCCGAAAGCGGCTGGCTACCCGGCGCGCTACCCGTGGCGATCTACTTCAACATCACCGCGTTCTTCCTGTCGATGGCCTGGCTGGTCACCGTCTGGGCGACCGGGCGGACGATGAAACGGCGTCCGTGGGACATGGTGCTGGTGGCGGCGTCACCGCTGGTCCTGGTGCACGCGTTCACCAACTTCGACACGATCGCGACCGCGTTCACGGCCACCGGCCTGCTCGCCTGGTCCCGGAAACGGCCGCTGCTCGCCGGGCTCCTGCTCGGCCTTGGCGCGACCGCGAAGCTCTACCCGCTGCTGCTGCTCGGCGTGCTGTTCGTGCTTTGCCTGCGCGCCGGGAAGCTGACACCGTTCTGGCGCACCGCGACGGCCGCCGTCGTGACGTGGGTGGCGGTGAACGCGCCGTTCATCCTCACCGCGACCCGCGGCTGGTGGGAGTTCTTCCGGATGAACACCCTGCGGCCGATGGACCCGGACTCGCTCTACAACGTCTTCTCGTACACGACCGGCTGGGCCGGGTTCGACGGCGTGCTGCAGAAGAACCAGACGCCGACGTACCTCAACTGGACGATCGCCGTGCTGTTCCTCGCGTGCTGCGCGGGCATCGCGTACGTAGCGCTGGCCGCGCCTCGCCGGCCACGCCTCGGGCAGCTCGCGTTCCTCGTCGTGGCCGCGTTCCTGCTGACCAACAAGGTGTGGAGCCCGCAGTACTCGCTGTGGCTCGTGCCGCTGGCCGTGCTGGCGATCCCGCGCTGGCGGCTGCTGCTCGGCTGGATGCTGATCGACGCGTTGGTCTGGGTACCGCGGATGTTCTACTACCTCGGCGTCGACCACAAGGGCCTGCCCGAAGGCTGGTTCCTGGGCACGGTCGTGGTCCGCGACCTGGCCGTCGTCGCGCTGTGCGTGCTGGTGGTCCGGGAGATCTACCACCCGGCGACCGACCTGATCCGGGCCGCCGGTGACGACGACCCGGCCGGCGGCTTCCTCGACGGCGCCCGGGACGTGATCATCCCGAACGCCACCCGGCGCCGCCGGAAGGCCGTCGCCGTCCCTAGCTGAGCTGCTCCTTCAGGTAGGCGATGTCGGCGGCCTGGCCGTCGGGCGGGGTCTCGACGATCACCGGGGCGCCGGCCTCGCGGGCGACCGCGACCAGCGCCTCGGGGTCGATCGTGCCCTCGCCGTGCACGACGCTCGCGTGCCTGTCGCGCGTCGAGCCGAACTCGTCGCGGGAGTTGTTCAGGTGCACGAGGTCGATCCGGCCGGTGATGGCCTTGACCTTCTCGACGGCGGTCGAGAGGTCCCAGCCCGCCGCGTAGGCGTGGCAGGTGTCGAGGCAGAACCCGGCGCCGAACTCGCCGACCTTGTCCCACAGCCGAGCGATGACCTCAAGGTCGCGGGTGATCGCGTTCTCGCCGCCGGCGGTGTTCTCGATCAGGATCGGGACCTTGAAGCCGCCCTTCTCCTGCTCGCGCTCGAACAGCTTGCGCCAGTTGTCCAGGCCGGCCTCGACGTCGTCGGTGTCGCCGACGTGCCCGCCGTGCACGATCAGGCCCTTCGCGCCGACCGCGGCGGCCCCGTCCGCGTGCTGCGTGACGTTCTTGCGGGACGGGATCCGGATCCGGTTGTTCAGCGAGGCGACGTTGATGAGGTACGGCGAGTGGATGAAGACCTCGACCGGGTCGGCCAGGATGGCCTCGCCGTGCGGGTGCGGCTTCGGGGCCTTCCAGCCCTGCGGGTCGGAGAGGAAGAACTGGACGACGTCGGCTTTGCGGTCGGCCACCGCGGTCAACGGGTCGTCGTCACGGACATGGGCGCCAATCAGCATGCCGAGCACGCTACTCCGGGATGAACTTCGGGCTTGGTGAACCGGTTGGTGACGCTCGTGGAGTACCGTGAGCGCGTTCCGTGATCCAGATTGGTCCGACTGCCGGAGGGCATCGATGGGGAAGCACGTCGCCCGGATCACCGCACTGGGGTTCACCCTCGCCGCCTCGGCCGCGTTCGCGGCACCGGGCGTGGCGAGCGCGGACACCAGCCCGACCCTCGGCGGCGACTGCGCGGCCACGCTCCAGAACGGCCAGGCCCGCGACGCGAAGACGGGCCTGCTGCTGGACGCGGGCGCCCCGCTCAACTCCCCGGACCGGCTGACCGTCGGCCTCGATTCGAGCGCGAAGAACACCAACGGCTCGGCCCCGCTGCTGACCCTCCCGGTCGGCGACACGGTGCGCGCGCTCGGCATCGGTGACGTGCCGGTGGTCGGCGACGCCGCGGCGAAGGCCGTCTGCCCCACCGCGCAGGGCGCGGTCAATGCGGTCGGGAACACGACGCAGGGACTCCTGCAGGGCGTCGGCGCGCCGACGCTGCCCGTGCCGCCGGGAACGCCGCCGACTCCGCCCCAGCAGCCGCCCCCGCCCGGGCAGACACCTCCGGGTCAGACCCCGCCCGGCGACAGCACCGGCCCGGTCACCGGCGGTTCCGGTGGCGCCGGCCTGCCCGGCGACGCGATCTCGGGCATCTTCACCAACGCCGCGCTCCTGCCCGGCAGCCTGGTGCAGGCGCCGGTGATCGCCCAGATCATCCCCGGCCAGCAGGTCCCGACGGTCGACGAGCAGAAGTCCGGCACGGCGGAGGCGCTGCCCGGCGTCACCCCGCCGGCGAAGCTGCCGATGCTGCTCGCGGTGCTGGCCCTCGCGATCGTCGCGGCGGCCCTCGTCCGCGCCTGGATCCGCCGCAATCCCGCCTGAGATTCACCCACGGTGACGCCCCCTTCCACTCGAATGCCGGACATTCCTGAGCGAGCGGGCGTCACCCGAGTGCCTTAACGTCGTTGTCCTGGGCAGAGGGCACGAGACGAGGGGCGGCGAGCATGGAGAACCGGGCACGCAGAGCAACGGCGGTCGGTGCGACGGCGTTCGTCCTCGCGGGTTCGGCTGTGCTTGGGCTGCCCGGCACCGCGTCCGCGGCCGAGACGAAGACCGTGCCCTGCGGCAGCACCGTGGACGCGAAGCCCGGTGACAAGATCCAGGGCACGCTGCTCGGCCTGCCGCTGCCCGTCGACCTGGGCATCGTCGGACAGGCGACCACCGTGCTCACCTCCGCCGTCGGCGGCCTGCTCAACACGGTCTGCAAGGTCACCGTCAACGTGGTGAACACCGTCGTGTCGCCGGTCCCCGTGGTCGGCGCGCCGCTGGCGAGCGCGGTCAACCAAGGTGCCGACGGCCTCAACACCGCCGCGACCGGCGGCCTCAACACGATCAACGGCGGCGGCAAGCAGCAGTCGCCCGCGCCCGGCTCGGGCGGCAACCCGCAGCAGAACCCGCCCGCCCAGGGCACTCCTGGTGGCGCTCCGGCGGGTGGCACCCCGCAGGGCGCCACCCCGATCCCGGACGCCAACAGCCCGCTCCTGCCCGGGTTCGCGAGCAGCCCGGTGTTCGGCGGCTTCCCGTTCACCGTCGGGACCGGCTACGCGCCGATGCGCGACTACAGCGGGATCCCGTTCGCGACGGCCGGGTTGTTCACGCCGTCACCCGCCATCCGGTACGGCAGCCAGATCCCGGGTTACGCCCCACAGTTCGGCCTCACCGGTCCGAACGACCCGGCGGCCGGCAACTCCGGAATCCAGACCGCGGGACGCGCCGAAGCACTACCCTCCGCGCAGGACGGTTTCACGAACGGGTCGAATCTCCCGCTCTTGATCGCCGTTTTGGCACTCTCCGGAGTCAGCGCAGGCCTGGTCCGCACTTGGGTACTCCGCCGGATGGCCGCTGCCAATTGAGCCGACTGCCGAGTATCTTTCACGTATCCCCGTCGTTGATCCTGGTGTTGCTGTTGCCTAGGACCGCGCCCCGATAACCCTCCGGAGGACAGTGCTCGTGCGGAAGATCCCCACCTGGCAGACCACCCGCCGCGCACTGACCGTCACCGCTGTCGCCGCCTTCGTCACCGGAGGCGCGTTCCTGTCCGCCGACACGGCCTCGGCCGCGACGACGCTCGCCGGCACCTGCTCGGGCTCGGTGAACGGCAGCATGGGCGACACGGTCGCGATCCAGGGCTCGTCGGTGAAGGAACTCGTCCGCAAGGGCGCACAGGACTACGTGAACTCTCACCTTTGGACCGTTGCGACCGTGTGGCCGAACTCCCTGGCCGACACGATCGCGGGCAAGGGCGCGCTGAATGTCGGCCAGGTGCCGAACGCCGCGGGCGGCACGATCCCGGGCACCGCGGTCGGCAGCACCGTCGCCGCCGCGCTCAAGGGCGCCAACGGGCTCGGCGTGCTGGACGGCACCAAGAACGAGGTGCTCAGCGCGGTCTCGGCAAACGTCGCCAAGAGCTGTGGCCTGACCACGATCGCCACGAACTACGTCGCGCCGGGCCAGCCGGGTGCGGGCGGCACCGGCGCCCAGCAGGGCGGCGGCACCGCGACCGGCCCCGGCGGCTCGACCGGCAACCTCTCGAACCTGAACCCGGGCACCGCGGGCGGCAGCGGCGGTACCGCGCCGATGCGCGACTACGGCGGCATCCCCACCGCGACCGCGGGTACCGCCGTCGCGCCGGGCGTGCGCTACCCGGCCAACGGCACGCTCCCCGGTGACGCCACCGCGCCGCAGGTCGGCGTCGGCGACCAGGCCGGCCAGGGCGCCGACGTCCGCGACGCCGGCAACGCGCAGTCGCTGTCCTCGCCCGCCGGCCCGAACGACGTCCAGCTGCCGATGCTGCTCGCGGTGATCGTGCTCGCCGGCGTCACGGCGGGCCTCGTCCGCACCTGGGTCCTGCGCCGCGCGAGCTGACCCCCGGCGACCCCCGGAAGACCCCACTGTCGGGCGCTGTCGTACCCCCCAGGTAGCCTTACCTGGACAAACCCTCCTGTCACGGACAGTCCGTGACCGCGAGCCCATAGGAGGTGAGTGGTTGTGTCACGCCATTACGAGGTAATGGTCATCCTGGACCCCACGCTCGACGAGCGCACTGTCGCTCCGACGCTGGACACCTTCCTCAACGTCATCCGCACTTCGGGCGGCAGCGTGGAGAAGGTCGACGTCTGGGGCCGGCGCCGGCTTTCGTACGAGATCAAGAAGCACGCGGAGGGCATCTACGCCCTGCTGGACCTGAACTCGTCTTCGGACGCGGTGAAGGAGCTGGACCGCCAGCTTTCGCTGCAGGAGACCGTTCTCCGCACCAAGGTCATGCGTCGCGAGATCAAGCGCGCCGCGGCCAAGCCGCCCGTCGCCGCCAAGGCCTGAGCCGAAGGGTATTCCCGATGGCTGGAGACACCGTCATCACGGTGATCGGCAACCTGACGTCCGACCCGGAACTGCGTTTCACCCCGTCCGGTGCGGCGGTCGCGAACTTCACCGTCGCGTCCACGCCCCGCACGCTCGACAAGCAGTCGGGCGAGTGGAAGGACGGCGAGGCGCTGTTCCTGCGCTGCAACATCTGGCGCCAGGCGGCGGAGAACGTCGCCGAGTCCCTGACCCGCGGCGCCCGCGTCGTCGTGCAGGGCCGCCTGAAGCAGCGGTCGTTCGAGACGAAGGAAGGCGAGAAGCGCACCGTCGTCGAGCTCGAGGTCGACGAAATCGGCCCCTCGCTGCGCTACGCCACGGCCAAGGTCAACAAGGTCAGCCGCGGTGGCGGCGGCGGTGGTGACTTCGGCGGCGGAGGCGGCGGCGGCGGTGGCAACCGCGGCGGTGGCGGCGGCATGCCCGCCGACGACCCGTGGGGTTCGGCCCCGCCCGCCGGTGGCGGCGGTGGCGGTGGCGGCTTCTCGGACGAGCCCCCCTTCTGATCTCGTACACATCCACAAGATTTGAAATTCCAGGAGTAACCAGTGGCCAAGCCACCCATTCGCAAGCCCAAGAAGAAGGTCTGCGTGTTCTGCAAGGCCGAGAAGAAGGGCCGCCCGGAACTGATCGACTACAAGGACACCAACCTGCTGCGGAAGTACATCTCCGACCGCGGCAAGATCCGTGCCCGTCGCGTCACCGGCAACTGCAGCCAGCACCAGCGTGACATCGCCATCGCGGTCAAGAACTCCCGCGAGATGGCGCTGCTGCCCTACACCTCGACCGCGCGCTAGGAGGCACGGAGATGGCGAAGATCATCCTCACCACCGACGTGGCCAACCTCGGCGGCCCCGGCGACGTCGTCGAGGTCAAGGACGGCTACGCGCGCAACTACCTGCTCCCGCGGGGTTACGCGATCGCGGCCACCAAGGGCGCGGAGAAGAACGTCCGCACGATCCAGCGCGCGCAGGAGAGCCGTCGCATCCGCGACCTCGACCACGCCAAGGAGATCAAGGCGACGCTGGAGGGCCTCGGCGCCATCCAGCTCACCGGCAAGTCGGCCGAGGGCTCGAAGAAGCTCTTCGGTTCGATCACGTCGGCCGAGATCGTGGACGCGATCAAGGCGGCCGGTGGCCCGCTGCTCGACAAGCGCGTCATCGAGCTGCGCGACCACATCAAGACCGTCGGCAAGCACTCGGTCGGCGCCCGGCTCCACCCGGACGTCAAGGTCGAGGTGCGGCTCGAGGTCAAGGCCAAGTAGCACCTGGCACGTCGTGAAGGCGGGTCGCCCCTGGTGGGCGGCCCGCCTTCACGCGTTTCGGGGGAACCCCGGACACCACGGCCACGTCGTAGGAGAATGGGCGGGGACGCGAAGGGGATGGATCCGGATGGGTAACGAGGTCAACATGTCGGCGCCGGCCGGCGGCGGTGGCGGCTTCACGTTCGACGCCGACAAGATCGACGGCATCATCAAGCAGTGGCAGGACCTCCAAGCCGACCTCAAGCGCGACTACGACGACGCCAACCTGATGGCGAACGTCAAGGCGCCCGGCAAGGAGTTCGCCAGCGGCGACTGGGAGAAGCTCGCGAACCCGTCCGGCAAGGCCTTCCTCGAGCAGAACAAGAAGATGCAGGAGTACGTCAAGAACTACATCGAGGCGTTGACGGCCGCGAAGAAGAAGATCACCACCAACGAGTCGGAGACGCAGGCCGGCCTTTCGAAGACGGGGAACCAGGCCACGTGAACCGACGACTTCTCGCCGTCCCGGCACTGGCCTTCGCCGTGCTCGCCGTCGCCGGCTGCTCGAGCCGGACCGGGGGCACCGCCAACCCGGCGCCGTCCGCCGAACCCAGCGGCAGCGAGTCGGCCTCCCAGCCCGCCGCCGGCTCCGCACCGCGGGTGCCGAGCCCGCTGAACGCCGCGAGCATCACCTCGGACGCCTGCGCGACGCTCAACGCGGCCGGGCGCTCCGCACTGAGCCTCGGCGACGGCACCCCGCGCAGCACGGCCAACGGCCCGAGCTGCACGTTCCAGGAGGCCGCCGACCCGGGCAACCAGATCGACGTGACCACGGTGACGGCGAACAAGAACGGGCTCCAGGACGTCTACGACACGAAGGCGAACGACGCCTACTTCGACGAGACGCAGGTGAGCGGGTACCCCGCCGTCTACGCCGCGGCGGCGGACGACCGCAAGGACGGCAAGTGCGGCCTGTTCGTCGGGGTGACCGACGAGCTGTCGGTCAACATCCTCGTGCAGTACGACAACGGCGCCGGCGCCGCGGACCCGTGCCCGGTGGCGCAGAAGTTCGGTGAATCGATGGTCCAGACCTTGATGGGGGGCTGAGATGCTGGAACTGGTCCTGCTCGGCGGGTTCGCCGCCTACAACATGGCGACCACCCACTCGGACGACCACACGTCGGTACAGGGTGATCGCAAGATCGACTGCTACGACATCTGGCACCAGATCACCACCGGGCCCGGCACGGGCTCGATCTCGAACGGCCAGGCGGCGGCGAGCCGGCTGAAGGGCGCCTACCAGGACCGGCTCACCACGATCGACGGCCTGGCCAAGGACATGGACGCGGCCTGGACCGGCGGCGGCTCCGAGGCGGCGCAGAACGCGGGCGCGCACCCGCTGCGGGTGTGGATGGAGGACTCGGGCACCAAGCTCACCGACTCCGACAAGTACCTCGGCGAGCAGAACAACGCGTTCACCACGGTGCACGCCCAGGTGCAGGAGGTCCCGAAGGACCCGCCGAAGAACAACCTGCTCAACGCGGTGACGCCGTGGACCACCGACACGGACCGGGCGATCCGCGACTACAACACCAAGGGCCAGGCCAACGTCGACGCCTTCAACACCTACTACAAGGCGAGCAACGACAACGGCCAGAAGATGCCGACGTACTCCGCGCTGCAGGGGCAGCAGGAGAACGTCAACGTCGACCAGGACAAGAACGGCAAGAAGAAGGACGACAAGAACGGGAACGGCCCGGGCGGCGGACCCGGTGGCGGCCCTGGCGGCGGTCCCGGTGGCGGTCCGGGCGGCGTGAACATGCCGGGGCCGGGCGGTGTGCCGTCCTTCGGCGGCGGCCCGGGTGGCGGTCCCGGCGGCAGCTTCGACCCGTCGAAGGTGCCGGGCGGGAGTTACGACCCGTCCAAGGTGCCGGGCTTCGACCCGTCGAAGGTCCCCGGCGGCGGGAACTACGACCCGTCGAAGGTCCCGACCGGCAACTACACCCCGCCGAACTTCACCTCCGACGGCACGCACTCGTCGGGCTTCTCGCCGTCGGACGTCCCGGGCGTGCCGAGCTTCGGCCCCGGGAGCGCCCCGAACTTTTCGGGCGGCGGTGGCGCCGGTGGCTTCGGGCCCGGCGGTTCCAGCGGGCTCGGCGGGATCGGCGACCCCACCGCGGGCTTCGGCCCGGGTGGCAGCGCGGGCTTCGGGCCCGGCGGCGCGACCGGTGCGGCGATGCCGGGTGGCGCGGGAGCGTCCGGCGCCGGCGGCCGCATGGGTGGCGGAGCCGGCGGCGCGATGGGCGCGGGCGGCGCGGCGGCGGGCCGCGGCGGAGCCACCGGGATGGGTGGCATGGGCGGGATGGGCCACGGCGCGAAGGGCCAGGGCGGCGGCGACGAGGAACGTTCGTCGAAGTACCTGCTCGGCGAGGACCCGAACGACATCTTCGGAACCGACGAGCTGACCGCCCCGCCGGTCATCGGCGAGTAGCACACGCGGGACCACCGGGCGCGTGCCAAGATTGGGCGCGCCCGGCTTTCCGGGTTCACCAAGCTGATCTTCACTAGGGGGAAGAGCGGTGCTGGACAGGCAGGTCACCCTTTCGACCGGCACCCTGATCAACCTGATCCGGCGCCGCGGCGGGGAGCCGCACACGGTCCTGGCCGAGACGCCGACCTGGTACAGCGACGAGGCCCAGCGCGCCGAGGACGAGCGCGTCAACACCGAGCTCACCAAGGCGGGACTGTTCGGCCCGCGCGGCATGCACCCCGGGTTCGTCGCGACGCTCGAAGCCGTCGCGCGGCCGCAGCTGGAGTACTACGGCTGGGTCGACGGCGGTTTCCAGGGCAAGCCGGTGAGCTACCGGCTGCTCGCCGGCAGCGCCGGCGGCGAGGCGTTCGTGCTCGCGAAGCACGAGCAGCTCGACGTCGTCGTCCTGGAGTCGACCCGGCCCGGCGAGCTGCTCGACGACTTCCTCGGCCAGATCCCGAAGCTCGCCCCGGGCCGCGGGACGCCGCTCGCGGTGCCGAAGAGCCAGCTCGAGGGGTCCGGCCGCCGCGACGACGACGGCTTCGCCGTGATGCGCAACGACCGGCCGGCCGACGGCTCGCAGGAGGCCGACGAGCTCCGGCGGATCCTCGCGTTACGCCGAATGGGCAGCGGCAGCCTCTACGTGGCGGCCCGCAGCCGCACCGGATCGTGGCAGCGCATCGAACGTCCGGTGAACTACATCGATACCTCGGAAGGCCGGTGGCTGACCGAAGAGGTACCGGGGCGTGGCGAGAGCCGGATCGCCTTCACCCCGGCCGACCAGCGCGTTCTCGCTGACCGGTTACGCAGCGCACAGGGCAGGCTCACAGCGGCGTGACATCCCGGCCGTTCAGCCCACCGAGTGACGGTTCTACCGTGCGTGATATTCATCCACAGGCCGCGACGCTCAATGGGCCCGGGCTGGCCCACGACACGCCGAGCGACGGGTTTCATGCGACACGCCGGACGGGTTTTGCGGAAGTTCTCCACACCTTACTCACAGGCCCTGACCTGCGGATTCACTGAAGGCGATCACGCTTGTCCCCAACTTGTCCACAGCTGTGGCGGCACCTGTGACTGGTTACCCCCATTCATCCCCAGGTTGTCCACAGATGGGTCCCCACCCTGAATTGCTTTCGGCCTTCCGGGGGACATAGCGTCCCCGCCGAGCCTGTACTCACGGTGGTGCCCCGGCGTGGCGATCAGACTCGCGGCCCGTCTTCGCCGATCATCGGGGGACACGGCGCAAGGGGACCGGTGGCGCGACTCGCGCCACGTGCTTCGAGAGTGAAGATCCGGCATAATCGAACGGGTGTTCGCATGATGACGAGGAGGTGTCCGGAGCGGTGGCGCTGACCGACGACCGCAGTCCGATGTATGCGGAGAACGACCCGGGTCCGAGTGACCCCGGCTCCGGTGGCGGGTTCGACCGCCAGCCGCCGCAGGACATCACGGCCGAGCAGTCCGTGCTCGGCGGCATGCTGCTGTCGAAGGACGCGGTCGCCGACGTCATCGAGGCGCTCGGCCCCGACGACTTCTACCGCCCGGCGCACCAGGCGATCTACGACTGCATCCTCGACCTCTACGGCCGCGGCGAGCCCGCCGACCCGATCACCATCTCCGCCGAGCTGGAACGCCGGGGCGAGCTGGGTCGCATCGGTGGCGCGCCGTACCTGCACACCCTGATCGCGACGGTGCCGACGGCGGCGAACGCCGGCTTCTACGCGGAGATCGTCGCGGAGAAGGCGGTGCTGCGCCGGCTCGTCGAGGCGGGCACCCGCATCGTCCAGTACGGCTACGGCGCGGCGGCCGCGGACGGCGCGAACATCGACGAGGTCGTCGACCGCGCCCAGGCCGCGATCTACGACGTCACCGAGCGCCGGACCAGCGAGGACTACGTCGCGCTGGAAGAGCTGCTACAGCCGACGATGGACGAGATCGACGCGATCGCGTCCCGCGGCGGCCAGTCCCAGGGCATCCCGACCGGGTTCACCGACTTCGACGAGCTGACCAACGGCCTGCACCCGGGCCAGATGATCATCGTCGCTGCGCGTCCCGGTGTCGGCAAGTCGACACTGGGTCTGGACTTCGCCCGTTCGGCGTCCATCCGCCACGGTCTGACCAGCGTCATCTTCTCGCTGGAAATGAGCCGGACCGAGATCGTCATGCGCATGCTCTCGGCCGAGGCGAAGATCCGCCTGGCCGACATGCGCGGTGGCAAGATGTCCGACGACGACTGGACGCGGCTGGCCCGCCGGATGAGCGAGGTCTCCGAAGCGCCGCTGTTCGTCGACGATTCGCCGAACATGACGATGATGGAGATCCGCGCGAAGGCCCGGCGGCTCAAGCAGCGGCACGACCTCAAGCTCGTCGTCCTCGACTACCTGCAGCTGATGACGTCCGGCAAGCGCGTCGAGTCGCGGCAGCAGGAAGTCTCGGAGTTCTCGCGGCAGATGAAGCTGCTGGCGAAGGAGATCGAGGTCCCGGTGATCGCGATCAGCCAGCTGAACCGTGGTCCCGAACAGCGCACGGACAAGCGCCCGATGCTGTCCGACCTGCGTGAGTCCGGCTCGCTGGAGCAGGACGCCGACCTCGTCATCCTGGTCAACCGCCCGGACGCCTGGGAGCGCGACGACCCCCGCGCCGGCGAGGCGGACCTGATCATCGCCAAGCACCGCGCCGGCCCGACCGCGACGATCGTCGTAGCGCACCAGCTGCACTACAGCCGCTTCGTCGACCTCTCCCACGACTAGCGGGGCATACGCGACCCGGTCCGCCCCGACGGCGACGCTCGTGCACGTCTCGGTGCCGTGGTTGCGCCAGGCGTGCCGGGTGCCGTTCTGGACGACCGTGTCGACGTAGTCGATGCTTTCGGTAGTGTGCGTCCCGGGGACGCTCGGGTCCATGGCTTCCAGCACGCCCGGCATCCGCCGCTCCAGCTCGGCCGTCGCCGCGGCGGTGTCGAGATCCGGACGGGGAATCAGCTCGCCCGGCGGGATCATGTTGATCATGAAGCGTGACCCTTCGCGCGGCGGGTAGTACGCCTCGGCCGGGCGGGGCGAGCCGTCGTCGGGGTCGTGCCCGGTGACCACGCGGCGAACGCGCTCCAGGGATCCCCCTTGACCTGTCAGCCCAGGGACTGGGCGCGGGCCGCGCTGAACGCGATCGCGAGCGGTGGCCTGACCGCGGTGAGCGTCGAGCCACTGGCACGGACGCTCGGCGTGACCAAGGGAAGTTTCTACGCGCACTACCGCAACCGCGACGAGCTGATCGCGGCCGCGCTCGACGTGTGGGTCCGCGGTCACGGCGACGAAGGACTCGCCGAGTTCGCCGCGATCTCCGATCCGGGGGAGCGGTTGCGCCAGCTGCTCACCGCGGTCGTCCCAGCCGTCCAGCCGCTGGCGCCTTCGGTGCACCTGAGCCTGCTCGGCGACCGCAACGATCCCCGGGTCCGGGACGCGGTCCACCGGGTGAACCGGGCTCGGCTGGAACTGCTCGCTCGCACCTACCGCGAGCTCGGCCTGCCACCGGACCGGGCGACGTCCCGGGCGCGCGTCGCCTACGCGGCCATCCTCGGGCTGCTGCACCTGGCCCAGACCGATCCGGACGCACCGAACGCCGCCACGCTCGCCGAGGAAGCGGCCGCGGTCTTCCTGCCTACTTGAGCTGCCCGTAACCGCGGACGAACGCGCTCAGCAGGCGGCCGAAGTTCGCCCGGTCGTCGTCCGGCCAGTCGGCCATGACCTCGGCGAACACGGCGCGGCGGAAGGCGTGCAGCTCGTCGAGGTGGGCTTGGCCGGCTTCGGTCGGCACGAGCACCGCGCGCCGGCCGTCGTGCTGGTCGGCCACGCGCCGGAGCAGGCCCTGCTCGACCGCGCGTGCGACCAGCCGGCTCGCGCGCGGCTGGTCGACCCCCATCGCCGCGCTCAGCGCCGTCACCGTGCCGGCTTCGCCGCGTTCGGCGAGCTCTTCGACGACGTCGAGCAGCTCGTGCACCGGGTCGTGCCCGCCGCGGCCGCGCTCCTTGGCGATCCGGCTCAGCGCCCGCCGTTGCTGGCTGCGGCGGATCGCGATCATCGCGCGCTCGACCTCGGCCACCGCGTCCGTCATCGTTGCCCCCCTCCGAACTACATGTACTCAACACGATCATCCTGGGCGCCGGCACGCCGGAGGAGGTCGACGAAGGACGCAAAGCGCACGCCCGAGTCGAAGCGCGTGTCACGGCGTGCGGCGAACCTCGAAGCCGGCTGAGGAATAACCCAGGCAGCAGCGGCGTCAGATACCCTAGTAGTTGAACTTTCAATCACTGGAGCTGTCGATGACCCGCACCCCGGTCCTCTACCTCAGCCACGGTGCGCCGCCGCTCGCCGACGACGCCACGTGGACCCGTCAACTCGCCGGTTGGTCTGCCGACCTGCCGAAACCCACCGCGATCCTGGTCGTCTCGGCGCACTGGGAAGAGGCGCCGCTGACCCTGTCGGCCACCACGACCGTGCCGCTGGTCTACGACTTCTGGGGCTTCCCGGACCGCTACTACCAGGTGAAGTACGCATCGCCCGGCGCTCCGGAGCTCGCGGCGAAGGTGAAGAAGCTGCTTCGCTCGACCGAGACTCCAGTGCACGACGCGCCCGAGCGCGGTCTCGACCACGGTGCCTACGTGCCGCTCGTCGAGATGTACCCGGACGCCGACATCCCGGTGCTGCAGGTTTCGATGCCGTCGCTCGACCCGCGGGAGCTGTTCGACCTCGGCCGCAAGCTCGCGCCGTTGCGCGACGAGGGCGTGCTGATCATCGGCAGCGGCTTCTTCACGCACAACCTGAGCGGCATGGCCCGCGCCACCGACGGGACGCCGCCGGCGTGGTCGGCCGAGTTCGACCACTGGGGTGACGAGGTGCTGCGCGGCGGTGACGTCGACACGCTGCTCGACTTTCGGCACAAGGCCCCGGCGGCGGCGCTCGCGCACCCGCGGATCGAGCACTTCGCGCCGCTGTTCGTCTCCCTCGGCGCCAGCTCGGGCGAGGGGCGCACGGTGATCGACGGGTTCTGGCACGGCCTGGCGAAGCGTTCTCTCCAGTTCTCCTGACCCGGGACGCGAACGAGCCCCAGGAGCCGGCGCTGGCTCCTGGGGCTCGTCGTCTCCAGGGAGGGAGAGTCTATTCAGTTACTGCGGGAACTACTTGCGCTTGACCAGACCCAGCAGCTTCGCGAGGAAGCCGGTCGAGTCGAGGCCCGACATGGCCGGCACCTGCGCGGCCGGGGCCGCGCTGTCCAGCACCGGCAGCTTCGCGTTCACCGGCAACGCGGCCGGCGCGGCCGGCAGCGTCGTCGGGGCGGCGGGCAGCTGCGGGTTCGCCGGCAGGGCCGGGGTCACCGGGAGCGCGACGGGCAGCGTCGGGACGCCGCCACCCAGGGCCGGGACGGCCGGCAGGGTGGGCAGCAGGCCGCCGCTCAGGGCCGGGACGTGCACCGGGAGACCACCGGTCGGCAGGTCCGCACGCTCGGTGCCGTGCCCGGGCAGGGCACCACCCAGCGCGGAGAGGCTGCTCAGGCCCGGCAGGCCACCCGCGACGGGCAGCCCCGGGGTCGGCAGGTGCGGCATCCCGGACATCGGGTCGCTCACCGGCACGTCGGCACGCTGGGCCGGAACGGCCGTCGGCAGCGCGGGCAGGCCCTGGGTGGGCAGCCCCGCCGTCGGCAGGCCACTGGCCAGCCCGGTCAGCGACGGCAGCTCGCCGGCGCCCAGCTCCGAACCCTCGACCGGGTTCGCGATGGCCTCGGAAGCGTCCGCGGCGTCACCGTCGATGCTGGTCATGTCGGTCGCGTCCGCGGTCGCGTTGCCGATCAGCTCCAGGGGAACCCCGAAGATCTGCACCGGCACCACGAGGTCGTGGTAGAAGTTGTAGCCCGACAGGCTCGACCCGTCACCCTCGGTGACCGGCTCGCCGCCGTTCTGCGTGGTGAGGACGTTGTCACCGTTCGCGTGGGCCACGCCGCCCACGGCCACCGCGTCGCCGAACAGCTGGGCGATCGCCGTCACCGGGATGTCCAGGATGTCGCCGGCCAGCGCGCCTTCGACACCGGAGGTGGTGTCGTCGCCCGCGTTGGTCACGGTGGTGGTGTTCATGCCGTTGCCGCTGGAGACGCCGGCCGCGCTCACCGCGTCGCCGAAGATCTGCGCGACGGGCACCCCGTCGACACCGACGATGTCACCGGCGATCGCACCGCGGTCACCGTTGGTCGTGGCGTCGCCACCCGCGGAGGACACCGTGTCGCTCGTGCCGGTGCCGTGGCCCAGGGCCGCACCCGCGACGCCGTCGCTGAACAGCTGCGCGGCACCCGCGAACGGAGCCTTCACGATGTTGCCGGCGATCGCGCCGTCCTGCCCGTCGGTCAGGGCGTCGCCACCCGCCGACGAGTCGGTGATGTTGTCGTTCTCACCGGTGCCGATGCCGCCGAGGGCCGCACCCGAGCCGGCGGCCAGCACCGGCAGGGAGACCGGAGCCTCGACGATGTTGCCGGCGCCCGCACCCGCGGGGCCGTTGGCCTTGACGTCGCCACCCGCGTTGGAGGTGGTGTCGGTCGAGCCCTTGCCGTGGCCCTGGCCGATGAAGGCGCCGCCGATGTTGGCGACCTGCACCGGGAGCGACGCCGGGACGGTGCCCAGGTTGGAGCTCAGGAAGCCGTTGTCGTCCTTGGTGCTGCCACCGCCGCCGCCCGAGACGACCTTGGTCTCCTCGGCCGAGCCGGAGCCCTGGCCGATGAAGGAGCCACCCACGCCGAAGACCTCGGCGGGGACGGCGACCGGCACCTGGACGACGTTGCCCGAGCCGGACGAGTTGTCACCCTGCGAGCCGTCGTACGCCCCGGCGGTGACCGTCTTGTCCTCGGTCGAGGTGCCGGAGGCGTTGCCGATGTGGCTGCCGCCGATGCCGTAGACCTCGGGCGCGCCCGCGGCCTGGGTGTTGACGATGTTGCCACCGAGGACGGCGTCGTTGCCCTTGGTGTAGCTGCCGTTGCCCGCGTTGGCGTCGGTGGTGTTGTCGTGGCTGGCGTGCGAGTTGCCGATGTAGGTCCCGCCGATGCCGAACGCCTCGACCGGGAGGGCGACCGACGGGTTGATGACGTTGCCGCCCGCACCCGAACCGTCGCCCGCCGTCTTGACGAAGCCACCCGAGTCGACAGTGCTGGAGGAGCTGCCGCCCTGGGTCTGGTCGCCGTCGCGGCCCGTCGCGCCACCGGTGGCCGCGTTGCCGATCCACGACGCCGCGACACCCGCGACGTTGGCGATCGGGGAGAGCGAAACGGCGCCCGCGTTGCCGTCGAGGAACGAGTCGTTGCCGCTCGTCTCTTCGTAGGTCGGGATGCCCAGCGAGCCCTCGCGGGTGTCCCCGGCCTTGGCGTCGGCGGACGAGTTCGACAGCGTGTCCGCGTCCGAGCCCCACACGCCACCGGCGTTGCCGTTGAACTTCACCGGCAGGGCGATCGGCGCACCGACGATGTTGCCCGAGCCCGCGCCACCGTCACCGGCGGACTTGATCGAGCCACCCGAGGTGGCGTCGGAGTCGGCGTCGTACTGGCTGTACGCGTTGCCGAGCAGGTAGGAAACGGCGTTGCCGGTCACCTGGACCGGGGTGGCGAACTGGCCGGCCACCACGTTGCCGGACAGGCCGGAGCCGGTGCCGTCGGTGTCGATGTTGCCGGTCTCGGTGGTGCTCTGGCTGGCCGAGCCACCGTGCACCGCGCCGGAGCCGCCCGCCACGCCGCCGGAGTTGCCGGCGATCTGGACCGGGAGCGCCCAGTCGAGGACCACGGCGTTGCCGGCGAGGCCGGACTTGGAGCCGTCGGTCGCGACGTCCTGGTTGTGGCTCCAGGTCTGCGAGTGGTCCGTGCCGTCGACGTGCGCGTCGCCGATCACGCCGATCGCGTTGTCCACGATCTGGATCGGGACGACGACGTCGCCGGCGACCTTGTTGCCCTTGAGGTTGTTGTGACCCGGGGTGAAGGCGCCCGCGCCGTCAGCCTTGGTCGCGCCACCGAGGGTGCTCTGGCTGATCGGGCTCGCTTCGTCGAGCTGCTTGACGGCCTCGTTCGCGGCCTTGGTGACCGGCTTGGTGCTCAGCTCCGTCTGCCCGGCGGGCAGGTCCAGCTGGCCGAACGGGGTGCCGACCGCGTTGTTGGCTTCCGAGATCGGAGCCGTCACGTTCAGGTCGAGCGGGGAGGCCGGGGAGTCGGGGTTGACGTTCTCGTCAGCCGAGGCGATGCCGGTGCCCAGCATCAGCAAACCACCCGTGACCAGCGCGGTCTGGAGTCCGCGCTTTGCCCACGTCTGCATGGGGTGTTTCTCCTTTATTTCGGGTTCCCTTACGGGCTTATGGGGGTGCGCTCGTCGAAGTCGAAACGGAGTCCGAGCCGCACCGGGAGGGAAGGAACTTCTTGCGGGCGCAACAAAGCGCACCGCCGTGCCACGGGGGATTCGTGCGGACGCGGATGCCGTCAGATGAAGACGGACTTGGGCGCGTCAGCTACCCGTGGAGGGAGGTGTTTCAGTCAGGAGTGACACCGGGCTGCGTGCCCGGGGTGCGCGGCGTGTGCCGCAGGCCGCCGCGGTAAGCGCTGGCGGCGGCATCGCTGACGGCAGCGGAGACCCACGAGGGGACGCCGAAGTTCAAGCCGTCGAGGTGGCCACCGGGGGCAGAGCTGCCACCCGGGGCGGTGGGGATGGACGGTGCGGCCGGAAGCTGCACCGGAACCAGCGGCGACGACGGCAGATCACGGTGCGAGTCGCGGGACTCGCCCGCGGCACCGGTGACGTCGCCCTGCTGGACACCCGTCGGCATCGCGAGCGCGGCTCGCAACGCGGCGGGGAGTTCGACGGTCGAGACGGCGACCGTGTCCGTGGTCTGGCCGACGCCCTCGGTCACCGGCTCCTGCTCGACCGGGGCGAGCCCCGGGAGCTGCGGAAGCGGGACCAGGTCGCCCTTGCCGGCCGGGTCGAGCAGCTGCCACACCTGGCGGCCGAAGTCCTTCGCCGGTTCGGGGGCGATAGTCTCTTCGATGACCTGGCGGGTGTCCTCGGGCTTGCGGGCGATGTGCTCGAACGCGCCGAGGGTGCGGTGGACCGGGCTCACGACGGCGTCCTCGGTGAGGTCCGAGACCGAGTCGCTGACGCGCTCGGAGGCCTCGTGCTCGAGGACGCGGGGGCTGCTCCACGACGTGATGTCCTGGGGCGAACCGGCATCGGCGACGTCACCGGGGACGTGCGAGACGTCGCCGAGGCTGCCGACCGTCGCGTCGGTGGCCGGCGTAACGGAAGCCGTGCCCGCGTCGACTATGTCGGCGGAAGCGGTCGCACCGGAAACGAGCCACGCCGCGGCGGTGCCGGCGATGGCGCCACCGACGACGAGGAGCGCACGCGACACGAGACGGCGCGAGCGCGGTGCGCCCTGCCCCTCGTTCTTCGCGGTGTTCGCCACTCGTCGTCTCCTGTGTGCGTGTTCTGGTTCGACTGCCACATAACGTTGCGGTAGCGACCTAAGCAAACACGGGGCGTGACGCGCACCCTCGAAACGACTTGATGCCCCCATCGTGTGAAGAACACACGGTGTATTCCGAACTGACGATCAGTGATCACGGCTGGCAGTCGGGCAAATAGGGCGGCTCAGCCGCTACGGTGTGGCGGTGAGCCACGCGCGAGGAGAAGACCCGTTCCTGCCGGAGCACGAGGACATCACGGGACTGATCCCCCGGGGGCTGCGCATCAGCGCCGCGCTCGCGTGGCGGTTCATCGTGATCGTCGCCGCGCTGTACGCGGTGGTGTGGGTGATCGGCTACCTCTCGGTCGTCGTCATCCCGCTGTCCATCGCCCTCCTGGTTTCGGCGCTGCTCGCGCCGGCCGTCCAGAAGCTGGTGGCCCTGAAGTTCCCGCGCGGGCTGGCGACCGCGATCGTCCTGATCGCCGGGCTGGCCGTGCTGGGCGGGCTGCTGACGTTCGTCATCACGCAGTTCTCCTCCGGCCTGCCGCAGCTGCAGCAGCAGGTGAACGCGAGCCTCGACCAGATCAAGAACTGGCTGCTGAACGGGCCGCCGCACCTGCGGCAGGAGCAGATCCAGGACTTCATCAACCAGGCGATCGGCTTCATCCAGAACAACCAGGCGTCGATCACCACGACGGCGCTGACCACGGCGAGCACCGTCGGCGAGATCCTCACCGGCTTCCTGCTGACGCTGTTCATCACGATCTTCTTCCTCAGCGGCGGCGACGGCATCTGGACGTTCCTGGTCCGCGCCGTGCCCGGCCGGGTCCGCAACCGGGTCGACGTCGCCGGGCGCCGCGGGTTCGCCTCCCTGGTCAGCTACGTCCGCGCGACGGCCGCGGTCGCCGTCGTCGACGCGGTCGGCATCGGCGTCGGCCTGTGGATCATGGGTGTGCCGCTGGTCATCCCGCTGGCGACGCTGGTCTTCATCGGCGCGTTCATCCCGATCATCGGCGCGGTGCTGACCGGCGGTGTCGCCGTCCTGATCGCGCTGGTGACGAACGGGTTCATCGGTGCCGTGATCGTGCTGGCCATCGTGATCGGCGTGATGCAGCTGGAGAGCCACATCCTGCAACCGCTGCTGCTCGGGCGGGCGGTCAAGCTGCACCCGCTGGCCGTGGTCCTGGCCATCACCGCCGGCCTGGTCGCGGGCGGGATCGCCGGCGCGCTGCTGGCCGTGCCGCTGCTGGCCGTGCTGAACGCCGGCGTCCGGTCGCTGCTGCACGAGCGGAACCCGGACCCGGCCGAGGTCGACGTGCTCAAGGACCAGGCCGCGCAGCCGAACGACGCCGAACCCGGGACGCCCGACGCGGAGGTGCCGACGATCGGTGAAGACGACGAAGAAGACGAAGAAAAGAACGCCCGCGCGGCGACGGCCGTGAACAAGGACGAAAAGTAAGGAATGGCCACCGCGCGGACGCCGGACCCGATCACGCCGCTGTGGCGCGGCGTGAACGCGTTCCGCGTGCTCACCTGGGCGTTCGCCTGCGGCACGGTCGTCGTGCAGCACGAGCACTACCGGCGTGAGTGGCTGGCCTGGACGCTGCTGGGCGCGATGGCGGCCTGGTCGGTCGTGATCAGCGTGCTGTACCTGCGCGAGCGGACGCGGCCGCCGTGGCTGGTCGTCGCCGACGTCGTGGTCGGCACCGGGCTGCTGCTGACTTCCCCTCTTGTGCTGAGCGACGCGCAGTTCGCGCAGAGCGTCCCGCTGATCACCACGGTCTGGGCCGCGGTGCCGCCGGTGGCCGCGGGCGCCCGCTTCGGCGCGGTCGGCGGGGTGCTCGCCGGCCTGGTCGTCGGGGTGGCGACCGGGCTCGCGCGGGAGAAGTTCGACCTCGACGTCGCCCGCGACGGCGTCCTGCTCGCGGCCGCCGGGCTGCTGGTCGGGATGGCGGCGACGCTGAGCAGGCAGGCCGCGACCCGCCTGGCGCAGGCGTTGCGGAAGGAAGCGGCGACGGCCGAGCGTGAACGGCTGGCGCGGTCGATCCACGACAGCGTGCTGCAGGTGCTGGCCCGCGTCCGCAAGCGCGGCAACGAGGTCGGCGGCGAAGCGGCCGAGCTGGCCAAGCTGGCGGGCGAGCAGGAGATCGCCCTGCGGTCGCTGGTGACGACGGAACCGCTGCGGCCGAGCGAGACCGGCACGACGAGCCTGCGCACGGCCCTGCAGCTGCTCGCGACGCCGTCGGTGCAGGTCTCGACCCCCGCCGACGACGTCGAGCTGCCGGCGCACGTCACCGACGAGCTCGTGGCCGTCACCCGCGAAGCGCTGGCGAACGTCGAGAAGCACGCGGGCCCCGGCGCGCACGCGTGGGTGCTGCTGGAGGACCTCGGCGCCGACGTCGTGGTGAGCATCCGCGACGACGGACCGGGCATTCCGGACGGCGTTCTCGAGCGAGCGGCCGCGAACGGGCACCTCGGCGTGGTGGAATCCATCCGGGGGAGGGTGCGCGACCTCGGCGGGAGCGCGTCCCTCGACACCGGCCCCGGCCGGGGCACGGAGTGGGAGGTCAAGGTGCCGAGCACCAGAGGAAAGTCATGAGCGAGCCGCTGATTTCGGTGATGGTGGTCGACGACCACCCGATCTGG
Source organism: Amycolatopsis sp. NPDC049252 (assembly GCF_043197175.1). Lineage (NCBI taxonomy): Bacteria > Bacillati > Actinomycetota > Actinomycetes > Pseudonocardiales > Pseudonocardiaceae > Amycolatopsis > Amycolatopsis sp. NPDC049252. Next base: position 380,745 of record NZ_JBICSQ010000004.1, read on the forward strand.
CGCGACGGGGTGGCCCGTGACCTGACCGAACACGGCTTCGACGTGCGGGCGACCGCGCCGGACGCCGCCGCCGCGCTGCGGATCGCGCGGACCGTGGCACCGGACGTCGTGCTGATGGACCTCAACCTCGGCACCACCTCCGGGGTCGACGCCACCCGCGAGATCACCGCGGCCCTGCCGTCGACGCGGGTGCTGGTGCTGTCCGCGAGCGGGGAGCACAAGGACGTCCTGGAGGCGGTGAAGGCCGGCGCGTCCGGTTACCTGGTCAAGTCGGCGTCCGCGGCCGAGCTGGTGGACGCCGTCCGCCGCACCGCCGCCGGCGACCCGGTGTTCACCGCGGGCCTGGCCGGGCTGGTGCTCGGCGAGTACCGGCGGATGGCCGACGCGCCCGCCGAAGGCGCCGAGCCGCCGCGGCTGACCGAGCGCGAGACCGACGTCCTGCGCCTGGTCGCGAAGGGGCTCACCGCGCGGCAGATCGCCGAACGGCTCGTGCTGTCGCACCGGACCGTCGAGAACCACGTCCAGTCGACGCTGCGGAAGCTGCAGCTGCACAACCGCGTCGAGCTGGCCCGCTACGCGATCGAGCACGGCCTCGACGAAGAGTAGGGCTCAGGGCAGCACGGTGACGCCGCCCCAGTCGCCCTCCGGCAGCGTGGCCTTGCCCAGCCGCCAGGTCGGTTCGCCCGGGTGCCAGGCGGCGAGGACGCCGTCCGCGAGCACGAGGTCACCCTGCTCACTCCAGTCGAAACCGCCACCGTCCTTGAGGTGCTCGGTGACGAACGGCATCCCCGGCGCGTGCTCCCACTTCAGCGCGTCCGGGCGGAGGAGCCAGATGTCGCGCAGCTGCGTGGCGGTCGCCCGGTAGGAGGGGACGGCGAAGTCGGCGGCGAACAGGGTGCCTTCCCGTGAGGGCACCACGGTCGGCGCGGCCCCGATCGCCGGCCGGCTGAGCTTCTTGCGGCTGTTGTCCCGCAGGTCGACCAGGGTGAGGTCGGTGAGGCCGTCGAGCAGCATCCAGTCCCCGGCGACGGCGAGGATGCGCGGGGCCTGCTGGACCGTGCGGCCGGTCCCCGGCTCGATGAGCGCGTCCGTCGACTCGGCGCCGTCGGCGTTGATGCTGATCAGCAGGCCGTGCCGGCTCTCGCCGCGGACCTGGGTGCGGCAGCTCGCGGACTGGCCGTGGCCGAGCTCGCCGCCGTCGAGCTTCACGTGCTGGAGCCGGCAGCTGTCCGGCGCGTCCTGCCGGATCGTCCACACGCTCTCGCCGTCGGCCCCGGGCGCCACCGACCAGGCGCGGCCGAGCGACCGCGGTGGGCTCGCCGGGCCGGTGTAGCCGAAGACCTCGAACGGGTCCGTGACGTTCTCGCCGCGCGTGTAGGCGATCAAGACGACGGACTTGCCGACGCGGACGGCGTCCATCCCGACGTCGCCGCCGGGGTAACCGGGCGGGCCGGCCACGGGTCCTCGGTCGGCGTCGAAGAGGGTCGGGCCGGTGGTGTGGAGGAGCGCGGTCACCCCGATGCCACCCGTGGCGGCCACTCCCTGGAGCCCCTCGGGCAGGGCGGCCGCGGTGGTCGGCGGCGCGCTGGTCGTCGCCGGGGCCGGCGGCGGCGCGGGCTCGTCGCCGGTGCACCCGGCCAACAGCAGGAGCGCCGCGATGGACGCGGCCGCGCGAATTGCGGGTCCGTTCAGGGTTTTCCCCCGATCTCCCTGGTGGAATCCGGTTCTACCATCGTGGACATGGGCGAGGAAGAGACCACGGCGGCAGAACCGATGACCGAGACCAAGCCGTTGAGCGAGCGCGATCTTCGGGTGTCCGACGACGAGCGCGAGCACGTCGTCGGCGTGCTCCAGAAGGCTATCGGCCGCGGCATGATCGATCTGGACGAGTTCACCGAGCGCACCGACCGGGCGCTCGCGTCGAAGACGCGGGGTGAGCTGAACGCTGTGCTGGCCGACCTCGCCGGCCTGTTCCACCCGGCCGCGGCTCAGGCGTCCGCGCCCTCCTACGCACCGCCGGCGGGCTTCGGCGGCGGTTACGTGCCCGGCCGGCGCTTCGAGCTCAACGCGAAGTACTCGTCGCTGCACCGCGGCGGGCCGTGGGTGGTGCCGTCCGAGATGGTCGTGCGCAACAAGTACGGCTCGACCAAGCTGGACTTCACCGAGGCCCAGGTCCAGTCGCCGGTGGTGCACATCGAACTGGACGCCAAGTGGGGTTCGGTCGAGATCGTCATCCCGGAGCACGCCGCAGTCGACGTCAACGCGATCAGCGACGTCAAGTTCGGTTCGATGGAGGACAAGACCCACAGCAACGGGCGGATGGGGAACCCCCGGTACGTGCTGAGCGGCCGCGTCCACGGCGGTTCGCTGGTCATCCGCCACCCGCGGCGCGGGCTCTTCGGCTAGCCGGGGTCCCTCTGCCCCCGGCGTCAAGAAGGCCTCCCCCGTCCAGGCATCGGACGAGGGAGGCCTTCGCCCGTCACGCGACGGCGACCGGCTGGGCGGTCCGCAGGTAGCGGGCGACGAAGTAGCCGAGAACGGCGAACGCGACCGCGCTCAGCCCGGCGACGACGTGGAGGCCGTTGGCTTCGCCGTGGGCGCGGACGACGGCGTTGCCCAGGGTGCCGACGGTCGCCATGCCGAGCGCGTACCCGAACTCGTTGGCGGTCTGGGCGAGCGCCGCGGCGGCGCCGGCCTTGCGCGGCGGCACGGAGCCGATGACGAGGCCGGTGCCGAGCGCCACCATCGGCCCGACCCCGGCGGACGCCACGGCGAACCCGATCGCCGGCCACACGGGACTGCCGTCGGCGAAGGCCAGCACGACCATCCCGAAGGCCGCGGTGAGGACCCCGCCCGCGATCAGCGCACCGGTCGGGAGGCGCCGGGCCAGCACGGGAGCGACCAGGAAGCTGAGGGTGGAGGTGATCATCCCCGGCATCAGCCCGAGCGCCGCGGCGATGGGCGACAGGTGCAGCGAGAGCTGGAGGAACTGCGCGACGAACAGCATCGTGGTGCCGCCGAGCATGCTGAACAGGAGCATCCCGCCGAGCGCGGTGCGGAACGCCTTCCCGGCGAAAAGGCCCAGGTCGAGCAGCGGTTCGGCGAGCGTCCGCTGGCGCTTCACGAAGACGTACCCGAAGGCGATCCCGGCGGCCAGCGCCGCGACCGGCACCGGGTGGACCCCGTCGCGAGCGAGCTCCTTGACGCCGTAGACGGCGGGCATGATCGCGGCGAGCGACAGCGCGACGCTGGGCAGGTCGAGCCGGCCGGCGGTCTCGTCACGGTACTCGGGCAGCAGCTTCGGGCCGATGACCAGCAGCAGAACCATCGCCGGGACGCCGAGCAGGAAGACCGAGCCCCACCAGAAGTGCTCGAGCAGGAACCCGCCGACCATCGGGCCGATGATCGCGCCGACGGAGAAGCAGCCGGCCCAGATCCCGATCGCGGACGCCCGCTGCCGCGAGTCGGTGAACATCGTCCCGATGAGCGCGAGGGTCGAGGGCGCGAGCGTCGCCCCGGCGATCCCCAGCACGGCCCGCGCGGCGATGAGCATGAGGGCGCTGGTGGAGAAGGCGGCGACCACGGAGGCGAGCCCGAAGGCGGTGGCCCCGACGAGCAGCAGCTTCCGCCGCCCGATCCGGTCCCCGAGGGTGCCCATGGTGACCATGAACCCGGCGACCATGAAGCCGTAGACGTCCATGATCCACAGCTGCTCGGTGCCGTCGGCGTGCAGGCTGACGGCGAGCTTCGGCAGCGCCAGGACCAGGACGAAGACGTCGAGCGAGACGAGCAGGGTGGGCAGCGCCAGCACGGCCAGCCCGACCCACTCCCGCCGCCCGGCCCGGGTTCCTGTGGTGGTGCTCATGGGGTGTCCTCTCGACTCGGTTCCTACCCGTTCGTCGAGTGGGCCGGGCTCGGATCGACACCTTCCGGAAAGTTTTTGGAGAAGTCAGGGGCGCGCGGCGGCGCGGGCGGCCGTCGGGTCCGACGTCGCCAAGGCCGCTTCCGCCAGAGCCTCGCACTCCGCCAGCGTCACGCTCGCCAGGCTCGCGCCCACCGTGCGGACGGCCGGGGCGTTCATCGACAGGCTCGTCAGGCCGAGGCCCGCCAGGATCAGCGCCAGCCGGGGGTCGGCCGCCGCTTCGCCGCAGACGCCCGCGGGCTTGCCGGTGGCCTTGGCCGCGTCGCCGATCAGCTTCAGCAGGCGCAGCAGCGCGGGCTGCCACGGGTCGTTCAGCTTCGCGACCGCGCCCAGCTGGCGGTCCGCCGCGAAGGTGTACTGCGCCAGGTCGTTGGTGCCGACCGAGACGAAGTCGACGACCTCGAGGATCTCGCGGGCGCTCAGCGCCGCGGCCGGGATCTCGATCATCACGCCGGCCCTGGCGATCCCCGCCGCGCGGACGCGGTCGGCGAACCAGGCGGCTTCTTCGACGGTCGCGACCATCGGGGCCATCACCGAGACGTCGGCGCCGGAGTCCGCCGCGGCACCCGCGATGGCTTCGAGCTGGCGGTCCAGGACCTCCGGCCGGTCGAACGCCACGCGCAGGCCACGCACGCCGAGCGCCGGGTTCGGCTCGGCTTCCGGCGAGAGGAACGCCAGCGGCTTGTCGGCGCCCGCGTCCAGCGTCCGGACGATCACGGGCTTGCCGCGGAACGGCGAAAGGACCGCGGTGTAGGCCGCGCGCTGGTCGGCCACCGACGGCTCGGCCGGGGCGTCCAGGTAACAGAACTCGGTGCGGAACAGGCCGACGCCCTCGGCGCCGGCGTCCGCCGCGGCCTGCGCGTCGGCCGGGGAGCCGACGTTGCCGTAGACCTTCACGCGGTGACCGTCGGAGGTCGCGCCGGTGCCGTTCCACTCGGCCCGCTGCGCCACCGTCGCGGTGACGACCGGGGCGGCCGGGTCGGCGAGCTCGACGACACCGGTGTCACCGTCGACCGCAAGCGCTTGCGCGTCCAGCGCCAGCAGCCCGCGGACGGCGACGACCGCCGGGATGCCGAGCGCCCGCGCCAGGATCGCGGTGTGGCTGGTCGGGCCGCCCTCTTCGGTGACCAGGGCGAGCACCTTCGCCGGGTCGAGGCCCGCGGTGTCGGCCGGCGCGAGGTCGCGGGCGACCAGCACACTCGGCGACGCCAGCTCGGGCACCCCCGGCGGCGCGATGCCGAGCAGCTCGGCGATCAGCCGGTCGCGCACGTCCCGGACGTCGCGCACGCGTTCCGCCATGTACCCGCCCGCGGCGGCCAGCGCCTCGGCGAAGCCCTCGGCGGACTGGTAGACGGCCCTCGCGGCGGGCAGGCCCTGGGTCTTGACCAGCTGTTCCGCCTGCGAGGCGAGCGCCGGGTCGGCGGCCATCGCGGCGGTCGTGATCAGGATCGTCGCCGCTTCGCCGGTCGCGGTCTCGGCCTGTTTCTCCAGGCGCCCGGCCACGGCTTCGGCGGCGGGCGCGATCCGGGCGGCCTCGGCGATCGGATCGGCCGGGGCGGGAGTGGCGGCGGGCTCACCCAGCGGCTCCGCGACGCGGACGACGGGACCACTCGCGCGGCCGGGGCTGACGGCGACCCCGGACAGAAGCTCAGACGACATGGTCTAGACCATAACTCAGAAACGGCTCGATATCTCGTGGTGGCGGGCCGTCAAGTCATTCCCCCAGGTCAGCGACGGACGGATAGGACGGCTGCGCGCCGTGCCGGGTCACGCTGAACGCCGCGACCCGCACCGCGTACTTCGCCGCGGCGACCAGGTCGGCGCCGTCGGCGAGGGACGCCGCGAGCGCGCCGGCGAAGGCGTCCCCGGCCCCGGTGCTGTCGACGGCTTCGACCTTCGGCGACGCGACTTCGGTGGCTTTCCCCGCCTCGACGACCACCGCGCCGGCCGCGCCGAGCGTGACGACGGCCGAGCGCGGCCCGAGGTCGAGGAGCTTCCGGAAGTCCGCGCCGGGCCCGGTCAGCCAGGCGGCTTCGTGCTCGTTGACGAGGAGGACGTCCAGCTTGGCCAGCGTCTCGGCGGAGAGCTTCGCCGCCGGCGACAGGTTCAGCAGCACCTTGACGCCCTTTTCGCTGGCCTTCGCGACGGCGTGCTCGATGGCCGGCAGCGGCACCTCGAGCGAGGCGACCATGACCTGCACCCCGTCGAAGACGGCGTCGACGTCCGCGGGTTCGAGGCTCGAGTTGGCACCGGGCGAGACGAGGATCGAGTTCTCGCCGTCGGGTGTGACGGTGATGTAGGCGATGCCGGTCGGCCGGTCACTGGTCCGGACCAGCCCGGTGTCGACACCGGCGGCGCGGAGCGAATCGAGCAGCAGCCGGCCGTAGACGTCGTCACCGACGGCGCCGAGCAGCGCCACGTCCGCCCCGAGCCGGCCCGCGGCGACCGCCGTGTTGGCGCCCTTGCCGCCGGGGGAGAGCACGGTGTCCCCGCCCAGCACGGTCTCACCCCCACCCGGCCGCCGATCCACCGCGACCACGAGGTCGGCGTTGGCGGATCCCACAACGAGTACGTCGGAGTTCATGTCCGTACTTTGCCACGAATCGCGGTCCGACCTGGTCATCAGGGGTGGCGCCGAAGAAAGTGAAGGTTTTTGTAACTTATCCGGGGCTGAGTGCGACAATCATGCGAGCAGCGGATGTCCGTCACTCGTTCGGGGGATGCATGTCCCCCGGCCGTCACTTCACAAACCGGCTCCGCTCTCCTGGTGCGTCATCGCGGAAACGGGATGACGTTGCCCAACCGGCGCAAGCCGGGAAGGGCATCGGGTCGCCGGCGCCGATCACGTAGCCCCCCGAGTGATCGGCGTCGGCGGCGCCCCCGCCGCGACCGCCACGGTGAACTCCTGGAAGAGATCCGCGCGGAACGCGGCCATCGCCTCCCGCACCTGACACGCGGCGCTGTCCGAAAACGCCTCCGGCAGCCGGATCGCCCCGACCGCCGCGGGCAGCCGCTGCCCCTCGATCTCGGCACCGAGTTCCCACAGGCCACGCACCTCGTCCTGCCGCGCGACAGCGGTCGGCGCCAGGAAGACATCGACCATGCGCAAAACGAGTCCCTGGTGGGTCACGGTGATCAGCCTGACCTCCGCCACCTCGGCCCAACCGAGTGTGAAGCTCGTCTGGCTCCGGCGATACCAGCCGATCCCGTCGGCGGAGATCGTCAAGGCGGTCGTGGTGGCCCGCGAGCGGTGCCAGCGCGGGGTGAACACGATGAGCCAGATCGGCGCCGTGAGGCCGAACAATCCCAGCGTCGTCAGGATCTCCCGGCCGTCACCGGGACTCGCGAGCGTTCCGGTGACCGCGCAGGCGGCCCCGAACACCATGAGCGCACCGGCCGTCAGCCAGTACCGCCGCGCCGACCAATCGCCGGGCGCGATCTTGTGGCTCCCGCGCCCGGTACCGGGCGCATCAGAGGTTGGCTGGAGGCGGGTCAGCGAAGCGAGCTGAGTGGTGGGAAGCCACGGCGTGACGTGGTAGCGGAGCCGTCGCCGCCTCCTGGACACGGCCCAGATCGTGCAGACGAGCAGGAACCCGATCGCCGGCACGATCGACCACCAGGGCACGCGCTTTTCGGCCGAACGCTTGAAGTCCGTCGAGCTCTTCTTGAACACAGGCACCGGCCGGCCGATGTCCGCCGGTGTCAGCTCGTCCAGCCCGAACCGCACCACCCGCGTCCGGCCGAGCTGGGTCACTTCCGCCGTGCAGGACCAGTAGAAGCCGATCCCGCCGCGGCTGACCGGGCCGACCCGATCACAGGACGTGGCCCGCGCAACGACGTCGGAAGGTGTGTCGGGGCCGTGCCGGGACGAGCCGCGCGCGATCGCCGTCCAGACTCCGAGGCCCAGCACCACGAGCACAAGAGCCGTCCCCGCGGTCTTCAGCCACCGCCGGCGGCGGACGACCGGAACCGACTCGTAGCCGGTCGGCAACGACGTCACTGGCTCACGGCCAGGCGCACGCTCGCGGGCAGGACCCCACGGATGTGCTCGTCGAACTCCTTCGCCGCCGTCGCGCTCAGCGCGCGCGGCAGCCGGTACCAGCCGTCGCCCTGGCGCAGGTGCGCGAGTTCGGGGCGGTCGAGCGGGAAGTCGTCGCTCGCCGGCCGGAACTCGACGAGTCCCGACGGCACGCGCAGTTCCGCGATTTCCGGCCACGAGACCACGATCTGCCGGTAGTAGGACTTCCAGCGCAGCCCGGCGGCCGAAAGCTCAAGCGTGACCCGGGTTTTCCGGGCGCGGCTCTGCCGTTCGAAGACCTCCAGCCAGGCCATACCGGCGAAGACGATGACGAAGACGACCAGACAGGCCGTGCGAAGGCCGTTCCGCGGCCCGAACTCGATCGCGACACCGAGCCCCAGCTCGATCATGAGGGCGAAGAACCGCACCCAGCGGAGCTTCACCCGATCCCAGCCGTTCACGTGGATCGCAACGACGACAGGCATCTCAGCGGTCGGTGGCGTCCACGGCGCCGACACCGCTTGCCGAACCGGGGTGGAGACCGGGGCATTGACGACGCGTTCGCGCTTGACGCCGACGTACTTCGCCAGTGCTTCGCGCACTCGCGGCGTTTCAGTGTCGTACAGCTCGATCCCCGCCACGAGGTAGTCGCCGTCGTTGACGCGAACCAAGCTCCGGTGCAGGTTCTCGAACCGATCGACGGCCGGAGTGAGCACAACTTGGTCGCGCTTTCGCGTCACCACGGAAGCAGCGCGGAGTTCGTCCCAGCGGACCGCCCAGGCGACCCCGCCGATCACCCGTGAGATCCCCGTCGAATCGATGACGAGCTCGTTGACGACGGGCTTCTTCAGCGACCGCCGGACCAGGTTCAGGCCGAGCAACCCGAACGCACCCCCGAACACGAACCCGGCGACCCGCGGGCTCTGCTGCGTCGACGCCAGAGCCATCCACAGGAACCCGGACGCCACAACCAACAGGACACCGGCGAGAATCCAGTGCCGTCCCTCGGTTCGGGAAACCACGACGCTGTCGGTCATCCGGCCCTCGTCCTGACATCGACGTCGCGCAGGACGATGTCGGCCGCGCCCGGGGAGACCTTCGTGGCCAACGGCAGATCTCGGCCGTTTCGGAGGATCGCGTGAATGGCGACGTAGCGCCGCATGGCGCTCTTCGCCATCTGCTCGACGCTCAGCCGGGCCAGGTCGAGCCGTCGCACCACGACCGGGTCGCCTTCCTTCGGCCGCCAGGTGATCACGCCGGTGGTCAGCGCGAATTCGCCGTCTTCACCGCGGTAGCGCGTCCGGTACAGCAGTACCCAGATCGCCAAGGCGACCGGCAGGGGAATTCCCGGCGGGATGTCGTAGAAGGCAGGAGCGGTGAAGTCGGCGATCACGATCAGCCAGCCCGCCCACAGGACGAACAACCGGCCCGACGAAGCCTTCTCCGCGCGGACCACTGATCGCGGTTCTTCGGAGTTCATGCGCCGGATCAGCCGCTGCACCGGTCGCGGCACACCGAAACCGCCACGACGGACGTTCTTGGAGGACCAGCGCCCGAGTCCGGGCCGGTACCGCTCGATCGCCGCCGCGGCCTTCTCGGCTTCTTCCCGGGCCATGGCCGACGACAGGATGTAACCGTCCTCGGATTCGTCACGGCAGTCGGGGTTCAGGTTCCGGACCGCATCGGCGTCCACCAGCGAAACGGACAGCGCGATCCGGTCGTACTGCTGTCCTTCCCGGAAGACGAACCGGCGGACGTCGTCCCACGGCAGGACAAGCGTGGTCCGGTCTTCCAACGGCTGCCGGAATCCGTCCGGCCCGAACTCGACCCTCGCCGTCTTCAGCGCGCCCCTGAGACGAAGTTGGCGCCGGACCACCGGTCTGAGGCTGAAGCACACCAACGCCAGGACAACGAGCGCGACCGCGACCACGTAAGCGACCGTGGTTCGACCGGACAGCCACACCACGAACCCGGCCGCGACCGCGAGCACCGCGCCGAAGACGGCCGCGCACCCGGTGAACCTCCGCAGGTCGGCGGGCCGGTCGTGAACCGGCAGCCGAACCCGTACCACGGCCGTGTCCGGCTCGTCGGGAGTCGTCGACACCATGGCCGCTAGATCGACCCGGAAATGCGCTGGCCGCCTTGCTGCTGGAAGACCGGCTCCGCCGGCTTTTGGTTGTAATGGTTTTCGCGGTACTTCTTGTCGGTCTCGTCGTACGCCCCCGCGGTCTTCTTGCCCGCCTCCTTGCCGGCTTCTTCACCGAGCGCCTTGGGCAGTTCCTCGAGGCCCTCCTTGAAGACGCCGGGAGCCGCGTGGCCCGCGTCCTTCAGCGCGTCGAGCAGCTTCCCGCCGACGATCTTGAACAGTCCGCTGAGGTCGTCGAAGTGCCTGAAGCCCTTCTGGAAGGCCCGCGTGAGCTTCCGCAGCCACTCCATCATCCGCTCGCCGGTCTTGACGATCTCGACCGTGCCTTCACCGGCCAAGCCTGCGGGCGCTGCCGGACCGGGGTAGCGCATGAGAATGCTGATCAGCTTGCCGATGCATTCGGTGAGCAGGTCCCGGAGCACGCTGCGCACGACGTTCAGGATGCTTTTGCAGACCTCGATCAGGACCGAGATGGCCTTCGCGCCGCCGGCCACGCCGGAGTACATGTCACCGAGCTCGGCGGCGAACGCGCGGTAGGCGTCGGCGCCCTCGCCCGTCCATTCCGCGCTGTCCTTCTTGACGGCCTCCGCGAGATCCTTGGCCACGCCTTCGATCTCGTCGCTGATGTTGCCCCAGGTCTCCTGCATGACCTCGAGTTGTTCTTGGTTGCCGGTGACCCAGTCGAGCGGGGCTCGCAGGAACTCGACGTGCTCGATCAGCCAGCCGAGACCCATGCTGGCCAGGCCGGCGATCGGGTCCTGGAGGAACTCGGCCACGCCCGCGACACCGAAACCGGCGTTGAGCAGGCCCTCAGCCCAGTCACCGTCGGCCGCTTTCGACGCCGCGTCCCAGAAGTCCTGGGCCATGCCGGCCCCTTCGAGGGCGGACGATCCTTCGTCGACCTTCTTCTTGGCCGCAGTGACCAGCGCGTTCTCAGTCAATTTGGATACCGTCCAAGTACGACTTCACGTCCTGCTCGCGCCAGTCGACGTGCTGGGACCAGGTGCGAACCCGGTCGATCTGGTCCTGGGCCACGGTCTTCGCGTGGCCGAGGGAGTCGCTTCCCAAGGTCTGGGCGACACCGCAGATCGCTCCGAGACCGCAGGCCTGGCCGATGAGGCCGAAGGCCATCGGGTCGACGACCTGCCCCGCCGCATCCAGCGCCTTCGCGAACCGCTCGACGAGCGGTTCGAGCGTCTTCGCGTGGGACAGCAGTTGAGCGGGGTGGATCCGGATGTCCGGCTGTGGGTTGTTCACGTTTCTTCCCTCCCTCGTCCGGCTGGTCAGCGCAGGTAGTCGCCGTCGCTGAAGTAGTCGTCGTCAACGCCGTCCTCCTGCTGACGGCGCGGCGGCGCGGCCGGTGATTTCGGCGGAGCGGGCCTCACGGGAGGAGGCGGTGGCTCCTCCTCGGCGACGAATCGGGCCCCCTCGGAAGCGGGCGGTGTGTGGCCGCCCTCGACGAAGCCCTGCGGCTCGGGTTCCGGGTACTCCCGGTGCAGCTGGCTGACCAGCTCGTTCATGGTCTCGGTACCCGCGATCGACGGAATCCCGGTCTGGACGGCACTCGCCAGCCGGCTCTGCGCGAGCTGGACGGTCCGGAGGATCTCGTCGGCCAGGTTCGGCTTCTCCCGGACCGCGTGCCCGATCTCCAGGCCGACGAGGTTGCCGAGGTGGTTCACCCTGACCGAGATCTGGCCGTCCCGGCTGCGCTCGGACACCGAGACGGTCGCCATCTCGGCCTGCATGCGCTCGCCGCGCTGCTTGGCTTCGACGATCTTGGCGTCGAAGCTCGCTAGAAGTTGCTCAGGGTTCGTCACGCGAACCTCCCCGTTCACGTCAGTAGCCGTACGGCGACCGAGTGTGGCATAAGGCACCGACGGTCGCGGGGAGTTCCGCTCTTTGTGACGAACGCCGCCGTGGTTCCCCTACCAGGTCGTTTCCTCCCACCAGGTGTAACCGGTGCGCTATTGTGCGTAACGCAAGAGGGGAGATCGAACGCGAGGGGAGCGCAGTTCGGTGGGGTTGTTCGGCGACATGCTCGACGCTGCCAAGCACGTCGGGTCGGAGATCGCACACACCGTCGAGTCGGGGGCGGATGGGCTCGGCAAGGTCCTGAACGGGGCCGGCATCGGCATGCTCGCGGGCGGCCCGCTCGGCGCGATCGCGGGCGGCTACATCGCTTCACAAACGGGTACCGGGGCGAACAACCCCCAAGCCTCGGGGTTGTCGCCGGGCCAGCTGGTGCAGGCCGTAATGACCGGGCCGGGCACCGGCTCGCTGCAGGAAGTGCACAAGGCGGGCGTCGACCAGTCGACGTACCAGCGGCAGCTGGAGCAGGGAACGCGCGAGCTGACGTCCGGCCTCGAGTCGGCGTGGACCGGCGGTGCGTCGGACGCGGCCCGGGCGCGGCTCCAGCCGCTGACCGCGTCGGCGACTTCGGCGTCGGCGACCCTGGACCGCAACTCGACGCTGTCCCAGGCGCAGATCGACCAGTTCCACCAGATGAAGAACTCGCTGCACCCGGACGTCACCGACCAGCCGCCGACCCGCAGCGCCTGGGACGTCGCGACGCCGTGGGACACCGACACCGAAGACCAGATCAACCAGTACAACCAGAAGGCCCAGGAGAACGTCGAGCGGTACACGGCGTACTCGCAGCAGTCCAGCACGAACACCGCAGGCCGGACGATCGACTACGGCCAGCTCGGCGAGTACGACGGCGGCGACTTCGAGGTGAAGGACCCGGTCGAGCCGCCGGAGAAGAAGGAACGCTCCCAGGTCCGCAGCGACCACGACCACTCGATCGGCGCGCAGGTGCAGCCGCCGCCAGCGGTCCATCCGCCGGTCGTGCAGCCGCCGCCTCCGGACCACGTCACGCCCCCAGGCCAGGTCACGCCACCGCCCGGCTCGCATACGCAGGTCCCAGGTGTGGACGACAGCGTCCGGGCGCAGGGTTACGTCCCGCCGTCGACGCAGTTCCCGCCGGGCTACCAGCCGCCCGGGAATTCGCCCTATTCGCCGGGCACCGGGTTCGGCCCTGGCGGCGGCTTCGGTCCCGGCGGCGGCTTCGGCCCGGGTGGCGGTTTCGGTCCCGGTGGCAGCAGCGGCTTCGGTCCGGGCTCGGGGTCGTCCGGGTCGTCTGGATCGTCATCGGGGGCGGGCGGCTCCACCGGTGCCCGCGGCCCCGGCGCGTCCACCGGGGCGGGCCTTCCCGGCGAAGGACGTCCGGGCATGGCCGGCGGAATCCGCGGCGGCGCAGCGGGCAAACCGGGCTCGCCGGGCATGGGCGGCATGGGCCAGGGCGCCAAGGGCGGCAAGACCGAGGACGAAGAGCACCAGCGGGCGTCGTACCTGGTGGAGGCCGACCCGGAGAGCGTCTTCGGCGGGTCCGACGAGCGGACCGTGCCGCCGGTGATCGGGCTGTGACGGTGCTCTACCTGCCCAAGTCCGCGCTGCTCACGGCCTGGGAGTGGGAGCGGCACGGCCCACCCCCGGCGGTCCTCGGCCCGGACAACCTCTGGCTCGGCGACGAGACCCGCAAACGGCTCGACGAGAAGGTGCTCGACGTCCTCGCGTCCCTCCGGCTAGCTGCCGGCGGAACGTTGACACGCGAGTTCCGCGACGTCCTGCGCGTCCTGGCGCGTGGATCGCGGCAGTTCACGGCCTGGCTGGGCGACATCGAGGCAGACGAGTCGGGCACGGTCCTGGTCTCGGCCGACGGCCCGGACGCGTTCCGCCTGATCCGCAAGGACGACACGGTCCGGATCGACACGGTGGAGCCGTCACGACTCGCCGAATCCCTGGTGGACGTCCTGCCGCCGGTCCCACCGGCCCGCATCGAGCGGGTGGCGATCCCCCAGGCGCGGTTCACGGGCCAGGCCCAGGAGGACTCGTACGACCAGACCGACCACACCGTCGACGACGGCACCCGCGACCCGCTGCCGTGGGCCCGTCGCCTGATGGCGGCCAAACGGACGGGGCTGCACCAGTGCTACGCGGTCAACCGAGGCACACGAAGCGCACCGATCACCGCGGTCGACGCGGTGGGATTCGGGCGGGTGCTGACGTACGCGTTCCCAGGACGTGAGCGGATGGTCAGCTTCCAACCGGGCAGCCGAGCGGCTATGACCGAGGTGCTGTACGCGACGCTCAACGGGATGGGAGGAGTTCGATGACGGACCCGGGAAGCGCGATCTTCAGCGACGTCGGCTTCTGGGCTACGGACATGCCCAGCGGAGGTCCGCCGCCGGCTGGTGGGCAGGGGTTCGCGATGAGCAGCTCGGAGATGCGGGCCTTACTGCAGAAGGCCGAGAACTTGCGAATCACGGTCCAGCAGCAACGCGACGCGGCCCACACACTTTCCCAAGCTGATCCGCCCGCTCCGGAACCGGTCAGCATCGAAGCCGTCACGGGGCCGAACGGGGTGAATTTCACTGGACGCTACTACGAAGGCCACCTCCAGTATCAGTATAATTACCTCTCCGAACTGATCACACGCTTGAAGGGTGCACTCGGGATAGTCGAGTCTGCCGACCAGCAAGCTGCCGACGGAATGAACAAGACAACCGGGACCCTGGAATGAAGCTCAGGTACAGCTCGACCATCACCGCTGTCATAGCGAGCACCTTGCTGGTATCCGCCTGCACAGGGAGCCCCGAGACGCCGACGAGCAGTAACACGGCATCGCCAAGCACCTCTGCGCCCGCCGACGACGTGCCCAAGGTGCCGAATCCCTTGCCAGCAACTGTGCTCGACGGCAGCCCCTGCGACAGCGCGCTCACCAATGAACAAGTTTCTGGGTTTCTGGGTAAATCAACTCCGGCCGCCCCGCAGGAAAGCTCGCTGGGTACCATGTGCCAATGGAGCAGCGCGTCGGGAACGGGGGCCGGTATAACGGTCACCTACCAGACGAAGTCGGACAAGGGCTTGGCACTCGCCTATCAAAATGTTCAGCCCAAAGCAGCGCGGTGGAAAGTCCTCGATCCGATCCAGGATTATCCCGCGATCGCCTATTCGGACTTCGACGACAAGCGAGCCGGTGTCATCGTGGTAGGTGTGACCGACTCGCTCGCGTACTCGGTTTCGTTGACCTTGGGCGACAAGGCGACCAGCGAAGGCAAGGACTCGTTCGATCTCGGGCCGCAGGTCGCCGACACGGTGATGACCAACCTCAAGGCTCGGGCCTGAGCCCGCGTTAATGCGAGACTTGTCGCAGTAAGCGCCTAGACTGTTCGGATGAGCCACCCCACGCGGAGGGGTCGCGCGCGTGCGGCTACCGAACTGGACATCCGGCGGACCGCTCGGAAGCTCCTGGTCGAGCAGGGGCCCGAGGCGGTCACTCTGCGTGCCATTGCTCGGGAGCTGGGGATCACCGCGCCCGCGTTGTACCGGTACTACGAATCTCGGGATGACCTGGTCGAGAACCTGCGGCTGGACGTCTGCGCGGACCTGGCCGACGAGCTGGCCGAGGACATCGCCGGGTTGCCCGATGACGGGATGTTGCAGCTGTTCGCCATCTGCAAGGGCTTCCGGCGGTGGGCGCTCACCCACACGAAGGAGTTCACGCTCGTCTTCGCGTCACCTACCGGTGGGGTCGGGTCCGCGGCCGGCAGTGCCTTGAGCCGGGTTGACGAGCCGTTCGGGCGGATCTTCCTGGCCGCCGCTGGGCGGGTGCTGGCGATGCACGACCTGGTCACGCCGCCCAGCAGCGGGGTACCGGACGAGCTGCGTGACGACCTCATGACCTTTCAGCAGTCGCTGGCCGACGTGCTTTCCGAGTCCGGGCAGAACATCCCCGCGGAGCGGCTCGACCTCGGCGTGACGTACCTGATGATCCAGTTCTGGGCCCGGCTCTACGGGCACGTCACGCTCGAGGTCTTCGGCAACTACCCGATCCCGATGTCCAAGCCGGACGTCCTGTTCGAGGCCATGCTGATCGACCTCGCCCGGGAGATCGGGCTCGACCGCAGCTAGGCCGCGTGGCCGCCGTCGACCGAGAGGGTCGACGCCGTGACGTACGCGTTGGCCGGGTCCGCGAAGTAGGCCACCGCCGAAGCCACCTCGGACGCCGTTCCGTAGCGGTCGAACGCCGTCAGGGCGCGCTGGTCCGCCGCGTACGGGCCGTCGGCCGGGTTCATGTCGGTGTCCGTCGGGCCCGGGTGGACCAGGTTGACCGTGATGCCGCGCGGGCCGAGTTCGCGCGCCAACGCCTTGGTCAGGCCGGTCATCGCCGCCTTGCTGGTCGCGTACAGGACCATGCCCGGGCCGGGGACGCGGTCCGTCACGCAGCTGCCGATCGTGATCACGCGGCCGCCTTCGCTCAGGTGGCCGGCCGCCGCCTTGGTCACCGCGAGCACGCCGCGGACGTTCACCGCCAGCACGCGGTCGACGTCCTCGAAGGACGTCTCCGCCAGCGCGCCGACGAAGCCGACGCCGGCGTTGTTCACCAGGATGTCGAGCCGGCCGAACTCGGCGACCGTCGCCGAAACGGCCGCCGACGCGGCGTCGGCGTCCGCCGAGTCCGCTTGGATCGCCAGGGCACGGCGGCCGAGGGCCTTGATCTTGTCGACCACTTCGGCCGCCTGCCCCGCGTTGTGCTGGTACGTCAGCGCGACGTCCGCGCCGTCCTCGGCGAGCCGCAGTGCCGTGGCCGCGCCGATGCCCCGGCTGCCGCCTGTCACGAGCGCCACCTTGCTGTCGAGGGTCATCCCCGGTTCTCCTTCGATCGAACGGATTTCCTTGACCGTTCAATCAAATCGGGGATGACCGTCGACCACCGGCGGCTTTCCGACGTGGCGCTACAGGACGATGTTGACCAGCTTGCCCGGCACCACGATCACCTTGCGCGGGGTGCCGTCGCCGATCAGGGCCGCGACCTTCTCGTCGGCCAGTGCCGCCGCCTGGACGTCGTCCGACGCAGCGTTCGCGCCCACCGTCACGCGGGAGCGGACCTTGCCGTTGACCTGGATCGGGTACTCGACCGAGTCCTCGACCAGGTACTTCTCGTCCACGACCGGGAACGGGCCCTGCACCAGCGAATCCGCGTGACCCAGACGCCGCCACAGCTCCTCGGCCATGTGCGGGGCCAGCGGCGCCAGCATCAGCACCAGCGGCTCGGCCAGCTCGCGCGGCGTCGACGCGGCCGCGCCGTACGTCTTCGTCACGTGGTTGTTCAGCTCGATCAGCTTCGCGCCCGCCGTGTTGAAGCGCATCTCCGCGTAGTCCTCGCGGACGCCGGCCACGGTGCGGTGCAGCACCTTGCGGTCCGCCTCCGAAGCGTCCTCAGTGGACACTCGCAGCTCGCCGGTGGTCTCGTCGACGATCAGGCGCCACAGCCGCTGCAGGAACCGGTGCGAGCCCACGACGTCCTTGGTCGCCCACGGGCGCGACATGGCCAGCGGGCCCATCGACATCTCGTAGAAGCGGAACGTGTCGGCGCCGTAGTTCTCGGCCATCTCGTCCGGCGTGACGACGTTCTTCAGGCTCTTGCCCATCTTGCCGTACTCCTGGCGGACTTCCTCGTCCTCGAAGAAGTACTTGCCGTCGCGCTCCTCGACCTGCTCGGCCGGGACGTACACCTCGCGGGCGTCCGTGTAAGCGTACGCCTCGATGTAGCCCTGGTTGAACAGCTTGCGGTACGGCTCCTTGGACGTCACGTGGCCCAGGTCGAACAGCACCTTGTGCCAGAACCGCGAGTACAGCAGGTGCAGCACCGCGTGCTCGACACCGCCGACGTACAGGTCGACGCCGCCGGTGTCGTCCGCGCCGTGCTCGGCGGTGCGCGGGCCCATCCAGTACGCCTCGTTCTCCGGCGCGCAGAACGTGTCCGTGTTCGTCGGGTCCACGTACCGCAGCTGGTACCAGCACGAACCCGCCCAGTTCGGCATCGTGTTGATGTCGCGGCGGTAGGTCTTCGGGCCGTCGCCCAGGTCCAGCTCGACCTCGATCCAGTCGGTCGCGCGGGCCAGCGGCGACGACGGCGTCGAGTCGCGGTCCTCCGGGTCGAACGTCACCGGCGAGTAGTCGGCGACCTCGGGCAGCTCGATCGGCAGCATCGACTCCGGGACGGCGTGCACGCCACCGTCCTCGTCGTAGACCACGGGGAACGGCTCGCCCCAGTAGCGCTGCCGTGAGAACAGCCAGTCGCGCAGCTTGAACTGGACGGTGCCGACGCCGGTGCCGTCCTCGGCCAGCCGCTCGATGATCGTCTTCTTGGCCTCGGCGACGTCCATGCCGTCCAGGAAGCCGGAGTTGATCGCCGGGCCGTCACCCGTGTACGCCTTGCCGTCGAAACCCTCGGACGGCTGCACGGTCCGGATGATCTCCAGCCCGAACTTCTCGGCGAACTCCCAGTCGCGGACGTCCTGGCCGGGCACGGCCATGATCGCGCCGGTGCCGTAACCCATCAGCACGTAGTCGGCGACGAAGATCGGGATCTGCTTGCCGTTGACCGGGTTCGTCGCGTACGCGCCGGTGAAGACGCCGGTCTTCTCCTTGTTCTCCTGCCGGTCCAGCTCGGACTTGCGGGACGCCGCGACGCGGTACTCCTTGATGGCCTCGGCCGGCGTGGCTGCGTCACCGGTCCACCGCTTGTCGACGCCTTCGGGCCAGGTCGCCGCGGTCAGCTTGTCGACCAGCGGGTGCTCCGGCGCCAGCACCACGTAGGTGGCGCCGAACAGGGTGTCCGGGCGGGTGGTGAAGGCCTCGATCGCGTCTTCGCCGGCCTTGAACGTGACGCGGGCGCCGTGCGAGCGGCCGATCCAGTTCCGCTGCATGGCCTTGACCTTCTCCGGCCAGTCCAGCAGGTCCAGGTCGTCGACCAGGCGATCGGCGTACGCGGTGATCCGCATCATCCACTGCCGCAGGTTGCGGCGGAAGACGGGGAAGTTGCCGCGCTCGCTGCGGCCGTCGGCGGTGACCTCTTCGTTCGACAGCACCGTGCCCAGGCCCGGGCACCAGTTGACCGGCGCCTCGGAGATGTAGACCAGCCGGTGGTCGTCGATGATCGTCTTGCGCTCGGCGGCGCTCAGCGACGCCCAGTCCTTGCCGCCGGGCACCGGGCGCGAGCCGTCGGCGAAGGCGGCCTCCAGCTCGGCGATCGGGCGCGCCTTGCCCGCCTCGGTGTCGTACCAGGAGTTGAAGATCTGCAGGAAGATCCACTGCGTCCAGCGGTAGTACTCGGGGTCGATCGTGGAGATGCGACGGCGTTCGTCGTGGCCCAGGCCCAGGCGCCGGATCTGGCGCAGGTAGGTCCGGATGTTCTCCTCGGTCGTCTTGCGCGGGTGCTGCCCGGTCTGGACCGCGTACTGCTCGGCCGGCAGGCCGAACGCGTCGAAGCCCATCGTGTGCAGCACGTTGCGCCCGATCATGCGGTGGAAACGGGCGAAGACGTCGGTGCTGATGAAGCCCAGCGGGTGCCCGACGTGCAGGCCGGAGCCCGACGGGTACGGGAACATGTCCTGGACGAACAGCTTGTCGCTGGGGACCGGCTGCCCCTCGACCGCGAGCGGCCCGACGGGGTTGGGCGCGTGGAACGTGCCCTGGTCGGCCCAGAAGTCCTGCCAGCGCCGCTCGATCTGACCGGCCAGCGCGGCCGTGTAGCGGTGCGCCGGGACGTCGGTCCCTGTCGCCTCAGTCATCGCCGTCATCCTTCGTCGCGAGGTGCTCCAGAAACAACTCGACCCCTCAGCCGCGAGGGCATGAGGGGTCGCCGCGCCGGCCGGGCCGGGCCCGGTCAGCGCGGCAAGCTAAGGAGCAGCCGAGCCGTGTTCACACGTTCATCGTAACTTGCTGGTCAAAGCCGTTCGGAGGGGACCGCCACTGCGGCGAACTGCGTGACCTGGGTGGCCGAGAAGTTGTTGTCGCTGACGATCACCAGGCTGCGCTCGCCACCCGGCAGCTTCGGGCCCCACGTCATGCCTTCGAGGTTGTCCACAGTGGACAGGCCGAGGTCGGCCGCGTCGAAGAGCAGGCGCTTCTTGACCGGCTTGACGTTCTTGGCGTCGGCCAGGGACTTGACGTTCAGGATGTTCGTCGCGCCCTTCGTGTCGATTTCGTAGACGCGCACCTTGTTGCCGACACCGGTGACGAACGAGCGTTCCATCATCAGGTACTTGGTCGGGTCGGCCTGGTCGACGGCCAGCATCGAGGAGACGCCGGTCGTGGCGAACGCGCCATCCGGCACCGGTGACGCGAAAATCGGCTCCTGCGGGTAGGCGTACTGCGCCAGCACCGGGCCGTAGCGGCCCTGCAGCGTGATCCGGGAGACGCCGCCGGTCGTGCGCGTCGACTCCGGGCCGTCCTGCAGGAGCGGTCCCTCGACGTTGCTCGCGATCAGCGCGCCGAACCCGGTGAAGGTGATGCCCTCGAGGACCAGGTTCTGCCGCGGGCCGCTCGTCGGCGTCATCTTCTCGTTCGCGGGGATCGGCAGGTCGCGGACGTACTCGCCGTCGCGGCGCGCCTCGCGGATCGACGGGTCGATCAGCGTCGTCGCGGTGCGCTCGCCCTCCTGCGACCAGTAGTAGTCGCCGGTCCACGGGTCGACGCGCAGCTCTTCGGGGTCGATCGTCTGCTCATTCTGCGGCTTCGCCGGGTCGTTCTGCGTGAGCGGCGGGTACGGCGTGCCGTCGGGACGCAGGAACGGCTTCGTGCCGGTGAAGGTGACGTCGCCGACGCCCTTCGCCGTCACCGGGAAGGTCGCGGTGTAGAACCGGGCGGGGTTGATCGCCGACCGGTCGTCGCAGATCAGGGCGTAACCGCCGGTCCGCGGGTCGTAGTCGATACTGGAGAGGCCGCCGACGATCGTCCCCTGGTACGGCAGGGAGTTCGGGACGATCTTTTCGCCGATCAGCCGAATCGGACGCTGGTGACTCTCGGTGGCACTGGCCGGCGCAGCGGCGGCCAATCCCCCGATCAGAGCAAGAGCCAGCACGGTGGGCAGTACGCGGGGTGACATGGCCTGTAGCACAGTCGACCAGGGTATCCAGCAGGTTGCCGGAACGTCACGCTTATCCTTGGACCCGTGTTCGCTATCGCGCTGGTTCCGATCCTGCTCGGTGTCGTCGTCGGCTGGGGTGGTGTCCTCGGCGTCCGCGAAAAGCTGACGCGCGAAGGCGGCACCGGTGTGCGCACACAAGCCGCACTGCGCAGTGAAGAAGCGTTCAAGCTGGCCAACCGCGTCGCCGGGATGCCGACGGCGGCCGGCGGGGCGATCTCGATCCTCTCCGGGCTGGCCGGGCTCGCGATGCCGTCGACCGGTGGCCTGGTCGCCGCCGCGCTCGGTGGCGTCGTCGCGATGTTCGTGCTGGTCGCAGGCGGTGGCGTGCTCGGCAACCGGGCCGCGCTGACCGTCCCCGCCCCGGCTCCGGCCGCCCCCGCCGGCTGCAGCGGCTGCGCGTGCGGCGAGGGCGGCTGCGGCGTCTTCAAGAAGGCTTGATCCTTTGCCGAGCTAGTTCCGCTGGAGGTCACCCGGATGGGTGGCCAGCAGCGCGATCGGGACGCCCTGGCGGCGCAGCACCTGGCTCCAGAGGTCGCCGCTCGGCGAGGCCAGGATGTCGCTCGGCAGGGCGGGCACGATCACCCAGTCGTCCCGCTCGATCTCGCCGGCCAGCTGGCCGGAATCCCAGCCCGCGTACCCGGCGAACACGCGCACGCCGCGGACCTTCGGCACCAGGATCTCGGGGTCGGTGTCCAGGTCGACCAGCGCGACCGGCCCGCGGACGGCGATCACGCCCGGCACGCTCGCCGCGGTCTCGCCGGTGCGCAGCGCGGCCAGGCACAGGGCCGTCTTCTTCTCCACCGGCCCGCCGACGAACACCGCCTGCGGCTCCGCGACGTGCCCGCCCCAGTTCGGCAGCACGTCGTGCACGGCCACGTCACTCGGGCGGTTCAGGACGACGCCGAGCGTGCCTTCGTCGCGGTGATCGATGACGAACACGACGGTCCGCTTGAAGTTGGGGTCGACCATCGTGGGGGCGGCGACCAGGAGCGTTCCCGGTTCAACCTCGGCGTCCGCTGGCACGCGACCCATGATCCCACCCTTGGCCCGGGGAATTACTTCGGCTCGGGAACAATCGCCCCACCCGCCCCGTTTGAAACAGTGGTCGGCGCACTCCGTGTCCCCCGGGCTCACTGAAGAACCGCCTTTGTGGAATACCGTCCGGCTGGAGCCACACTGCGCATAGCCGCCGAGAGGCGACCTCAGTGCGTCGGCCACCCTCTACTCTGGCTTCGTGACGATCAGCGCCGACGTGGCCACGGGCCGAAGGGGCCCTCGGGAGCTTCTCAAGGACCCGGCCTTCCGGCGTCTGCTCTTCACGCGCTTCGCCGCCAGCTGGGGTGACGGCGTCTTCCGCGCCGGGCTCGCCGGTGCAGTGCTCTTCAACCCCGAACGCGGCGCCGATCCGCTGGCCATCGCGGGCGGCTTCGCGGCGCTGCTGTTGCCGTACTCCCTGGTCGGCCCGTTCGCGGGCGCCCTGCTGGACCGCTGGGACCGGCGCAAGGTCCTGATCTTCGCGAACCTCCTGCGCGGCCTGGCGATCCTCGCGTCGGCCGCCGCCGTCGGGTTCGGACAGGGCGGGATCGGCCTGTTTTCGCTGGCACTGGCCGCGGAAGGGATCTCGCGGTTCATCGGCTCCGGGCTCTCGGCGTCGCTGCCGCACGTCGTCGAAGAACAGAGCGTCGTGACGGCGAACGCGTTCGCCACCACCATCGGCTCGGTCATCGCCGTGATCGGCGGCGGCTGCGCGATCGGGCTGCGTGCCCTGTTCGGCAGCGACGACGTCGGTTCGGCGTACACGACGGCGTTCGCGGTGCTCGGCACCCTCGTCGCGGCGTTCATCGCCCGCGGGTTCGCGCGCGGGCTGCTCGGGCCGTCCGTCGTCGACGAGCCGACGAACCCGTTCCTCGCGGTCGCCCGCGGCCTCGCCGACGGCGCGAAGCACGCGTGGCGCGCGCCGAGCGTCACCGCCGGGTTCATCGCGCTGTTCGCGCACCGGGCGTCGTTCGGCGTCTCGCTGCTGGTCACCGTGCTGCTGATGCGCAACTACTTCACCGACCACGGCCTCCTGCGCGCCGGCCTGCCCGGGCTGGGGCAGATGGCGGCGCTGGCCGGGGCCGGGCTGCTCATCGCCGGCCTGCTGACGGCCCGGCTGATCCGCCGCGCCGGACGGGTGCGCGCGGTGCTCGGCGCGCTGGTCGTCGCGGCGATCGCGCAGTCCGCGCTCGGCCTGCCGATGGTGCTGCCGTGCGCGCTGCTCGCGTCGTTCTTCATCACCGGCGCGGGCCAGGTGCTGAAGCTGTGCGTCGATTCGTCGATCCAGCTCGACGTCGCCGACGAGGCCCGCGGCCGCGTCTTCGCGCTCTACGACACGCTCTTCAACATCACCCAGGTGGCGGCGGTATCGCTGGGCGCGTTGATCGTCCCGGACGACGGCCGTTCGCCGGGCCTGCTGATCGCCGCAACCGTTTGCTACCTGGTCGGCGGCGTGGGATACCTGGTCGCCCGGCGCCGAGCGATCAGCTGAGGCAAAAGCCCGAACCGACTCCGATGACTGCTCCATTGGCATTAGGGTGACGGCAAGTCATTAGTAGGTTCGAGGGACACCGGGGGCTCCTGTGACCACCGCGGGCGACGACCGTGCACGTCTTGAAGCACGCAATGCCGCGATGAAGGACCAGATGGACACCCTCCTGGAGAACTTCGAGCGGCAGACGGCGCAGCTGCGTGACGCCCAGGCCGCGGCCGCCGAGACGACCGCCCAGGTCGCGTCCTCCGACGGGCTGGTCCGCGCGACCATCGACGCCGGCGGCAGCCTCGCGAAGCTCGAGTTCGCGCCCACCACGTTCGAGCGCACGACTCCCGCGCAGCTCGCGAACACCGTCCAGACGTTGGTGCGTCAGGGATCGTTGCAGGTCAAGCAGAAGATCGCGGACCTGATGGCGCCGATCACCGAAGGCCTGCCGGACCTCGCCGACCTGGTCGAGGGCGCGCCGTCGCTGGCCGGGCTGGTGCCGCCGATCCCGGAGTTCGTCGACGAGGAGACGGCTCCCGAGCCGCCGCGCCCCGAATCCTTCGAAGACGCCGGGCCGATCCTGCGCGACGACCAGCCGCCGGCGCCCGCTCCCGCGCCCAAGCGCGTCCGCCCGCCGCGTGCGGACGAGGACGAGGAGCCGCCGTCGTCCTGGATGACGAGGGGCGACTGATGCCGGACGGGGGTTCCGGGTTCACCGCGGAGCCGGACGCGGTGCTGAGTGCGTCGAAGGGCCTGGTCACGGCGGCCGACGGGCTCGACAACGCGCTGAAGGCGTTGCAGGGCGCACTGTCCGCGCAGGGCGAGTGCTGGGGCGGCGACGACTCCGGCAAGGAGTTCGCGAAGGACTACGTGCCCGGGTCGCAGGGCGCCGTCGAGGGCTTCACCAACCTCGTGCAGGGGCTGCGCGGGATGCAGCAGAACGTCGACAAGTCGATGAAGGCCCTGTCGGGCGCCGACGAAGACGTGACTTCGCAGCTCAGCAAGGGGCAATGACGCGTGGGTATGGAGATGCCCGACGCGGTCAAGTGGCTGCTGCCCATCGTCGTCGGGGAGAGCTGGCCGAAGGGCGACGAGACCAAGCTGCGCGCGCTGCGGGACGCGTGGCACACGGCGTCGTCCGCGATCGGCCCCGCGTCGGACGCGGGCAACCAGGCGGCTTCCGGTATCCGCGACAACTGGACGGGTGACGGCGCCGACGCGTTCGCGGAGCAGTGGAAGAAGTTCGTCGAGGGCGACGAGGCGTACTTCAAGCAGCTGGCCGACGCGACGAAGGCGCTGGGCGACTCGTGCGACCAGACGGCGCTGGACGTCGAGTACACGAAGTACATGATCATCATCTCGCTGATCGTGCTGGCCGCCCAGATCGCGGCGATGATCGCGGCCGCGGCGGTGACGTTCGGCGGCTCGACGGCGGGCATCGCGCCGGCCCAGGTCGCGACGCGGATGACCGTGCAGATGCTGTTCCGGCAGCTGCTCGAGAAGCTGGCGCAGCAGGGGTTCAAGCAGGTCGCGAAGGAGCTGCTGGAGAAGCTGCTCAAGCAGGGCCTCAAGAAGATCGGCATGGAGGTCCTGAAGAACGAGGCCATCAACCTCGGGATGGACGCCGGCATCCAGGGCCTGCAGATGGCGAAGGGTGATCGTCAGAGCTGGGACTGGTCCAAGACCAGCGATTCGGCGATCTCGGGCGCGGTCGGCGGCGTCGTCGGCGCAGGTAGTGGCGCGATCGGCCGCGGCGCGACCGAGGGACTGTCGCACAGCGCGGGCGGGCAGATCGCCGATGCCGCGATGCGGGCCGGGGCTCGTGGTGCGGTCGAGGGCGTTGCGCAGACGGTCGGTCAGGCGGCGGTTACCGGGGACTTGGGGTCGCTGACGCCGGAGCAGCTGCTGACGGGCGCGTCCAGTGGGGCGGTTGGTGGGGCCGTCGGGGGCGCCAAGGAGCAGCTGCACTCGGTGCACGTGGCGAACATCCCGCATTCGGACCCTGGTGGCGGCTCCTCGGAGCCGGGCTCGGGGGAGTCTGGGGGCTCCGGATCGCGAGATTCCGAGGAATCCCGGGGCTCTGGCTCTGGCTCCTCGGAGCCGGGCTCGGAGGAGTCCGGGAGCTCCGGATCGCGAGATTCCGAGGAATCCCGGGACTCTGGTTCCGGCTCGTCGGAGCCGGGTTCGGGAGATGCCGGGGAGTCGCGAGGCTCTGCTGGATCCGGGGAGTCGGATTCCGGCTCTGGGGAGTCTCGCGGCTTTGGCGAGTCCGACTCAGGCTCCGGGGAGTCGCGCCCTTCCGGGGAGTCTGGCTCGGGCTCTGGCGGGTCGGGGGAGTCGCGCGGTGCCGGGGATTCCGGTGAGTCCCGGGGTGCCGACGAGTCCACGGATTCGCGGCGAGGCTCGGAGGAGCCGAGTTCGTCATCGGAGCCGGAGTCGCGGGGTGAGGAGCCGCCTTCGCGGGCGGAGTCGTCGTCGGAGTCGAGGAACGAGGCGGCGCCCGAGCCGGAGTCACGGCAGGAGGCGTCTTCGCATCGCGAGCCGGAATCGCGGAGCGAGACGTCGTCGGAAGCTGCGTCTCAACGTCCGGAGCAGGGACCTGAGCGGCAGACCGTGCAGCAAGCGGAACGCCCGGAGCCCGTCGCGCAGCAGCAGCCCGAAACGCATCGGGTGGCGCCGGACGGTCCCGCAGGTGAATCCACGCCGCCGACGAATGGCGGCGGGATGCCGAGCTCGTCGGGTGGGGTGCCCCACGGCGGCGGCTCGGCCGGTCCGGCTGCCACGAGCGGCCCATCACACGCCGGGGGTTCGTCGAGCGGCGGCTACGGCATGGCCCCGCCGGGTTCCGGCGCCGAGCCGGGGCGGCAGAGCGGCGGACGTCCGGCGGACAACGTCGGCGCGGCCGGGTTCGCTGGTGGCCCGAGCCAGCCGCTGGCCGCAGACGCGGGGCCATCGCAGGGCGGCGGGGCACCACAGCAAACGGCGCCCCCGCCCGCGGGCGGATTCACGCCACCCCCCGGCGGAATGCCGAACGGCGGCGCTCCGGGCGGGCGCACAGGTAGCCCGGGTCCCCGCCAGGGCGGACCGGCGCCGCAGCCGATGCCCCCGCGAGGTGGCCAGCCCGCACCCGAACAGCCGCGACGCGCGGCACCGCAGGACCCACGCCGGATGCCGCCCGGTGGTCAACCCCCGCAGGGTGGTGTGGCACCGCAGACTGGACAGCCACCCCACGGCGGGCCGCCTCCGCAAGGCGGACAACCGACGCACGGCGAGCAGTTCCCGCACGTCGGGCAAGCAGTACCCGGCGGCTTACCGCCTCGCGGCGGCCAGGCGCCGCACAATGGACAAGCGCCGCAGGGTGGACAGGCATCGAGAGCTGGGCAAGCGCCGCACGGTGGAGCGCAGCCTGGGCAGCCCACGCAAGGTGGACAACCACCGCAGGCCGGGCAACCGCCCCATGGAGGGCAAAGGCTGCACGGTGGGCTGCAGCCGGGGCAGCCAACTCAAGCTGGACAACCATCTCAGGCCGGGCAATCGCCCCGTGGAGGGCAAGGGCTGCACGGTGGGCTGCAGCCGGGGCAGCCATCTCAGGGTGGGCCGCCGCCACGGGATGGGCAGCCGCTCCACGGTGGGCAGGCTCCTCACGCCGCGCAGACATGGCGGGGCGAGCAGGCTCCGCACGGTGGACAGGCGCCGCAAACCGGGCAGCCACCCCACGGTGGACAGGCACCGCAGACCGGGCAGCCACCCCACGGTGGACAGGCGCCGCAGAGTGGGCGGCCCTTCCCGGGTGGGCAGGTTCCGTCGAACGGGGTGCCGTTGCAGGGTGAGCGGTCGGCGCAGCCGCCCCAGGGTGGGCCGCCGAACGGTCATCCGTCACAGAGTGGTCACCCGTCGCCGGGCGGACAGTCGCCCCAGGGTGGGC
Organism: Amycolatopsis sp. NPDC049252; assembly: GCF_043197175.1. Lineage (NCBI taxonomy): Bacteria > Bacillati > Actinomycetota > Actinomycetes > Pseudonocardiales > Pseudonocardiaceae > Amycolatopsis > Amycolatopsis sp. NPDC049252. Next base: position 408,267 of record NZ_JBICSQ010000004.1, read on the forward strand.
AGCCGCCGCAGGCTGGTCATCCGTCGCCGGGCGGACGGTCTCCTCAGGGTGGACAGCCGTCGCAGGGTGGACAGCCGCCCCGGCGTGAGCAGCCGCCGCAGGGTGGGCTGGCGCGAGGTGGGCAGTCGCCGCAGGGGCATCCGTCGCAACGTCATCCGTCGCAGGGTGGGCAGCCGCCGCACGGGCAGGCGTCGCAGGGTGGGGGGCATCCGAACGATCCGCGCCGGATGCCGCCTGGTGGGTGGCCGCCGGGGCCGCCGCAGGGTGGGCCGCAGCAGCGGCCGCCGATGCCGGGTGGGCAGCGTCCGGCGGGGTATCCGAACCAGCCGCGTGGGCCGCAGGGGCCGGGCGGTCGTCCGTCCATGCCGCCTCCGCCTGGTGGCCGCCCGCCGATGTCGCCGCACGATCCGCGGGTGGGTCCGCCGCGTCCGGTGGGGCCGCAGGTGCCGCCGCCTCATTTCGGGCCGCCGCAGGAGAACCTGCCGCGCAACCAGCCGCCGAGGGCCTTCGAGCAGCCGCACCGGCCGGCGGATCTGCCTCAGGGCCAGCGGCCTGCCGAGCAAGCTCTGCCGCAGGGGCAGCCCACAGGTCCGACGGAACCGACTCCGGCTGGACATGCACGCGCCGCTGAGCCGCCTGCCGATCACGCGGCTCCGGACCGGGCGGTCGAGCGATCTGCCGCTGAGCACACAGCCGCGCCCGATCACGCGGTTGAGCAGCATGGGCCTGCCGCAGAACAGCAGCCCGCCGCACGGCAAGACCGCGCGACCGAGCAGCACGAGGTCGCCGCGAAACAGCAGCCGGTTACCGGTCAGGACCGTGCGGCTGGGCAGCAGGCGCCCGCGAGTGAACGGCCCGCCGACTCGGCAACTGCCGGACAAGGCCGTGCGGCCGAACAGCCTGCCGCTGGGCAAGACCCTGCCGCTGAGCAGCAAGCACCCGCGGGCGAACAACCTGCCGACCCGGCAGCGGGTGAACACGTGCCGGCCGAGCAATACGGCGAGCAGCTTGGACACGCTGACGAGCCCTACCTCATCGATGAGCACTTCCACACCGACGATCCCGCTGGGGTTCGGCGGATCGAGGACACCTTCATCGACTCCGGGCGGCAGAGTTCCGAGAGCGGGGAGTGGCGGCACGAGCAGGTTCGGCGGGAGGCGCTACTCCGGCGCGACGAGTTCCACCCCGGCATGTCCGATGACGGTGCCTTCGCCGTCCACGCCTACACGCGGCACGAGCTGGTCGGGCCGCTCAACCGGGCGCTTCGGTTCGGTGGGCCCGAACTGGTGGACCTCGCGCCGCAGGCTGGGGCGCTTGTTTCCGGGTTGAACGAGATGCCGCCGCATGTCGGGACCGTCTCTCGGCGGATCGACTTCCGGGGGGATCCGGCTCGCCTTCAGGCCTTCCTCGGGCGGTTTCACGAGGGCGCGCACCTCACCGAACCGTCTTTCCTCAGCTCGTCGAAGGTCGACGCCGAGCATCCGCGGAGCAGCTTTCCCGGCGAGGTCGAGATGCGGATCGACTCCCGGACCGGCCGGGACGTCGAGTCCATGGCCAGCATCGGGCGCGAGCGTGAGGTCCTCTTCAAGGCCGGGTCGCAGTTCGAGATCACCGGCATCGAGAAGGGGCCGGGCCACCCGGAGCACCCCGACTACGTCCGCGGTTCCGGCGGCACCATGGACCAGCCGCAGTGGATCTTGCACGCCGAAGAGGTCACCGCGGGGGATCCGCGGCATCTCGGAGAGGCCGACGCCCAGCGCGCGATCGACGAACGCCGCGCCCAGGAGCGGGGCGACGAAGAGCGGTTCCAGCGTGAGGCCGACGCCGAACTCGAACGGTTCTACGCCGAGCACCCCGAGCTCAAGCCGAGCGGCAACCTGTTCAAGCTGCTGGGCGGCGACGACACCGCACCGCCCGCGCCCGAGCGGCGGGTGCCGGCGACGCGGGCGCCCGAGGGTGGCTGGTCGCGGCTCGCCGAGCCGCTGACGCCCGGTGGTGCGCCCGTGCTGCACGCCGGGTCCGTCGAGTCCGCGCAGCAACACGCACGTCTTGTCCGCGACGCCGTTCCCGAGCTCGCCTCGGTCAACACCCGCAACCACTACGGCCCGGACGCCCTCGAACGCGGTTTCCGCACCAACGCCGCCGAGTCGATGGCCGCCTTCGAGCGGCGGATGAACGGCGAGGACGTCGTCGCCGGGCCGGGTACGAACCAGCCGAGCCTCGCGCGCGTCGGCGAGCAGCTCGGCGGTCAGTGGCAGAGCCGGGACAGCTTCGCCGACGTCGCGCACGAGCTGGGTGAACGTCCGGTCGGCGCGCGGACGGCCGTCGCCTTCGAGACCGGCGGCGAGCCGCGGCTGGTCGCCGGGGTGCACACCGAGCACGGCATCGTCTTCGCCGATCCCGTCACCGGACGGCTCGCCGAGCTGCCCCACGACGCCACCGGCATCCACGAGATGCCCCTCGGGCACCACGAGGAGACGCCGGCCATCACCGACCGGCTCAACCCGGCGCCCGAGCGCGTCCCGCACGACGAGCACTACCTTTTCGACGGCGAGCACCACGCCACCCCGGCCGACCACGAGAGCATCCGCCGCGCGGTCGGCGACGACGGTGTCTACCAGGACATCCGCGACCGCGCGCTCGCTCGCCGGGACGCCGCCGGTCTGCCCCTCACCGACGAGGGCGCCGTCGCGGTCCACGGCTACACCCGCGGCGAGTACGCCTACGACGTCAACGAGGCCCTGCGCCGCGGGCCCGGCCACCCCGGGTTCGACCTCGCGCACGAGAACACCCGCGCCATCGTCGACGGCCTCAACCAGGTGCCGCGGACGTCCGGCGAGACCGTCCGCGGCGTCGACGTCGGCGGTGACCCGCGGCTGGCCGAGCTGGTCGCCGGGCCGTACGAGCCGGGCGCGGTCGTCGTCGAGCCCGCGTTCTCCAGCGCGTCCATCAAGTCCGGCGAGCTCTCGACGTCGAAGTTCGGGGACGACGTCGAGCTGCACGTCCGCTCGGACAACCTCCGTGACATCTCGAAGCTCGCCGAGAACCCGGGCGAGCGCGAATCCCTCTCGCCGCCCGGGACGCAGCTGCTGGTGCACGACAAGCGGCTCGAGATCACGCCCGAGGGCCGCCGCAAGTGGGTGATCGACGCCGAGGAGATCGGGCCCGGCCACCCGCGTCACCTCGAACCCGAGGCCGCGCAGCGGAAGATGGCCGAACGGCGCGCCGAGAACGAGCACAACGCGGCCGAGTTCGAACGCCGCAGGCTGGAGTCGATCGCCGAGCGCCTGGGCGGGCTCAACGAGCCGGTGGTGGAGCACCACCCGACGTCGGTCAGCGACGTCCTCGACGGCCCGGCCGAGCACATCGAACCTGCCCCGGTGCACGACTATTCGTCGCTGGCGCGCGCGACGAACCCGCCCGCCGAGCCGGCCATCCACGCCGGTGCCGCGACGCCGGCGGAGCGCGCGGCCTACGTCCAGGACCGCCACCCGCACCTGCGTGAGGTCAACCCGGGCTTCCACGAGCCGGGCGCGCTGGAGAACGGGTACGTCTCCAACTGCACCCGCGGCCCCGAGGCGTACTGGGACCGGTTGCACGGCGGCGACGCGACGGCCGAGCCGATCCCGCTGCACGAGATGGGCACCCGCGGCACGCTCGAGCACATCGAGAGCCGCTTCGGCGAGACGTTCTCCGACCGCGCGAGCTACGACGACGTCATCCGCGAGATGCGCGAGCGGCCGGTGGACCACCACGCGGTGGTCGCGGTGAAGTACGACGGCCCGAACGGCGTCGAGTACGGGCACGTGGCGATGGTCGTGCACACCCGCGACGGTGTCGCGTTCATCGACCCGCAGTCCGGCGACCTGATGCACCTGCCGCACCCGCCGAAGGACATCAAGCTGCTGCACGTCGGGACGCCGGGTACCGAGCACGTCCGGACCGAGGTGCACGGCGAACACGGCGGCTACGGCGTTTCCGAACCCGGTTTCCTGGACCGTGACGACGTCGCCGCGGCACTGGACGGCCACGCGGACGCCGACTACATCCGCGCCCACCTCGGCGAACACCCCGATCTCGTGCGGGTGCTCGCGGATCCGGCCAACGGCTACCTGACGCGCTCGCTGCTCGACAACCCGAAGACGCTGGCCAGCCTGCTCAGGCACCCCGAGGCGATCCCGATCCTCGAGGACGCCGTTCACGAGGTGAACGAGCGCGGGTACAGCGTGGCCGACGACGTCGAGCACCAGGGCGTCGAGCCGTTCGACCCGACTCCGGAGCAGGCGGAGATCTCCGCCGACGTGGCGGCGATCGCCATGGACGTCGACCGGGGGTTGCGGCTGCACGAGAGTTTCGACCTCGGCAGAGCGGGAGATCCGGAGTACTGCCGGCAGTGGGTCGCCGAGGAACGCGAGCGCTGGCCCGAAACCCAGGGCACGCTGAACCGCATCACCGAGCGGATCGCGGGCGAAACCGACGGCCACGCGGGGTTCCGGCCGGAGCCCAAGGACGACGTACGCGCTTTGGCCAAGATCGAGAAGCACGGTTGGAACGGCGGGAAGCTGACCGACCTCGTCGGCGCGAAGATCCAGTTCGAGCGGGTGGCGGACATGTACCGCGCGCTGGACGCGGTGCGCAACGATCCCGAACTGACGATCGTCGACTTCACGGACCGGCTGGCCGAGCCGAAGGGCAGCGGCTACCGGGACCTGCAGCTCAACGTGCGGCTGCCGAACGGGCACGTGGCCGAACTGCGGTTGCACCTGACGCACATCGACGAGGTGGCGTCGTACGAACACGCGCTCTACGAGGTGCGTCGCGACTTCGAGACCTTCAGCAGGAAGGACGGGCGCGACGGCCTCCTGTCGCCCGAAGAAGCGGCGCTCGACGCGGCGTTGACCGAGCAGGTCCGAGGCCGTTTCGAAGAAGCGTTCCGGCGGGGACTGACATCCGAGGAGAGCGGCTGATGGCCTTCCAGACCCCGATGTTCTACAAGTACTACTCCCAGACGTACCGGATCGACTCCACGCCGGACGGCGGTCTGGTCGGCTTCCTCCTCGACCTGCGGACCGGTTTCTTCGTCCAGGACAGCAGCCACATCCGCGAGGTCATCTGGTCGACCACCGAGTCGGACATCGGCGGCCCCTTCGACGAAGACCGTTTCGTCCAGGAGACCGAGCGCGAACGGGACTTCCACCTGACCGGCGACGGGCCGATCTTCGCGCTCTACGAGACGGTGGGCGGGCTCTACGAGCAGGCGAGGAAACGCGAGAGCCGACGGCTGGAACCGCAGGAGTCCGCACTGGTCCGGTCGATCTACAAGCGCACGTTCAAGATGTGGGAGGACGAAGCCACCCGGCGTGCGGCCGGTGAAGCGCCGACGTTCGAAGCCAAGCCGCGCTACCCGAGGCAATGATTCACGTGGAACAACGACTTTCGCCCGATGAGCAGCGCACCCTCCTGGTGCGGCTGGGAAAGCTCGTGCGCGAGCACCGGGCCGACGCCGAACGGCCCGCCGTCGTCGACTTCCGGCAGGTCGGCAAGCACGTCGAGATCGAGGGGCACAACGCCGCGACCCCGGACGAGTTCGCCGAGCTCTTCACCCGGCTGCGGCAGGGGATGTACACCGAGGACCGCGGCACCTGGCTGCAGGCGCGGTTCACGCTCGTCCCCGACGGCACCTTCGACTTCGACTTCGCGCTCGACGACGATCCGGTCTGGACGGACGCGCCCGAGCCGGCGGCCTACCCCGAGGAGCTCGGCGAGTTCCCGCGGGCCGACGAGCACATCCCGGACTGGTGGCGGCTGCGCGCGCAGCTGCCGCTCGGTGTCGTGTTCCGGTACGCCGACGTCGGCGGGCCGGACGTCGACCGGCCGCCGCTGACCGACACCGAGGCGCCGCTGGTGCTGCAGTACCTCGAGCGCGAGGCCGTCGTGCTGGACGGTGACGGGCTCGGCGTGGACGTCTTCGCGCCCGAGGAGCCGGCCGACGTCCCCGAGCGCCACCACACCGACGGCACCTGGATCTGGCCCGCGTCGGTACCGCACTACCTGGCGAAGTACGGCCTTCCGCCCGAACCGGACCTGGTCGCGCACATCCGGCGGTTCCACTACCAGCCGCCGTACGTCGAGCAGCTCGTCCGGCGGACCGCCGAGGCGGACCTGCTGGGGAAGCCGCGCCCGAAGGCGAGCCGCGCCGACGTGAAGACGACCGGGGGAGACGTCGTCGCGGAGCTGGAAACCACTCCGGACCCGCGGCTGGACGACGAGGAGCTGCTGACCGTCCTCGTGCGACGGCTCGGCGAGCACGGCGTGTGGCCGGAGGCCTACCGCGTCGGCGACCGCGCGGACGGCACGTGGTGCCTGAACTACACGCCGGACGGCTGGGAGGTCGCGGCGTACGCCGACGGCGCACCCCGGAAGCCGAAGTACTTCGACCGGCTCGAGGACGCCGCCCAGCAGTTGCTCGGGGCGTTGCTGCTGCACCCCGCCCGGATGACCGCGGGCCACGAAACGCCGTTGGAGACCGCCCGGGAACTGGACGACTGGCCGGTCCACCCGGCCCCGGGTGAGCCTCCCCTCACCCTGCTCCGCAACAAGCGCATCACCCGGCTGGTGGCGGGTACGGTCGTTCTGCGCTTCGGCGAGGAACCCGGCAACCTCGTTCACCACGGGGAGGTACGGTTCGCCACGACGTCGCTGCCACTCGAACGTGAGCGGGTGCGGCGGAGTTACCGGCTGAGACGCCCCTTGCACGTGATCACCGGCATCACGGTCCCGTGGGCGAACCTGCCGGGTGGCGCGGTGGCCTGCGTGCTGCCGAAGACGATCGCCGAGCACGAGTCCGACGGAAGCCTGGAGAGGATCGAGTAGGTGGAAGCGGCGGAAGCGATTGCCAAGGTCGGCCAGTGGCTGCGCGCGGTGCACGGCCCGGACGTCTCCGGTCCCGCCGGGCTCCGGGTGGACACCGAAAAGGTGCTGCGCATCCCCGAGGGCTGGTCGGTGCCCTACAACACCATCGCGTTCCTCGACGAGGGACGGCCGGACAAGGAGATCTTCCCGCCGCCGTCGGTGGTGGTCCGCGAGCCGGACGGCGAGCTGCGCCAGGCGCACCCGCACCCGGGCGGGCTGTCGGTCCCGGTGGCGTTCCCCGGGCAGGAGAACTGGCGCGAGGTCGTCGACCCCGAGTACGTGAAGGCCGGGCTCGGCGAGCTGGGCGTGCCGCTGCAGGCCGTCGCCGGCTGGGTGAAGGTCGACGCCGACGGCAACCAGACCGGCGAGGAGCGCGAAAACCCCGAGTACAAGGCCGGGCCGATCCGCCGTGGTTACCCGAAGCCGGAGAACACCCTCGAGACGCTGCTGTCGTTCGCGAGCGTCGGCTGGCTGACCCGGGAGCTGCTGCTCATCGGGCTGATCCGGTGCGAGGTGTTCGTTCCCCTCGACCTGGAGACCGGCAAGACGGACCGGTTCTACTTCGCCGAGGAGCGCAACGAGCTCAAGGTCTTCAGCTCGACGCGGCACCTGCCCCCGCGCGAGCACGGCTGGTGGCGGGTCGACGTCGCCACGCTCGCGGAGTTCGAGCACCCGCCGAACCTGGTGATCAACGGCGGCCCGACGACCATCGAAGACGTCTCCAGCGGCGAACTCGCCGAGATCGTCAAGCGGTTCCCGCGGCACGAGCCGCGCATCGACGTGCACGGCCGCTGCCCGGAGGCCGAGGAGGACCTGATCCGCGTCGCGGCCGACACGGCGTCGCGGATGGGGCTGCCGGACCCGGTCAAGCCGCCGCTCGCCGCGGCCGAGAAGGCCCGCAAGCGTGGTTACGAGCTCACCGCCGAGGAGTGCGCGAAGACCGTGCTCGGCGAGTCGTGGCTGAAGCGGATGACCATGCCCGAGCCGCCGCGCAGCAAGCCCAACGACCTGCGCGCGAACGGCCTGGCCCCGACCTACGACAACGCCGGGCGCGCGGTGCCGCGGCTGGACACGTTCGGCAAGTACTTCGAGCGGGACCTCGACGGTTTCCGCTACGGCTGGCAGCGCGTCACGGGCGCGTACGTCGGCTTCGCCCTCGGCGAGGCGCTCGGCGCCGCGGTCGACCGGATGCCGCTCCACGACATCCACGCCAAGTTCGGCATCGAAGGTGTCACCGACCTGGTCCAGGCGTTCGACCAGCCGGGCCGGATCGGCTCGCTGACGCAGCGGCTGCTGTTCTACACCGAGGCCGTGATCCGCAGCCCGCACCGCGAGCAGCCGGAGTCGCGCGAGGCCGAGCAGCTCCTCCCGGACGTCACCCGCGGGGCGCTGCAACGCTGGCTGCGCACCCAGGGCGCGCCCCTGGAGCACCCGGACGGCTGGCTCGTGCAGGTCGCCGACCTGCACGCCCGCCGCGACGCCGACGACGCCGAGCTCAACGCCTACCACCAGCTCGCCACCGGGGCCGCCGGGGCGCCGCCGATGAGCGGTCCGGCCGCGCTGATCCCCGCGCTGCCCGCCGCGCTCACCATGGCCGGGCCCGGTAGCGGGTTCAGCGGCGGCGCGCGCCAGGTCGTGCGCGAGCTGGCCGGCGTCACCCACCCCGGCGAGCAGGACCTCGCCACGGCGACGTACTTGACCTGGCTGTTCGAACAGGCGCTGACCAAGGACGCGTTCAGCTTCCCGATCTGGAACCTCGGCCGGGAGGTCCTCAACCCGGAGAACACCTTCCAGCAGGGTCCGGAGTGGACCGAGATCAAGGAGATGGTCGCCGAGTCGGTGCCGTTCTTCGGTGAGCACGGCCTGCCCGATCTGCGGATGCCGGAGCTGATCGGCGACGGCAAGACCACCCTCTCGGTGCTCGGACGCGCGTTCGCCGCGTTGTCCGGGTTCGAGAACTACCCGGAACAGGCGCTGCTGCGGGCGGTCAACCACTCCGGCCGCAGCGCGCTCACCGGCGCGATCGCCGGCGCCCTGCTCGGCGCGCGCACCGGGATCCCCGGGCTGCCGCAGAAGTGGGTCGACCAGCTGGAGCTGCGCTACCTGGTCGAGAACGTGGCTTCGGACGCCTACTGGCACTTCGACCGGCACTCGGCGCTGAGCGCGCTGGGCGACCAGTGGATCGAGCGGTACCCGCGGCACTAGCTCGAGGATGGGGAGCATGAGCGAGATCGACGACAGCTTCGTCGAGTGGCGTCCGGACGTCGACCCGGAGTTCGACGAAAAGGCGTTCCCGGACTTCGGCATCCCGGTGCGCGCCATCCGCGGCTGGACGCAGTTCACGCTGTACGGGGAGCCGACGGGCCGCCACCGCGCCAACGAGCAGTACACCTCCGGCCCGGTCTGGCGCGGCTTCCCGGAGCCGGCGACGGACGCCGGGAAGCTCCTCAACTACCTCGGCGCGAACTGGATCAGCCGCGCCGAGTTCGCACAGGCGCTGCTGGACGTCGAGGTGCTGGTACCGACGCCCGACGGCGAGCCGCTGCTGCGCCCGGTGCCCGGGACGTCGGGTCACGAGGTCATCGCCTACAGCGCGTCCGCGAAGGTGCCCGGCCGTTATTCCCAGCGCTGGCGGGTGGTCGTCCGCGAGCTGCTGCGGCACCGGCCGGGGACCGGCCTGACGCTCGACCCGGGCACCGGCCTCGTCCGCAGCCTGGCCGCGGCCGAGCTGGTGGCGGCCCAGGCCGACACCGAGCCCCGGCCGTGGATCGACGAGCCCGCGCCCGAGGCCGGTCCGGAGGTCGCCGAAGCCCTGCCCGCGCTGGTCGCCGAATTCGGGATCGAGCCGCCGGACCTGCTCACCCGCCACCTGCGGTACGCCGTCGACCAGGCGCGTGACCACCGCGTCGAGCTGACGCCGGACGAATGCCTTCGGTACCTGCGCGGCTTCGCCTGGCAGTACCGCAACGGCGTCCGGCGCCGGGCGGGCCAGGCCCCGGAATGGCCGGCCGACCTGGGTGCGAACGGCCTGATCGCGCACGTCGGCGAGGACGCGGGCGTCCGGCCGGTGCCGTGGACGTTCGGCAAGTTCTTCGCGCAGGGCACGCTCGCCGGACGGTTCGCGTGGCACCGGATCGTCGGCGCGTACGTCGGGTTCGCGATCGGTGACGCTCTCGGAGGCGGTGCGACGGGCACCTTGCCGCTGGGCGGGCTGACGCGGCACCTGCTGTTCCACACCGACATCGTGCTGCGCGGCCTGCCGCCGGTGCCGACCGGCGAGGTGCCGGCCACGCTGCCGGATCCGGACCCGGTCGGCTGGCTGGCGGTCGCGACGCGGCGCGCGGGTCCCGCGCCCGACGATCTCTCGACGTTGCTGGTCACGGCGCTGGCCGCGACGCCGGCGGGAGCCGTTGCCATCGAAGGGGTCGACGGCGAGCAGTACGCGAAGGACGTCGCCCGCGCGTTGACCGGCGACGCCGCGGGCGAGATCGCCGAGGGCGTCGACCTGCTGGTCGCCCTCTTCCAGGCCCTGCTCACGCGCGAGGAGTACGCGCTGCCGGTGCACCTGCGGCTGCGCGAGATCGGCGGCGAGCTGGCGACCTCGACGCTGGCCCTGCGTGAGGACCGCGACGCCGACGACGTCGCGCAGCTGGAGAGCATCGGCGACGGCCGGAGTGTCCGGTCGGTGCTGGGGCGCGCGCTGTTCGCCGCGGCCAAGCGCGGTTACGACCCGGAAGCGGCGATCACGCTCGCCGCGCGCTCCGGCCCGGTCGCCGGAGCGCTCGCGGGCGCGCTGGCCGGCGCGCGGCTCGGCGTGCCCGGCCTGCCCGCGACCTGGGTGGCGGCGCTGCCGGACCTCGGGCTGCTCGAAGACGTCGCCGGCGACGTCTTCTGGTACTTCAACCGCAACGGCGTCCAGACGGAGACGGCCGAACACGCGCGCTGGGAGCGCCGGTACCCGAGCGGCCGGTTCACCCCCGAAGCGCCGAAAGGACCGGACTTGCGTTCACGGCTGCGCGGCAGCATCCTCGCCGGCGCGATCGGCGACGCGCTCGGCGCGAAGACCGAGTTCGACTCGATCGACCGGATCCGCGAGCTGGCCGGACCGGACGGCATCACCGACTTCATCCCCGCGTACGGCGGCGTCGGCCGGATCACCGACGACACGCAGATGACGCTGTTCACGCTGGAGGCGCTGATCCGCGCGCACGCCCAGTGCCGCCGGACAGGCTCCGCCGACGTCGCGCACTCGCTGCAGCTGGCCTACCAGCGCTGGCTGCACACCCAGGGCGTCGCGTGGGACCGGGCGCGCGGGCCCCAGTCGCGCGTCGAGGCGCCGGACGGCTGGCTGATCACGCACCAGGAGCTGTTCAGCCGTCGCGCGCCGGGGCTGACGTGCTTCGGTGAGCTGGAGGCCTACGGCCGGTCCGGTGTCCGCGGCACCATGGACCGGCCGGTGAACAACTCGAAGGGCTGTGGCGGGGTGATGCGCGCGGCGCCGATCGCGCTCTGGTCGGACGACCTCGCCGAGGTCTTCCGGCTCGGCGCGGAGAGCGCGGCGCTGACCCACGGTCACCCGAGCGGGTATTTGTCGTCGGGCTGCTTCGCGGTGGTCGTGCACGAACTGCTGCACGGAAAGGCCCTGCTCGACGCTGTCGCGACGGCCCGGGCCGAGCTGGTGAAGTACCCGGCGCACGAGGAACAGAGCGCGGCCCTCGACGCCGCGCTGGCGCTGGCGGAGCAGGGACCGCCGACGCCGGAGAAGGTGGAGTCGCTCGGGCAGGGCAACGTCGGTGAGACGGCGTTGTCGATGTCGGTGTACGTCGCGTTGACCACGACGGACCCCGACTCGGCCCTGCTCGCGGCGGTCAACCACAGCGGGGACAGCGATTCGACCGGCTCGGTCTGCGGCAACCTCGTCGGCGCGATGTACGGCGAGGAAGCACTGCGGCGGAGCTGGCTCGACCAGCTCGAGCTCCGCGATGTCATGGTCGAGCTGGCGGACGACGCGCTCACCGAGTTCGGCGCGGATGCGCCGGACGAAGACCGGTGGTTCGCTCGGTACCCGCTCGACTAGATTTCTGGGGTCACTGGGGTCAGGGGAGGACAAAACGTGCGTTACCGGGTTGAGGTGGCCGAACGCCCGGACGGCCTGTACGCGGCGTGGGGTGAGGGGACCTTCCGCGCGCAACGCTCCACGACGGACGGCACGGTGCTGCTGTCGGTGCTGCCAGAAGATTCCGTGCCAAACGGCTTCGACAAGGAGCACGACGGGCGTCCGGCGCGGGTGGTGCCGGCGAGCGAGGTCTCGTCGACGTTCACGCTGCGCACCTACTGCGAGTACGACGACGAGGTCTTCGAGGTCGCTCCGGGCGAGCGACCCGAGCTGACCCTGCGCTGGGTCCGGGACGACGCCGCCCGCGCGGCGCAGCTGGGCCTGACCGACTTCTCGACGACCGTGCCGGCGAAGCAGGTCAAGGCGATCTGGCAGGCGCGGCAGGACTTCACCGAGTCGCCCGACGCTCGCCCGAAGCCGGGCACCGGCGACCAGAACGCACTGCTGCGGGCGATCGGGCGGACGCTGCTGCACACGGTGCCCGGCGGCTGGGCCCGCGTCGGCGCGCAGTTCCGGCAGGTCGGCGACTACTCCGAGATCGAGCTCCGCGCGGTCGGCGACGAGGACGGCCCGGTTTCGGTGTCGCTGCCCGCGGTGCCGCGCCTCGGCGGGCTCTTCGCGCAGCTGCGCTCGGCGATGTACCAGCCCGAGTCCGGGACGTGGTTCCAGGGCACGTTCACGCTGGACTCGGCGTCGTCGTTCGACTTCGACTTCGACGCCGACCGCGAGCCGGACTGGCGGGTCCCGCCGAACGACGGCGGCCGGCCCTCGACTGCGGCCTACGAGCTGGAGCTGGCGACGTTCCCGCGGTCGGCGAAGCACCTGCCGACGTGGCTCACCGCCCGCGCCGGGCTGCCGCTGGACCTGACCTTCCGGGTGGCCAGGGCCGCCGACTCGCACGCCGAGGGCGAGCGCCCGGTGGTCAACCGGCCGCCGGTGCCGCCGGACCAGGTCCGCGCGGTGCTCGACTACCTGTTCCGGGCGCCGGTCGCGGTGCGGCGGCCCGCTCCGCTGCCGGACATCTTCGGCAAGCCCGGCGCGCCGCCGGACGTGCCCAACGCGTTCCACACCGACGGCACCTGGATCTGGCCCGCCGCCGTGCCGCACTACCTGCGCAAGTACGGGGTGCCGCCGGAGCCGGAGCTGGTCGAGCACGCGCGCGCCGCGGGCTTCCGGCCGCCGTTCGTCGGGGAGCTCGTCCGGGCGACGGCGGAGGCGGAGGTCGCCGGCCACCCGCGGCCGCCGCAGTCGGCCGCCGACCTGCCCGACGCCCGCGCGCTCACCCGCGTCGCCCAGGGCGAGCAGGTGCGCAACCTCAAGGGCGCGGAGACGCTGGAGCTGCTCCAGCAGCGGCTCGCCGAGCACGGGGTGCCGGCCGCGGCCTACCGGATCGGCGCGACCGAGGTTCCCGCCGAAGGCGTCTGGACACTCCGCCGGGCCGAGAACGGCTGGGAGGTCTCCCGGCCGCCCGCCGACGAGCCGGTGGCGTTCGGCTCGCTCGGCGACGCGGCCCGGTTCCTGCTCGGCGCGCTGCTGATGCAGCCGCCACGCCCGGCGGAGGAGTCCGACCAGCCCGCCGACTGGCCGATCCTGCCGATGCGCGGCGAACCGCCGTTGAACTTCTACCGCGGCAAGCGCGTGATCGTGCTCCCGCCGGGCACCACGGTCGTCCGGTTCGGCAACGAGACCGGCAACCTGGTGCACGCCGAGCCGACGCGGTTCGTGGAGACGTCGCTGGCGTTCGAGCGCGAGCGGGAGCGGCGGCTGTACCGGGTGCAGCGCGCCGTGCGGGTGCTGACCGGCGTCACCGCGCCGTGGGGCGGGATGCCGGGCGGCGCCGTGGCGTACCTGCTGCCGCGGCCGCTCGCCCAGCACCTCGAAACGGGCTCGCTCAGCAGGCAGTGATCAAGACGGCGGGCGACCACCAGTAGTCGGCGAGCGGTTCGACGCCGACGTCGGTGAAGCCCGCCGTCTTCAGCTGCTCGGCCCAGACGTCGGCCGGGTGCTCCCAGTTCGTCCGCTCCTGCCCGGCGACGAGACCGAGCAGCACCGGCAGCAGGAATCCCTGCGCGACCAGCGACGCGTCTTCGCCGTATTCGGCGACGCCGCGCTCGTAGCGCTCGACGAGTGAGCGAAGGTGCTCGGGCGAACCTTCGGTGAACTCCGGGACGTCGAACTCGGCGAGCACCAGCGTCCCGGTGCGCTGCTGAAGGGTGCGAAGCACCTCCGCACGCTGCTCCGGCTCGATCGACTGCAGCGCGAACGTCGACTGGACGAAGTCCCAGCCGAGGTCGTCGCGGGCCAGGAACTCCTGCGCGGTCGACTGCCAGCACTGCGCCGACGGCACCCGCTCGTGGACGCCCTCGAGCAGCGCGGCCGACGGCTCGACGAGGTCGATCCGGCTGGGCACGTGCGTGGCCTGCTCGAGGGCGGGCACCACGGCCAGCCCGTCACCGCAGCCGAGGTCCAGCAGGGACTCCGGCTTCGCGGCGTCGTAACGCGCGGCGAGCTCGGTGCTCAGCGCCCGGTAGAGGCCGACGTTGCCCCCGCCGCGGATGAACGCCGTGAACGCGCTGGGCTGGTCGTACACCGGCGCCGAGCCGTCCGAAGCCAGGTAGGTCCGCAGCTCGTCGGCCAGCAAGGAACCGGCGCGGCCGGCCTGGGCGGCGAGTTCGGCGGCCTGGTCGCGGTCACCGGCCCGGTGGGCGGCGAGGGCGTCGGCGAGCAGCTCGATCGAGGTCATGCTCAGGAGATACTAATTCGACCAAAAGCAGGCCGCCCCCCAAGCGGCAAGTAACCGTTGCCACGAAGACATTCGGCCGTGGCTGTGGTCGGATTGGTATCAATCGGGCGCAGCATCAGAAGGGGACCCACAACGTCACCCGCGTGCCCCCACCGGGCAGGTTCGATTCCACCAGCGACGTCCCGCCGACCTCGGCCAGGCGCGCGGTGATCGACTCGCTGATGCCGAACCCGGCCGGGCGGTCGGCCGCGCTGAAGCCGGTGCCGTGGTCGCGGGTGATGACCGCGATCCCGCCGTCACGCTCCTCGACGCGCACGACGACCCGGTCGGTGCCGGAGTGCTTCATCGTGTTCCGCAGGGCCTCGCGGACGGCGTCGCGGATGGCGATCTGGCGGACCTCGGACAGCGTGTCGTCGTCCAGCTCGGCCACCACGAGCTGGGCGCGCAGCCCGTCGCGCGCCATCTCGGCGGCGAGCGCGGCGAGCTTCTCACCCAGCGGCCGCGCCCCGGCCTCCGCGCGTTCGGAGGCCGCCGACTCGATGGTGTGCCGGATCTCCATCGCCTGCGCCCGGGCCAGCCGCTGGATCTCGACCAGCCGCTCCTCGGGGTTCGTGGTGCCGGCCAGCGCCATCGCCTCGAGGGTCTGGAGCACGGTGTCGTGCAGCATCCGGTGCTGCTGGGCGCGCTCGGCGAGCCGGCCGTTGCGGGTGCCGTAGGCCAGCGCCAGCCGCGTGCCGAGGCCGGTCAGCACCAGCGCGGCGGTCGCCAGGAACATCAGCGCGAGCAGCGCGGAGTACGTCGAGAACGCGGCGCCGACGTGGAACTGGCCGGTGTTCAGCCAGTTCGCCAGCATCCGCAGGGGGAAGCTGACCAGCGCGAAGACCAGCCCGGCCGGGACGCCGAGGGCGAGCGTGAGCAGCCCGGCCTCGCCGAACAGGTGGACGCTGCTGACCGCGAGCGCGTCGAAGTAGGCCTCCTGCGGCACGGTCAGCGCCAGTACCAGCGGCGAGAGCACGGTGAAGGCGAGGTCGACGGCCAGCAGCTTCCCCGCGTCGCGGCCGCGGAACGGCGCCGAGCGGAACATCCAGCGGAAGCCGATGACGTTCAGCACGACCGAGAGCAGGGTGAACAGGCCGACCGGCAGCAACCCGGTCGTCCCGTGCTCGAAGACGTGGAAGGTGAACTGCCCCGGCACGGCGAGCAGCCGGTAGGCGAGCGGGATGAGCACGACGTACCGGGTGGCCCGCAGCAGCAGGCCGTCGCGCTGGGCCGGGTCGATCGGCCCGGCCATCTTCGAGATCCGCTTCAGCGCGTGGATCGGGGTCGGGTCGCCGATCTCGTCCGACAGCTCGCTGGTCGCCGTCGCGATCGCGGGCGCGCCCTGGCGCAGCAACGCCACGAAGAAGCTGCCCCCGCCCACCGCTTTCGGCGAGTCGGGCGCTTCGGTGGACATCGCGCAGACAACTCCCTGGTCACGTCGGTGAGCCGAGGTCCGGAGTATCTCCAATCCGTGGCGGACAGGTCCAGCGTTCCACGGAATTCATGGTGAGTTGGTCAGGAGTTTCCGATTCCCTGCTCGGCCGCCCACTGCTTCAGCTCGGCGACGGCGTCGTCGTGGTCCAGCGGCCCGCGGTCCAGGCGCAGCTCCTTGAGGAACTTCCACGCCTTGCCGACGTCGGGGCCCGGCTTGAGGCCGAGCAGCTCCATGATCTCCTCGCCGTTGAGGTCCGGCCGCACGCGGTCGAGGTCCTCCTTGGCCTTGAGCGCGGTGATCCGGGCCTCGAGGTCGTCGTAGGTCGCCTGCAGCGCGGCCGCCTTCTTGCGGTTGCGCGTGGTGCAGTCGGCGCGGACGAGCTTGTGCAGCCGGCTCAGCAGCGGGCCGGCGTCGGTGACGTACCGGCGGACCGCCGAATCCGTCCACTCGCCCTTGCCGTAGCCGTGGAACCGCAGGTGGAGGAACACGAGCTGGGAGACGTCGTCGATGATCTCCTTGGAGAACTTCAGCGCCCGCAAACGTTTGCGGGCCATTCGCGCGCCGACCACCTCGTGGTGGTGGAAGCTCACCCCGCCGCCGGCCTGGAACTCCCGCGTCGCCGGCTTGCCGACGTCGTGCAGCAGTGCCGCCAGCCGCAGGATCAGATCCGGCTCCGACGTCGGCTCGTGCGAGGTCTCCAGGTCGATGGCCTGGGCCAGCACGGTCAGCGAGTGCTGGTAGACGTCCTTGTGCTGGTGGTGCTCGTCGATCGCCAGCCGCATCCCGGACACCTCGGGCAGCACGCGGTCGGCCAGCCCGGTGTCGACCAGCAGCTCCAGGCCCGGGCGCGGGTCGGCGGCCAGCAGCAGCTTCGACAGCTCGGCCTGCACCCGCTCGGCGGTGATCCGGTCGATCTCCTCCGCCATCGACGTCATCGCGTCGACCACCCGCGGCGCGGCGGTGAAGCCCAGCTGGGCGGCGAAGCGCGCGGCCCGCAGCATCCGCAGCGGGTCGTCGGCGAAGGACTCCTGCGGCGTTGCCGGGGTGTCGAGCACCCGCTCGGCCAGCGCGTGCAGCCCGTCGTGCGGGTCGATGAACGTCTTGGACGCCAGCTCGATGGCCATCGCGTTGACCGTGAAGTCGCGGCGCAGCAGGTCACCCTCGATGGTGTCGCCGAAGGTGACCTCGGGGTTGCGGCCGACGCGGTCGTAGGTGTCGGCGCGGAACGTCGTGATCTCGAGCTGCATGCCCCTCTTCGTCACGCCGACCGTGCCGAAGGCGATCCCGACGTCCCAGACCGCGTCGCCCCACTCGCTGACGATCTTCAGCACCCGGTCCGGCCGCGCGTCCGTGGTGAAGTCGAGGTCGCCGGACTGACGGCCGAGCAGCGCGTCACGCACGCTGCCGCCGACGAGGTACAGGCGGTGACCCGCCCTGGCGAACCTTTCCGCCAGCTCTTCCGCCAGGGGGGAGACCTGCATCTGCTCCACCACCGCGTTCTGCTTGGCGACCACGTCGTTCACGGAAAACCCACTACGTTCGGGTGCGATTACTACAGGCACCACCGGACAGGACACGGAGAGCCAGCCTACCGGGGCAACCGTTTGCTCTAGCATCGCAGCATGTCTGGATCAGCCGGCCGCCCCGGCGCCTCGAAGCCGCGGAGGCGGCGGAGGCGTCAGCGCGGCAGGCGCCTGACCACGGTCGACGAGACGTCGGCCGGTGGCCTCGTGCTGGACGCGGCGCGCGAACAGGCGGTGCTGATCGGCCGGCTCGACCGGCACGGCAGACTGCTGTGGTCGCTGCCCAAGGGCCACATCGAGGACGGTGAAACGGTGGAACAGACGGCCGTGCGCGAGGTGAAGGAAGAAACCGGCATCTCCGCGCGTGTCCTGCGGCCACTGGGGACCATCGACTACTGGTTCGTGGCCGAGAAGCGGCGGATCCACAAGACCGTGCACCACTTCCTGCTCGAAGGCCTCGGCGGTGAGCTGTCCGACGAAGACGTCGAGGTCACCGAGGTGGCCTGGGTCCCGCTGGCCGAGCTGGAGACCAAACTCGCTTATTCCGACGAGCGGAAGCTCGTCCGGAAAGCCAAGGAACTTTTGGCGCGCCCGGACGTCCACGGACGAGACGAGCACGCCCCTGAGGGAGCCCCCGAGTGAAGCGGTTCGCCGCAGCCTTCCTTTCCGTCCTCTTCCTGGCCGTCCCCGCCCTGGCCGGCGCCACGGTGGCCCACGCGGAAGAGGGCGCCCGACTACGCGTCGAGCTCAACCAGCTCAACCCGCGCGTGATCACCGGTTCGACGACGACGCTGACCGTCGCCGGCACCGTCACCAACACCGGGGACCGCAAGGTGACCCGGCCGCAGGTGCGGCTGCAGGTCGGGGAGCGGCAGACGACCGAACGCGGCATCGGCGAGGTGCTGTCCGGCGCGGTCATCAAGGACAGCCCGCTGACGGACTTCACCTCCGTCGCCGACGTGCTGGAGCCCGGGCAGAGCGCACCGCTGAACATCTCGGTGACGCTGACCGGCCAGCGCGCGGCCCAGTTCAGCCGACCCGGCGTCTACCCGCTGCTGGTGAACGTCAACGGCACGCCCGAGTTCGGCGGCCCGGCCCGGCTGGGCGCGGTCAGCATGCTGATGCCGGTGCTGACCGGCCCCGGCAAGCAGACCACCCACCCGTCCGGCGCGCCGAGCATGACCCTGCTCTGGCCGCTGACCAGCAGCGTCCCGCACGTCTACGCGGCGCCGCTCGGCGGCAGGACCGTGCTGGCCGACGACCGCCTCGCCGACGAGATCGGGCCGGACGGCCGGCTGAACGCGCTGGTCACGGCCGCGCACACGGCCGTGCAGAGTGACTCGAACCTGGCCCGGTCGATGTGTTTCGCGCTCGACCCGGACCTGCTGGCTACCGTCGACGCGATGAGCCACGGCTACCAGGTGCACACCGACGCCGGGAACATCGACGGCAAGGGCGCCGGGACCGCGCAGACGTGGCTGGCCGCCCTCCGCTCGCTGGTCGGCAACCGGTGCGTCGTGGCGCTGCCCTTCGCGGACGCCGACCTGAACACCGTCTCGCAGATCCACCCCGGCGACTCCGCGCTGGTCACCAAGGCGGCGGCCGGCGCGGCCACGATCCAGGAGCTCACCGGCGTCACGCCGCAGCCGGGCGTGCTCTGGCCGGACGGCACGCCGAACGAGTCCGTGCTCGCCGCGCTGGCGCAGGCCGGGATCCGGACCGTCGTCACCGACGCGGGCAAGCTCGCGCCCGCCGCGACCGGCGGCGGGGTCACCGTGCAGGGCAGCAGCGTCCGGGCGCAGCCGACCGACTCGCTCATCGCCTCGGCCATGACGGGTGTGCCGACCGTGCCGGACTCGGTCACCGTGCCGGCCACCACCCAGGCGGCCGTCGCGAGCCAGAACGGTCTCGGCGCGCTCGCCTTCCGCGCCGGCCTCGGCCTGCCCACCGGGCAGCAGCGGCCGGCCCACCTGCTGGTCGCGCCCCCGCGCCGCTGGGACGCCCCGGCTGCCGAGCTCACCGCGTACCTGCTGCAGGTCGGAAACTACCTCGACGCCGGGCTCGTCACGGCGACCTCGCTCCCGACCCTGCTGGCCGCCGAACCGGCGGGCTCCGGCCCGGTCGGCGACGGCGGCCAGGACCCGGCCGCGGCCGATCCCGCCCTCGTCTCGACGCTGTCGGACCTCGACGACAAGACCACCGGCCTGGCCGCCGCGATGCAGCTGGATCCCACCAAACGGGTGAAACCGGACGACGTGGTCGCGCCGGTCCGGCTGGCCGAGCTGCGGGGCGCGTCCACCGCGTGGCGGGGCCTGCCGGCCGACGCGGCGACCGCGAACGCGCGCGCCGACCTGTCGGCGATCAGCGAGCAGGTGTCCGTCTCGCAGCCCAAGCAGACGATCGCGCTGGCGTCGGGCAACTCGCCCCTGCCGGTGTACGTCAGCAACGACCTGCCGGTCGGGATCAACGCCCGGTTCGTCCTGACCAACAACACCGGCCTGCGCTCCGACGACGCGAAGGCCTGGTACTTCCCGGCCGGCGGCGGCAAGAACTACTTCCTCCCCGTCGAGGCGCTGCGGGCCGGCCGGTTCAGCGTGGATGTGTCGTTGCGCACCTCCACCGATACCCCGCTCGGGTCATCCGCACGGTTCGAACTGACGTCGACGGAGTACGGCGCGATCACCATCATCGCGACCGTCGCCGCAGGTGCGGCCCTGCTTCTGCTGGCCTCCCGGCGCATCTACCGGCGAGTAAAGGACGCGAAGGCCGGACGCGACTTGGTGGACTGATCCTTCGGCCTTCGAGTGTTCCGCGCCGTTCCCGATTACCCTGGGTCCGCACGTGCGCGGCGCCAGGCCGCGGCACCGGGACCGAGCACTGAGGATTGGGCACGCGTTGGAGAGAGAGCCGGGCTTACCACCCGAGCGTGCGAGTCGTCCTCGGCGCGAAGGCGCCCCGCCCCCGCAACGGGGTGAGGGGCCGCCCCGAGCGTCGCAGCCGGTCCGCCGCCAGCCCCCGCCGAAGCAGCAGCCGCCTCCGCCACCGCCGGAGCGCGGCCGCCGCCAGCCGCCGCGCAACGGCCACACCCGCCAGCTGCCCCGCGAAGACCAGCCCGTCCGCGAGGGCCGCCCGCCGCGCGACGAGCGTCCGGTCCGCGACGGACGTCCTCCCCGGGACGACCGCGCGCCGCGCGAGGAACCGCGCGACGGCCGACCGCCCCGAGCGAAGCCGCCGGTCCAGGACGATCGGCCGCCCCGCGCCAAGCAACCGGTCCAGGACGACCGCCAGGCCCGCGAGCGCCCGCCCCGGGACGACTGGCCGGTGCACGACGAGCGTCCGGTCCGCGACCAGCGACCCGACGACCACCCGGATCGCGCGCTGCGTGACGACCGGCCACTCCGGCGTGTCCCGCCGCCGCAGGGCCCGCCACCGCAGGGGCCACCGCCCCAGCCGCCGCGTGGCGGACAGCCACCACGCAACGCGGCCGGCCCGGCACCCACCCGCGTCCAGCCGGTGCCGCCCGGACCGCCACCACCGCAGAACCCGCCGGGCCCGCCTCCGCAGCAGGGCCCGCCTTCGCACCAGGGACGGCTGCCGCAGCCCGCGCCGCCGGTGATCCCACCGGTCGCGCCGCCCGTGACGCCGCCGCCGGGCACGCCGGCCGTGGGCAACCCGGCCGTGGGGACACCGCCCCCGGGCACCCCGGTGCCGCCCCGCGGCCGCGGACCGCGCCGCCCGGCGCCGGTCCGGCCGTGGCAGGAGGAGGCCCAGCGGCCCGCCGACCCGGAGGCGACCCGGTTCATCCCGCGCACCGCCGGCGTCCCGATGGCCTCCCGCTGGCCGGTCGCCGACCCCGACGTCATGCGGCCGTACGACGCGCTGGCGACGCAGGTCATGCCGGCGATCGGCAAGCCGCTGGTCAAGCCGGTCGAACCCGGCACGGAGGCCGCGGCCCCGGCGAAGGCGCCGTCGCTCGCGAAGGCGTCCGGCCGGATGGCGATCGCGTCGCTGATCAGCCGGATCACCGGCTTCCTGTGGAAGCTGCTGCTGGTCGGCGCGATCGGCCAGGGCATCGCGAACGACTCGTTCAACGTCGCCAACACGATGCCGAACATCATCTTCGAACTGCTGATGGGTGGCGTGCTGGCCAGCGTGGTCGTGCCGCTGCTGGTGCGTTCGCAGGACGAGCCCGACGGCGGCGCGGCCTACACCCAGCGGCTCATCACGGTCGCCTTCACGCTGCTGCTGTTCGGCACGGTGGTCGCGGTGTTCGCGGCGCCGGCGTTCACCAGCCTGTACGTCGACGGCTCCGGCAAGGCCAGTTCCGGCCTGACCACGGCGTTCGCCTACCTGCTGCTGCCGGAGATCTTCTTCTACGGCGTGTTCGCGCTGCTCTCGGCGGTGCTGAACGCCAAGCAGGTCTTCGGGCCGACGGCCTGGGCCCCGGTGATCAACAACCTGGTCGTCATCTTCACGATCCTGGTCGTCTGGATCATGCCGGGCGACATCGACACCGTGCACCCGTCGATCACCGACCCGAAGGTGCTGACGCTGGGCATCGGCGTCACCGGCGGCATCGTGGCGCAGGCGATCCTGCTGGTCCCGCCGCTGCTGCGGTCGGGCTTCCGGTTCAAGTGGCGCTGGGGCATCGACAAGCAGATGAAGGAGTTCGGCGGCCTGGCGCTCTGGATCCTCGGGTACGTCGCGGTCAGCCAGATCGGCTACACGATCAACACCCGCGTCCTGACCAGCGGTTCCCCCGGCGGTGTGACGGCGTACAGCAACGCCTGGCTGCTCTTCCAGCTGCCGTACGGCGTCATCGGCGTGTCGCTGCTGACGGCGATCATGCCGCGGATGAGCCGCGCGGCCGCCGACGGCGACCACAAGAAGCTCATCGGCGACCTCTCCTACGCGTCGCGGATCTCGACGGTGATGCTGGTGCCGATCTCCGCGGTGATGACCGTGGTCGGGGGCTCGATCGGCATCGCGCTGTTCACCTTCGGCAAGGGCACGGTGGAGACGGCCGAGCGGCTCGGCGACGCGCTGGCCATCTCGGCGTTCGCGCTGCTGCCGTACGCGCTGGTCATGCTCCAGATGCGCGTCTTCTACGCCATGAAGGACGCCCGGACGCCGACGCTGATCATGATCGTGATGACGCTGGTCAAGGTGCCGCTGCTGTACCTGTGCCCGGTGCTGCTGTCGCCGGACAACGTCGTGCTCGGCGTGATGATGGTCAACGCGCTGACGTTCGTCGTCGGCGCGATCCTCGGCCAGGTGTGGCTCTGGGTGACGCTGGGCAACCTGCGGAGCAAGCGGGTGATCGGCGTGATCCTGTTCACGGTCGTCGCCAGCGGGCTCGGGGTGGCCGCGGCGTGGCTCGTGGGCAAGGTCGTCCCCGACTCGTTCGGGCCTACTTTCGGTGCCTGGGTGAAGCTTCTGCTGCAGAGCACCGTCGGCATCGTCGTCTCGTTCGGCGTCCTGATGGCGCTCAAGGTGGAGGAGCTGCAGCCGGCCACGAGCAGGTTCACCCGGTTGATCAAGCGAGGGTAACGATTCCGGTACGGATGACGACGACTCCCGCGTCGTATTCTGGGTACCCTCGACGCGGGGAGCTAACGGGAGAGTGCGGGTGGATACGAGGCGCAGCGAACAGGCAGGGGGTGCGAACCACGTGGGCAAGACCCAGGTCGGATCGCTCGCCCCCGGACGTGTGGTCGGCGACGGCCGCTACCGCCTCCTCGCACAGTTCGGCGTGGACGAACGGGGTGACGCGCACCTGTGGCGCGCGCGGGACGGCCAGCTGAAGCGGGACGTCGCGCTGACCCTGCTGGTCGGCGACCCGGCCGACCCGGAAGCCGCGCGGCTCGCGCGGCGCACCCTCGAACGCGCGACGCACGCCTCCAAGTTCGGCCACGGCGGCGTCGCCCGCGTGCTCGACGTGCTCGCTCTCGGCAGCGGCATCACGTCCAGTGAAGGCCTGCTCGGTGTCGTCGTCGCGGAATGGACCAAGGGCAGCGACCTGGTCGACCTGGTCGCGCAGCGGCCGGTGGCGCCCGGCGCGGCCGCCCGCATGGTGCAGGCGCTGGCCGAAGCGGTCGAGCAGGCCCACCAGAACGGCCTCGTCCTCGGCCTCGACCACCCGCAGCGGCTCCGGCTGACGCCCAACGGCGCGCTGAAGCTCGCGTTCCCCGGCCCGCTGCCGGAGGCGACGCTGCGCGACGACGTCAAGGCGCTCGGCGCGGTGCTCTACCTACTGCTCACCGGACGCTGGGCGCTGCCCGGCGGCCCGCCCGCGATCCCGCCGGCACCGACCACGCCGCAGGGCCGGATCGTCCCGCCGCGCCAGCTCATCCCGACCGTGCCCGCCGATCTGTCGTCGCTGGCCGTCCGCACGATCGAGGACGGCGGCAACGGCGGCATCCGCACCAGCGCGGCCATCCTCCGCATGCTCGACCAGGTGGCCGAGGAGGAAGAGCGCACCCAGCTGATCAAGGCCGTCGGCGGGGACCCGGCCGAGACCGAGGGCACCGTCTGGACCACGAAGAAGCCGGTCAAGGACGTCGCCCGGCGGCGCAAGCTCGCGCTCGGCGTCACCGTGCTGGTGGTCGCCACCGTCGTCATCCTCGCCTGGGCGGGGCTGATGCTGATCAACGTCTTCCAGGGTGATTCGAAGGCGAGCGGCCCGACGATCAACGTCGCGGCGCCGCCGGCCTCGAGCCAGCCGGCCGGGCCGCCGCCCGCGTCGAGCCAGCAGCCTGCCCCGCCGCCACCCCCGTCCGTGGGTGCCGCGGTGAAGCCACAGGCCGTGGCCGTCTACAACCCCGAGGGCAAGGGCGACAACACCGCCCGGGCGAAGTACGCGACCGACGGCAAGCCCGAGACCCAGTGGCGGACCGAGCAGTACAAGCAGCAGTTCCCCGCCATCAAGCCGGGAGTCGGCCTGGTCGTCACCTTCAAGGACCCGATCAACCTCAGCCAGGTGAAGATCGACGGCGGCACCCCGGGCACCAAGGTCGAGATCCGCTCGGCGACCGAGAAGAACCCAGACCTGGCCGACACGAAGGTGGTCGGCAACGGCGACCTGAAGGACGGCGAGACGACGATCCCGCTGGCCCAGCCCACCCAAGGTGAGTACTTCATCGTCTGGATCACTCAGCTGGGTGGCGCCGACGGGGAGTTCCAGACCGAAATGGCCGACCTGACCTTCCTGCCTGCGGGGTGACGCACCCGACAGGGTCAGTAGGCTCTTGCGGGTGACAGCTGCAGCTCCCACGGATGCGGATCTGATAGCGGCTCACGCCGCGGGGGACCCTCATGCGTTCAGCGAACTCGTCCAGCGACATCGCGACCGCATGTGGGCGGTCGCCCTGCGCACGGTCCGCGATCCCGAGGAAGCCGCCGACGCGTTGCAGGACGCCTTCATCTCGGCGTTCCGGGCCGCCGGCAACTTCCGCGCGGAATCGCAGGTCACGACGTGGCTGCACCGGATCGTGGTGAACGCCTGCCTCGACCGGATCCGCCGCCGTCAGACGCGCCCGACCGTCCCGCTGCCGGAGACCGGCTTCAACGAGCCGGCCACCCCGCGCGATTCGATGGCCGAGCGCGAGACCAGCCTGCTGGTGCGCGAGGCGCTCAACCAACTGCCGGAAGACCAGCGTGCGCCCATCCTGCTCGTCGACGTCGAGGGCTATTCCGTCGCCGAGACGGCGAAGATGCTCGGCATCGCCGAGGGCACGGTGAAGAGCCGCTGCGCCCGGGGCCGGGGAAAACTCGCGAAGGTTCTCGGACACCTGCGGAACCCCGATGCGATTGCGAACGTCCCAACTCACGAAAGCAAACGGGCCGGGCGCCAGCCGGGTAGCGGGGAGGGACGATGACGGACGAAAGCCGGGGGATCGGGGGGACCGTCGGTCCGCCCTGGTCTGTCGACGTGCTCGCCGACCTCCACGCCGGCGTGCTGGACGACGACCGGGCCGCGCAGCTGTGGCCGGTCGTCAACGCCGACCCGGAGGCGCGCGCGATCCTGGACGCCCTCGACGCGACGCAGGCCGACCTGGCCTCGCTCGCCGAGGCACCCGCACCGCCGATGCCCGCGGAGTTCGCGGCGCGGCTCGACGCGGCACTGGCCGCGGAAGCGGCCGCCACCTTTCCGCAGCAGCGTACCGCGCCGGCACCGGAGCAGACCGGGACCGGGGACGCCCAGGTGGTGGACCTCGCGGCGGCCCGGCGGCGCCGGAACAAGCGGCTCGGCTGGGTCGCCGGCGTCCTGACCGCGGCCGCGGCGGCCGTCGTCGCGGTGACGGTCGCGATCCCGAGCACCTCCCAGCAGAGCGGCACGCCCAACGTCGCGGCCCCGCCGCCGTCTGGCCCGACGGTCGGCAGCGACGGCAGCGGCGCGCAGGCCCTGATCGGCAAGGCGGTCGGCGTCCGCGACTTCGGCCCGCTGGGCACCGAAGACCGGCTCGACGCCTGTATCACGGCCGCCGGGCTGGACGCGAAGGTGCGGCCTGAAGGCATCCGCCCGGTCAACGTCGACGGCAAGGCCGGCGTCATGATCATCCTGACCACCGGCAAGCTGGCCCAGTTCCGCTTGGTCGCCTTCGGGGCGGACTGCGGACCGGGAAACCCGGCCGTCCTGTTCGACAAGGTAGTCGGGGAGAAGTAGCGGCTGTCACGCCTGGGAACATGGCCACCTACGATCGTGTTGAGCCTGGTACACGGGTCACTACGAGCGGAGGTCACGGGTGGCTGCCGAGGAAATCAGGAACCTGATCATCGTCGGGTCGGGTCCTGCCGGATACACCGCTGCCGTTTACGCGGCACGGGCCCAGCTGGAACCGCTGGTGTTCGAGGGCACGCAGTTCGGCGGCGCGCTGATGACGACGACCGAGGTCGAGAACTTCCCCGGGTTCCGCGACGGCATCATGGGTCCGGACCTGATGGAGGAGATGCGCAAGCAGGCGGAGCGTTTCGGCGCCGAGCTGCGCGCGGAGGACGTCGAGTCGGTCGAGCTGACCGGCGAGGTCAAGTACGTGACCGCGAACGGCAAGCGCTACGCCGCCCGCGCGGTCATCCTCGCGATGGGTGCCGCGGCGCGGTACCTCAACGTGCCCGGTGAGCAGGAGCTGCTCGGGCGCGGTGTGTCGGCCTGTGCGACCTGTGACGGTTTCTTCTTCCGCGACCACGACATCGTGGTCGCCGGCGGTGGCGACTCGGCGATGGAGGAGGCGACCTTCCTGACGAAGTTCGCGAAGTCCGTCACCGTGGTGCACCGGCGTGACGAGTTCCGCGCCTCCAAGATCATGCTCGAGCGCGCCCGCGCGAACGAGAAGATCAAGTGGAAGCTCAACTCGCAGATCACCGGCGTCGTCGGTGACACCAAGGTCGAGGCCCTGAAGCTGAAGGACACCCAGGACGGCTCCGAGTCGACCCTGGACGTCTCCGGCTTCTTCGTCGCGATCGGGCACGACCCCCGCAGCGAGCTCGTGCGCGGGCAGGTCGACCTGGACGAGGACGGCTACGTCATCACCCAGGGCCGCAGCTCCTTCACGAACCTGGACGGCGTCTTTGCCGCCGGTGACCTGGTGGACCGCACCTACCGGCAGGCGATCACCGCGTCCGGCTCGGGCTGCAGCGCGGCGATCGACGCGGAACGCTGGCTCGCGGAGCACGGCGACTCGGACGCGCACGAGGCGGCCGAGCTCGTCGGCGGCGGCTACGGCGCGAGCACCAACTGACTTTCCGGCGTACAACCACCTGAAGGAGAAACCATGTCCAACACCGTCAAGGTGACCGACGCGACGTTCGTCGACGAGGTCCTGACCAGCGAGAAGCCCGTTCTGGTCGACTTCTGGGCCACCTGGTGCGGGCCGTGCAAGATGGTCGCCCCGGTGCTCGAGGAGATCGCGGCCGAGAACGGCGAGAAGCTGACCATCGCCAAGATCGACATCGACGAGAACCCGAACACGCCGCGTGACTACCAGGTGATGTCCATTCCGACGCTGATCCTGTTCCAGGGCGGCAAGCCGGTGAAGCAGATCGTGGGCGCCAAGCCGAAGGCCGCGCTGCTGTCGGATCTCGCCGACGTTCTCTGAACCGAACAAGCCCGGCGAACCCGGGGCCTGCGGGAACCCTCCTGCGGGCCCCGGGTTCTCGTCGTTCGGGGGAATCTCACCGGTGTGGGTGAATCCTGCGTGACGATGGCCACGGGAGGTACGCCACGAACGGGCTCTTGACGCACCGACCGGGCCTGCGGTGTCACCGAGAGTTCGCAAGGCACAATAGAAGACCTGAGCACGTCTCAGTGATGGTTTTCCCCCGAAGTTTTGCCCGCGCCGAACCCCCGAGTCGGCGCCTGAGGAAGAGCGAGGAGTGCATGCGGGTACTCCGCCGCGGTGACGCCGGTCCGGACGTCGCCGAGATCAGGTCCATCCTGGCCGGGATGGACCTGCTCCCGCCGGTCACCGGTACCGACGCCTACGACACGTTCGATGTCGCCGTCGAGAACGCCGTGCGGGCCTTCCAGCAGAGCCGTGGGCTGATGACCGACGGCGTCGTGGGTCAGGCCACGTTCCAGGCGCTCAAGGGCGCCAGCTACCACCTGGGCAGCCGCCTGCTGTCGTACACGATCGCGGCCCCGATCCAGGGTGACGACGTCTTCACGCTGCAGGAGCGGCTGACCGAGCTCGGCTTCGACGCCGGCCGCCCGGACGGCTACTTCGGCGCGGCCACCGAGCGCGCCCTCAAGACGTTCCAGCGCGACATGCGCCTGACGCCGGACGGCATGTGCGGTCCCGCGACCATCCGTGAGCTGCACCGCCTGTCCTCGCCGCGGGCCCGGGGCGGTCGCCCCGTGTTCCTGCGCGAGCAGGAGCAGGTGCGCCAGGCCGGTCCGCGGCTGCGCGGCAAGCGCATCGTGATCGACCCGGGCCACGGCGGCGACGACCTCGGCGTGGTCGCCGGCGGGCTCCGCGAAGCCGACATCGCGTGGGACCTCGCGCGCCGCCTGGAAGGCCGGATGAAGGCCACCGGCATGGAGGCGCTGATCTCCCGCGGCCCGAACCACAGCCCGACGGAGCTGGAGCGCGCGAAGTTCGCCAACGACGCGGGCGCCGACCTGTTCCTGTCGCTGCACAGCGACAAGAACTCCTCGCCCCGCGCCCAGGGTGTCGCGAGCTTCCACTTCGGCAACGGCAACGGCACGACGTCGACCGTGGGTGAACTGCTGGCCGGCTTCATCCAGCGCGAGGTCGCGGCCCGCACGGGCCTGCAGGACAACCGCACGCACTACAAGTCGTGGGACATCTTCACCCGCACCCGCTGCCCGGCGGTCCGGGTCGAGATCGGCTACCTGACGAACCCGGACGACAGCCGCAAGCTCGGCGACCCGGCCTTCCGCGACATCGTCGCCGAGGGCATCCTGATCGCCGTCAAGCGCCTGTACCTGCTCGGCGAGGGCGACCAGCCGACGGGAACGTTCACGTTCGCCGACGTCCTGGCGCACGAGCTCGCCAAGGCCGAATAGGGCGACCACAACCCCTAGCGGCTCACCTTCACCTGCTCCACCACACCTGGGGACGCGCACCCGCCGTCCCCAGGTTTTGGCGCATTCATCCACAGCTTGTCCACCGCGCCTATCAGCGCTCTGTGGATAACTCGGCTCTTCTTCCACAGCCGTGCACACCCTGCGGAATCCGTGTTACCGGCCTGCGGTAACACGGTCGCAAACGTTTGCGGGAGGGTCAGGCGCGACCGAGGCTCGGCTCGGCCGTGGTGATCGTCACCTGGCCGAGCAGGCGCTCCAGCGCCGCCTCGACGTCTTCCTTCCAGGTGATCGCCGAGCGCAGTTCCAGGCGCAGGCGCGGCCACTTCTGGTGGGGTCGGACGGTCTTGAAGCCGACACTCTGCAGGAAGGCCGCCGGCAGCACGCAGCTGTGGCCGCCGTCCGGGTCCGTCTCGTCGGGGCGCGCGTCACCGAACGCCTCGATGGCGCGGACACCGCGCTTGGTGAGGTCCTTCGCGACCGCCTGGACCAGCATCCGGCCGAGACCGCCACCGCGGAACTCGGGGAGCACCTGGAACGCGGTCAGCAGCACGGCGTCCGCGCTCGGCGGGGACGTCGGGAAGGCCAGCGACCGCGGGACGGCGTTCGGCGGGGCGTACAGCACGAACCCGACCGGCAGCGTGTCGCTGTAGACGATGCGGCCGCAGGAGCCCCACTCAAGCAGGACGCTCGAGACCCAGGCTTCCTTCTCGACCTCGGTGGCGCCGAACTCCTCGGCCTGGTTCTTCAGGTGCGGGGCCAGCTCCCAGTACACACACCTGCGACAGCTCTTCGGCAAGTGCTCGAGGTTGTCCAGTGTGACGCCCACGACGCGACGCGACACCCGCGACCTCCCTGACCTGCGCTCCCCTGACAGGCTGCCCGGTCGTCAAGCCGCGCGGAACCACAGCACGAACACGGTAGCCAGAGTCGATGGTAGGCCGATGTGAGAAGCACCGAAAGGTCAGGGGTCCCGGATGGGTGCCCGGTTACACTCGATGGATCTACCGCTCCCGTGCGGGAGCGGGCCTTTGTCCACCGACCCCCGGGTGAATCGTCGATGACCGAGAACCGCCCCGGCAAGCCCCAGAAAACGTCTCTGAGCGGCCGCCAGAACCTCGACCCGCACCTCGAGCGGTATGCCGCGCGCACCGCCGGGATGACCGCCTCCGAGATCCGGGCCCTGTTCGCGGTGGCCAGCCGGCCCGAGGTGGTCTCCCTCGCCGGTGGCATGCCGAACCTGGCCGCGCTCCCGCTCGACACGCTCTCGGCGCAGGTGGCGGAGATCATCGCCGAAGACGGCCTGGTGGCCCTGCAGTACGGCTCGGCGCACGGCGTCCCCGTGCTGCGCGAGCAGATCTGCGAAATCATGGCGCTGGAGGGCATCAAGGCACACCCGGACGACGTCGTGGTGACCGTCGGCTCCCAGATGGGCCTGGACATGGTCACGCGCCTGTTCTGCGACCCGGGTGACGTCGTGATCGCCGAGGGCCCGTCCTACGTCGGCGCGCTGGGCTCGTTCGCCGCGTACCAGGCGCAGGTCGTGCACGTGGCGATGGACGAGAACGGCCTGGTGCCCGAACTGCTGCGCGAGGCGCTGGTCCAGACGGAGAAGGCCGGCCGGCGCGTCAAGTTCCTCTACACGATCCCGAACTTCCACAACCCGGCCGGCGTGACGCTGGCTGTGGAGCGCCGCGCGGAGATCCTGGAGATCTGCCGCGAGCACGGAGTGCTGGTCGTCGAAGACAACCCGTACGGGATGCTCGGTTTCGACGGGCAGACGTACCCGGCGCTGCGCTCGACGGACCCCGAGAACGTCGTGTACCTCGGCTCGTTCTCGAAGACGTTCGCGTCGGGCCTGCGCGTCGGCTGGGTGCTGGCGCCGCACGCCGTGCGCGAGAAACTCGTGCTGGCCGCGGAGTCGGCGACGCTGTGCCCGCCGACCTTCAACCAGATGATCGTGTCGCGCTACCTGGCCACGCACGACTGGAAGGGCCAGATCAAGAAGTTCCGCGAGAACTACCGCGAGCGCCGCGACGCGATGCTGTCGGCGCTCGACCAGTACCTGCCCCCGGGCTGCTCGTGGACGAAGCCCGACGGCGGCTTCTACGTCTGGGTGACCGTGCCGGAAGGTGTCGACACCAAGGCGATGCTGCCGCGCGCGGTGACCGCGCGGGTGGCCTACGCGTCCGGAACCGGCTTCTACGCCGACGGGTTCGGCAGCCGCCAGATGCGCCTGTCCTACTGCTACCCGACGCCGGAGCGGATCCGCGAGGGCGTCCGGCGGCTGGCCGCGGTGCTGGAGTCCGAAATGGACCTGGCCCGCACCTTCGGTAACGTGGGCTCGCGCCAGATCCAGGGGCCGCAGAACCCGTCCCCGGACACGGTCTGAAATTCATTCCAGCTAAGGAGTTTCCACGGTGGTCGACCGTACCGTTGCCGTGCTCGCCGGCGGGCTCTCGCACGAACGCGACGTCTCGCTGAGGTCCGGGCGACGGCTCTCCGCGGCGCTCAAGTCCGAAGGCCTCGGCATCGAGGAGTGGGACACCGACGCGGGCCTGCTGGAGCGCCTGCGCACCCAGCGGCCGGACGCGGTGGTCGTCGCTCTGCACGGCGGTGAGGGTGAAAACGGCTCGGTGCAGACGGTGCTGGAGATGCTGGAGGTGCCGTTCGTCGGCACCGGCTCCCAGGGCTGCCGCCGCGCGTGGGACAAGCCGACGGCGAAGGCGCTCGTCGAGAACGCCGGGTTCGTGACGCCGGCCTGGGCCGTGCTGCCGCACAGCACGTTCCGCGAGCTCGGCGCCCAGGCGGTGCTCGACGCGATGGTGGAGCGCCTCGGCCTGCCGCTGATCCTCAAGCCCGACCAGGGCGGCTCGGCGCTCGGCACCCAGGTGGTGCGCGAGGCGGCGGAGCTGCCCACCGCGATGGTCGGCTGCTTCGCCTACGGCGACACGGTGCTCGCCGAGCGGCTCGTGGCCGGCGTCGAGGTGGCCGTGACGGTCATCGAAGGCGAGAACGGTCCCGAGGCCCTGCCGGCGGTCGAGATCGTGCCGGAGAGCGGCGTGTACGACTACACGTCCCGCTACACCGCCGGCCTGACGGACTTCTTCACCCCGGCCCGGCTCGACGACGCCGCGGCCAAGGCCGTCGCAGAACTCGCCGTCGCCGCGCACCGCGTCCTCGGACTGCGGGACATCTCCCGGACCGACGCGATCGTCGCCGAAGACGGCACGGTCCACTTCCTGGAGGTGAACCCGTCACCCGGGCTCACCGAGACGTCGACGGTCCCGATGGCGATCGACGCGGCGGGCAAGTCGCTCGGCACGGTCTTCGCCGACCTGATCGGGCGCGCGATCTCCCGCTGACTTTTACGTACGCGAAAGGCCACTACGGAAACCTCCGTGGTGGCCTTTTTCGTGTCGCGAGCGTCCATCACCGGACGTGGTCACCGCAACCGCGTGGAGCAATCATCACCGTGACGAAACACCCTGGGGTGATCCCTAATCGGTTTCCGGTGTCTGATTCGCCCCATTCGCGTCGATGATCGAGACGATGCGCTCGAGGTCGTCGACCGAGCCGAACTCGAGCACGATCCGGCCCTTGCGGCGGCCGAGGTCGACCTTCACGCGGGTGTCGAAGCGGTCCGAAAGCCGGTTCGCGAGATCCTGCAGTCCGGGCGCCTGGATCGGCTTGCGTGGCGCGGGCTTCGGCTTGGCCGGCTTCTCGCTCTTCTTGAGCGTGACGGCTTCCTCGGTCGCCCGGACCGACATGCCCTCCGCGATGATGCGCGCGGCGAGCTCTTCCTGACTCTCGGGGTCCTCCAGCGACAGCAGCGCACGCGCGTGCCCGGCGGAGAGGACGCCCGCGGCAACCCGGCGCTGCACCGGCAGGGGGAGCTTGAGGAGCCGGATCGTGTTGGTGATGACCGGCCGGCTGCGGCCGATCCGGCTCGCCAGCTCCTCGTGCGTGACCGCGAACTCGTCGAGCAGCTGCTGGTACGCCGCCGCCTCTTCGAGCGGGTTCAGCTGGACGCGGTGGATGTTCTCCAGGAGCGCGTCGCGCAGCATCGACTCGTCGGCGGTCTGCCGGACGATCGCCGGGATCGCTTCGAGCTCCGCCTGCTGCGACGCCCGGAGCCGCCGCTCGCCCATGACGAGCTCGTACTCGTCGTTCCCGAGCTCGCGCACCACGATGGGCTGCATGAGCCCGAACTCGCGGATCGAGTGCTCGAGTTCGGCGAGCGCCTCCTCGTCGAAAGCGAGCCGCGGCTGCTTCGGGTTGGGCTTGATCGAGCCGACCGGGATCTCGCGGTAGACCGCGCCGGCGACCTCGCCGCTGTGCTGCTTCGCCTGACCGTTCGCGGCGAACCAGCCCTTTTCCTCGGCCGCCTTCTTCTCCGCGGCCGACCCCTCACCGGGCGCGGGCAGCGGACCACCGGCCGGCCCGGTCGGGATGAGAGCGGCGAGGCCGCGCCCCAGCCCTCCTCTGCGCTCGGTCATGTCGAACTACCCCTTTCCATGAGTGCACCTCGCTCGGCGATCTCCTTCGCCGCGTCGACGTAGCTCATCGCCCCGCGCGAACCGGGGTCGTAGGCGAGCACGGTCTGGCCGTACCCGGGTGCCTCCGACACCTTCACGCTGCGCGGGATGACGGTCTTCAGAACAGTGTCGCCGAAGTGGTTCCGCACCTCGTTCGTCACCTGGTCGGCCAGCTTGGTCCGGCCGTCGTACATGGTGAGAAGGATCGTGGAGACACGGAGCTCGCGGTTGAGGTGCTGCTGCACGAGCTCGATGTTGCTCAGCAGCTGCCCGAGACCTTCCAGCGCGTAGTACTCGCACTGGATCGGGATGAGCACCTCCTGCGCGGCGACCATCGCGTTGACCGTCAGCAGGCCGAGCGAAGGCGGGCAGTCGATGAAGACGTAGTCGACGCCGATCTCGTCGAGGATCTCCGAGGAGATGGCCTCCTTGAGCCGGGACTCGCGCGACGCCATCGAGACGAGCTCGATCTCGGCGCCGGCGAGGTCGATCGTGGCGGGAACGCAGAAGAGGTTGGGGGACTGCTCAGTCGGCTGCGCCGCCTCGGCGAGCGTCACCTCGCCGATGAGCACCTCGTAGATGGAGGGCGTCCCGGACCGGTGGTCGACGTCGAGCGCGGTGCTCGCGTTGCCCTGCGGGTCGAGGTCGACGACGAGCGTCTTGAGCCCGTGGACGGCGAGCGCGGCGGCGAGGTTGACCGTGCTGGTGGTCTTGCCGACGCCGCCCTTCTGGTTGGCGACGGTCATCACGCGGCGACGGCCAGGCCGGGGCAGCGACCCGTCCGGGTGCAGCAGACGCGCGGCGCGGGTGGCTTCTTCGGCGATCGGCGTCCAGCCCACGTCGTGGCTGGTCTCCGTGGAGTCGGACGGCGGGGGATTCACCGGTCTCGACACCTCCTCCATATAGACGTCTGGTCGATGGACGAGTCGCGTCGTTTCACGTGGAACATCGCGGCCCGTTGTCTGCGCTAGCGCTTCCTGCTCCGCGGCTTCCCCGTCTTCGACGGCAGGCGACGGATCTTCACGACCGTGCTGGGGACCTCTAGCACTGCCACACCGCACTCCACGATCAACGGGTCGGCGCCGCCGACCTTCCTGATGGCGGCACCGTCCCGCTCGATCTCGTCCGCCGCGCTGGCGCCCTTGAGGGCAACCAGGAAGCCGTCCGGACGAACCAGCGGCAAGCACCAGTCCGCGAGCCGGGCGAGCGGGGCGACCGCGCGAGCGGTGACGATGTCGGCGCCACCGAGCTGCTCACGCACAGGCCGCTCCTCCGCGCGTCCACGGACGATGGTGATCGGGAGTTCCAGCTTCTCGGCCACCTCGGCCAGCCAGTCAACCCGGCGGGCCATAGGTTCGAGCAAGACGATATCGAGGTCCGGTCGCGCGATCGCGAGCGGTACACCCGGAAGCCCCGCACCCGACCCGACGTCGACCACGCGAGCCCCTTCGGGCATCTGCTCGCCGATGACCGCCGAATTGAGCACGTGCCGTTCCCAGAGGCGCTCGACCTCCCGCGGACCGATCAGCCCCCGCTCGACGCCGTGGCTCTCGAGGAGTTCGACATACCCAGCCGCTTGGTCGACGTGCGCGCCGAACACTCGCTCCGCCGCGGTCCGCACCGCTACCGCGGCCTGCTCCAAGCTCACTCCGGCTACTCCTCGTCCGCGGGTTTCACGTGAAACCGCGCTCATTAGATTGTCCCTGATGTCGACGCGAAAACGAGCCGACAGACCGCAGATGTGGACAACTCCACTCGCCCAGCGGTCAGCTACGGGTCGGATCGAGACGAATCCGGTTCCACGTGAAACATGACGGCCGCTGTTCGCCCCGTCGCGCACAGCCGCTGGGGCGAGCGGACCGCTAGGTGTGATGTCCAGGGACGTTGTCCCGATTTGAGGTGACCAGCGGCGGCCTGTCGTGCTGACAGGTGAAGGCCTCCGGTTGTGAAGTGGAGGTGTCTAGGAACCGCTTCACCGACCGGAGGCCT